>NZ_JAKLTL010000002.1:0-485078 GCF_022012315.1 Acinetobacter sp. ME22
ATCAAAACGATAAATATCCATGCCTAAAGCACCCATTGAAAAGCTACTATGCACAATAGTAAAGCGATGACCTAAACCCATTGCAAAAAACAACGGGGCAAGATGCTCAAGACTTGGATGATTTTGCTCAATGTACGGAATCGTTTGCCAATCCAAAACTGCTTCATAATCTTGATGATTGAGCTTTTGTACCACGTAATTACGAAATTCCGATGCCCAAATAGGCACATCGGCTTGGCTATTGTGCCAAGACAATTCTGCCAAGTTATGGGTAATGCTGCCTGAGCCAATCAACAAAATTTGTTGCTGACGTAATTCTTTGAGTGTTTGCCCAATTTTAAAAATTTCTTCAGCACTGTAACTCATGGGTAGCGAGATTTCGACCACAGGGATATCGGCTTCAGGGTATAAATGCAATAGTGGCATCCATACACCGTGATCACGTGGACGTGTACTATTCGCATGTGCTGGAAGTTCAGCTTCTGCCAATAAATGTAGAATCTGTTCGGCAAGTTCTGGTTCGCCCGCAGCAGGATAACGAATTTGATAGAGAGCTTTGGGAAAACCACGAAAATCATGCCATGTATCAGGACGAGTCGCCGTACTGACTTCAAGTGTCTGACTTTCCCAGTGTGCGGACATAACAACGATGGCTTGAGGACGAGGCAAGTTTAAGCCTAAGCGTTGTAGTGCAGGGCCAACCTGTTCAGGGTCAAGCGCTAATAAGGGAGAACCATGAGAAATAAATAACCCAGGTAAAGTTTGAAGATGCATAAAGGTTCACCTGAATTGTTTGCGAATCACCATTAAGCACGATGATACGGATGATTATGGTTAATGCTCATTGCCCGATATAACTGTTCAATCAGCATGACACGCACTAAAGGATGTGGAAGCGTAAGTTTTGACAAAGACCAATGCCATTTGGCTGCCTGATGCACAGCATCACTTAAACCGTCTGGCCCACCAATTGCTAATGCAATATCTTGACCATCGAGCATCCATTGTTGCATGGTGTCTGCCAGTTTTTCAGTACTGAGTTCACGACCACCCACTTCCAGTGCAATTAAGGTTTCATTGGACTTGAGTGCAGCGAGAATACTTTCACCTTCAGTTTGGCAATATTTCAGAATATCGGCATCTGAATCATTCTTACCGCGTTTTGCCATTGGTAATTCAACAAATTGAGTCTGAACGAATGGCTGAATCCGTTTTAAATAGTCATCGACTCCAGTTAACACCCAAGCAGGCATTTTCTGTCCAATTGTTAAAATGCGAATTTTCATCGTGGCAATCTTTGCGAAAAAAACAATTATAACCTGAGCGAAGATAAACAAAGCAAGGCTTTGTCTGAGCGCAAGACGAAAGCTATGCTTGAGTGGTAAGAAGATAAACAAAGCAAGGCTTTGTCTTGAGAAGCGGCTAAAGCTTCGCAAGAAGGCGAAAGCTGTGCTTGAGTGCTAAGAAGATAAACAAAGCAAGGCTTTGTCTTGAGAAGCGGCTAAAGCTTCGCAAGAAGGCGAAAGCTATGCTTGAGTGCTAAGAAGATAAACAAAGCAAGGTTTTTTCTTCAGAAGCAATTAAAGCTTTTTAAGAATGTGAGCTGTACTATCTCTGGTAAAAATGTGTGGAAAGATGAAATTGAATTAAGAAATACTGGAATGTTTGTTGATTAAATCGCCAAAAATAGCGGCGAATACAGATTTTAAAGGTATTTAATTCAACCTGAATTAGAGAGAATGTGTTAAAAATGACCTTAAAAATTACATAAGCCACACAAAAAACTGAACCTTTTAAAAAAATAGATTAATTTGAAATAGAATATGTAAGGCTTATTACATAAGCAAACCGCTTTCTACATCATCAAACGATATTGAATGAATATATTAGATCTCAAGCAGGATGCATCTTCAGCGTTTATTTATTTTTAAAACTGAATCGGTGTAAATCCTTAAGATCTCAATCAAGCTTCGGCTTGAGGATGAAAAAAGAGGGAACAGCCATGTTGAAGAAAATTTTGACCACTGTGTTAGTGGTTTCGACAGTAGCCACCAGTAGTTTAGCAATGGCAGAGCCTGGACATGACCGAGGAGGTCCAGACCGTCACGGTTATGATCAGCGTGATCGTGGACATGACCATCGTGGTGGGCCTGCTTGGAATAACCGTCATGATGGCCCACGCTGGGATGATCGCCGTGGACACTGGGGGCGTGGTGACCGCTTACCATCACGCTATCGTGGTTACAACGTAGATTGGCGTTCGCATCATTTGCCACATCCACCACGTGGACACCGTTGGGTACGAGTCAATGGCGACTACTTATTGATTGCGATTGCATCTGGGGTGATTGCTCAGGCAATTTTCGCCCGTTAAACAAAAAACTGTATTTGACACACAGGCTGCCTCTTTTGAGGCAGTTTTTTATTTGGGGGAAGCATTATTGTGATGCTGACAATTTATTGGGTGCTTTTGAGTAGCGCCTAAGCCATAAAAGAAAATTTGAATATAGTGAATAAAATGAAAAATTAACCATAGCTTAAATATTAAAAAATCTCAGTAAATCTATGAGTAAAACAGACAAAGTTTTGCAGAACTCTGCATTGATCTACACGGTTTATCTGCAGTTTTTGCATACATTAGCCAACAAGTTGTGATCTTTATAAAAGCCTAGCAATGATTTTACAGTGTCGACTGATAAAATCGAAGGAGAGAAAATGCGTACAAAATGGATAGCAGCAGCATTGGCTGTGAGTACTAGTCTCGCTTCTAGTCTAACCTTGGCAGATCCTTGGTGGAATCATGATGATCGACCACCTCCACCAGTATATTATGAGCATGATCATGGCTGGGATGAGCCACCACCGCCACCGCCTCATTATTGGCGTGATCACCCAGTTCGTTACTGGCATGAAGGCGAATATATCCCACGGGATTATATGGATGATCGTTATGCTGTAGATTGGCATGAAGCGCATTTGCCACCACCGCCTCATGGGCATCGTTGGATGAGGATTGATGGTGATTTTGTTTTGGTTGCGGTTGCATCAAGTGTAATCACGCAAATTCTGCTAGGGTCACATTTTCGTTAAGTCATAAGCGAAGCCCAATAAAAAACCACTTCCGAAGAAGTGGTTTTTTATTGATGTTTTTATGTTTAGTGACGAGCACTTTGACTTTCTGCCACTGCCTTAACAATCGGAGTTTTTGGCAGTGGTTTAGGTTGTTCAGTCAATGCAATCGGCAAGATCTCATCAACGCTTTTCACGGCTTTGATTTCTAGACCTTCTTTGACATTGTCTGGAATTTCAGCCAAATCACGCACATTGTCTTGAGGAATAAAGACCAGTTTAATGCCACCACGGTGTGCAGCAAGTAACTTTTCTTTTAAACCACCAATACGTAGCGCACGACCACCAAGCGTTGTTTCACCTGTCATGGCAATGTCTGCACGAATTGGAATACCTGTAAAAGCAGAAACCAATGCAGTTGTGAGTGCTAAACCTGCTGAAGGGCCATCTTTTGGTGTTGCACCTTCAGGCAAGTGCACGTGAATATCAGTTTCATCAAAACGCGCTGCTTCGATACCTAATTCATCTGCACGAGTACGAACCACAGTCATTGCAGTAGTGATCGACTCTTTCATGACATCGCCGAGTGAACCTGTGGTAATAAATTTACCTTTACCTTTCACTGCCGCAACTTCAATGGTGAGTAATTCACCACCAACAGATGTCCAAGCTAAACCATTGACACGACCGATTTGTGCTTCGTCTTCAGCCATCCCAAAGTCAAACTTATGTGGGCCAAGGTAGTCTGGTAAATTAGTTGAAGTCACTTCAATTTGAAGGTTCTTCGCCTTTTTGCTCACGGCTTCTTTGACGACTTTGCGTGCAATTTTTGAAACTTCACGTTCAAGACTACGCACACCTGCTTCACGTGTATAACGTTGCACAATGTCACGAATCGCTTCTTCATGAACAGTCAATTCTTTAGCACGTAAACCATTGTTCTTAATGGCTTTAGGAACTAAATAGCGTTCAGCAATCTTAATTTTCTCATCTTCGGTATAACCCGGTAGACGAATAACTTCCATACGATCTAACAAAGCTTCAGGAATATTCATGCTGTTGGCAGTACAAATAAACATGACTTCTGAAAGGTCGAGATCCAAATCTAAATAGTGGTCGTTAAACTTACTATTCTGAGAAGGATCAAGTACTTCAAGCAATGCTGATGCAGGATCACCACGATAATCCTGAGCCATCTTGTCGATTTCATCAAGCAAGAACAGTGGGTTTTTTACCCCAACTTTAGTCAATGACTGTACGATTTTACCTGGCATCGCACCAATGTAAGTACGGCGATGACCACGGATTTCCGCTTCATCACGCACACCACCTAAAGCCATACGGACAAACTCACGCCCAGTTGCTTTTGCAACAGATTCACCAAGTGAAGTTTTACCGACACCCGGAGGTCCAACTAAACAAAGAATCGGGCCTTTGAGTTTTTTTACGCGAGACTGTACTGCAAGATATTCCACAATACGGTCTTTCACATCATCTAAGCCGTAATGATCTGCATCTAGAATTTCCTGCGCTTTTTGCAAGTTAATGCTAACTTTGCTGGCTTTATTCCATGGTGTATCTAAGATGACATCAAGATAGTTGCGTACCACAGCCGCTTCGCTTGAAGCAGGTTGCATGGATTTGAGTTTACGAAATTCTGCTTCTGCTTTTTTACGTACATGCTCTGGCAAATCTGCCTCTGCAAGACGTTTTTCAAGTTCAGCAACATCGTCCTCAGCACCGCCATTCATGTCAGAAAGTTCACGCTGAATCACCTTCATCTTTTCATTGAGAAAGTATTCGCGCTGATTTTTTTCCATTTGGCGTTTAACACTATCATGCAGTGTTTGCTCAATTTGTTGCTCTTCAGATTGTTGCAACAAATACGTCATTAACTCTTTTAGGTGCGCTTCAAATTCGTCATGTTCCAAGAAGTTTTGTTTCACTTCTATATTTAAAGGAACACGAGTCGCAACAAAGAACAGTAATTGCAGTAAATCTTCGATTTTGTTTGCAGCGGTAATCAGCTCACGTGCATTGCGCAATTTCGCTTCTGCGTATTGTGCAAATAAAGCTTTCAATTCTTGTAGACGTTCATCTTGAGTGTCTTGCTCTAGTTTTACACTCATTGGGCTTAAAGCATGTTCAGCCGTAAAATATTCTGTCTGATCAATAATCTGTTCTAGTTTTGCACGATGTAAACCTTCAATCAGCACTTTAATGCAGTTTTCATCGTTTTCGTGGTTAACCACTTGCACAATTTTCGCAACAGTTCCGTATTGGTACAGATTTTCCTGATCAATTTCTTCGGTAAGAGAGTCTTTTTGTGCAACTACAAAGACCAAATTGTCACTGCTACGCGCCGCATCAACAGCTTTTATAGATTTTTCACGACCAACAAAAAGCGCGATCTGCATGTGTGGATAAACCACTACATCACGTAATGCCAATAATGGTAATACGTTTGGAATTGTCAGTTCTTCAGAACTTTCATGATTCAAAATTTGTTCAGTCATGGGCACTCCTAGTGAGTGACAACAGTGTTGCCATGATTTTTATAGTGATGTGTTTTTTTTAAATTACAAGGGTAAGTTTTGTGAAAAAATTAAAAAACAATGGTTTTGGTTAAAATAAATACAGTAAATTAGGTCTTAAAGCATTGATAAGATTCAGGTGTACAGAGTGCATGCAAGGGTTGATCCCATGCCTGATGTGGCAGAACGCACGCTAATTTTTGAAACTGATGTGCCAGACCTAAACGATAAGGGCGCTGTTTTGCTTTGGCGAGCGTTCGGTCATAAAAACCACCACCCATACCCAGACGCATACCTGTGACATCACAAGCCAGTAAAGGCATACATAACATATCTAAATGCTGTACAGCAACGCCACGTTGTTGAGGTTCGAGCATACCTAAGCGATGCAATGCAAAACGTCGGCTATAAAACTGCTGTCTTGAAATTTTTACCCAATGTAAATGTTGATTCATGTTACAGATTTTAGGTAGATACACCTGTTTGCCCAATTTAAAACAATATTCGATTAAATTTTTTGTTGCAATTTCCCCAAAGGCATCGAGATATAATCCGACTTTTTGAGATTGATGCAGCATTGGACTACGTCTGAGATGTTTCAAGATGGCTTGCGCTGCTTGGCGTTGTTGAAAGATATTGACTTGACGTCGTTGGCGGCGTAAATCGCGACGCAGTTGTTTGAGATCAATAGCAGCAGTATTCATCAATCATACCCATAAAAGCACAGTCTTGAGTATTACGACAAATATACGCAGAGTAAAGCATGGCTTATGACATATTGGCTGCCTGACTAATTTTAGCCTGAGCATTTTGAGTTAGATGAGAAATTTGCTGCTGATTTTGCTCAATTTCTTGTTGTAACTGGATGATTTTTTGCGTGTCGGGGCGTTTGGCTGCACCTTGTTGAGCGAGCTGTAGGCTGAGCTGATTACTCTGCATCATTTTTTTTCGTATGCTGTCAACTTCAGCACTGCTCAGAAGTAAATTTTCTAATTCTGAATTGAATTTATGTACACGTTGTTGCATATCCTCAATGATTTGTGCAATTTGTAGACTGTTGCCTGAGCGAATGGCAGGTAAAGCTTCTTGTTGAAAAATAGCACTTTCCTGATTTTGTCGTTGGCTTAGATTATGTAATCGACTGATATCATTTTGAATATCGACAGCCTGATTATGACTTAAACTGGATTGTTGGGGCATATTTTGTGTGCTGGGCTTACAGGCACTCGTCAGCCATGGGGTCAAACATAAGCAAGCAATCAACAATGGTTTCATGGCATGTCCTGACAGTCGATCCAAAATAAGACTCAAATTCAGATCATGCAGGAGAAAGAATGTGGTGTAAGTAAGATGTTTGCTATCAAAATACAGTGAAACTGAAAAACTATGTTAATACTCTGTAAATTGCCCACATCCTGAATCAATTGCAGATTTTAGGCATAAAAAAACCAGCTTTCGCTGGATTTTTGTGAGTACCATTTTAACTGTTTTAAAATGGTGCCCGGGGCCGGACTCGAACCGGCACGCTTTGAGGGCGGGGGATTTTAAATCCCCTGTGTCTACCTATTTCACCACCCGGGCATGGGCGCAATCATAGAGCAACTACTTTTTCTTGGCAAGAATAGATTGAAATATTTGGCTTAAAAATATTCAAACAATTGTTTTTAAGATGAAAAATAGATATGAATCCACGATTAAAACAATAATCTGTTGTGAAACAGTTCAAGCATCATCATAAATAGGCATAAAAAAACCAGCTTTCGCTGGATTTTTGTGAGTACCATTTTAACTGTTTTAAAATGGTGCCCGGGGCCGGACTCGAACCGGCACGCTTTGAGGGCGGGGGATTTTAAATCCCCTGTGTCTACCTATTTCACCACCCGGGCATGAGCGCCATCATAGTAGAACTTAAACCGTTGTGCAAGAGGCATTTAGCATAGTTTGAAGAAGTTTTATGCGTTTAAAATGGCTTGAGAGTGATTGTTTTTCAAGATGATTTTACCGAAATATTTAAAAAATGTTATGCTCAAAACCGAACATGTCCAAGGAAGCTATATATGCCTATTCTTGAGTTTTCACTGAAAGCCAATGAAATCATTTTATTGTGGGACTCTGAGTCATATATTTTAAAGCATGGTTTAAATGTCATTCAGCAGCAGAGTGTACTTAGTGGGATTTGGTCAGAGTATGCAATTGAAAACATGATTTATCAGATTGAAGAGTTATTAGAATCTGAACCCGCGCTAAGACAAGTTCAGGGTCAGGCTGTGACTTCTGACCCAATGATGACGTTATTAAGTCAGTTATTTTTTCAAAATTCGAGTGCAATTGATCGAGTTCAGCTTGAACATGCTTTTAATGATTTTGTTGATCATTTGAATCACTATTTGCATCAGGTTGAGCAGGGACAGCAACAGGTTTTTGTTTATTTTGTGATGATTCGCGAGATGATGCATCATCTTAAAATTCAAGAAATTTTAATCAAGTCATTGTTGTTATAAATAATTTAGATAAAAAATCTGTTGGCTACTTGGCTACTTGGCTACTTGGCTACTTGGCTACTTGGCTACTTGGCTACTTGGCTACTTGGCTACTTGGCTTTTGATGATTTGTAGCCTAAGTAAAAAATTTAAAGTTTTTAAGCTGTTGATCATCTGACCAAGCATGCTGAATTCGATTTAAGTGTCAATCTGAAAAATTTCTACATCAATATTTAAAATTGGTTATCCTAAGCGCGGATTTTTATTTAGAAAACGTGTAGCACATGGCACTTAAAGCAACGATTTATAAAGCAGACCTCAATATTGCAGATATGGATCATCACAATTACGGTGATTATCAACTGACGATGGCGCTGCATCCTTCAGAAACTATCGAGCGCTTAATGGTGCGTGTTTTGGCTTTTGCTCGCTATGCCGATGAACAGCTTGAATTTACTAAAGATTTGTTTGAAGTGAATGAACCTGCTTTGTGGCAGAAGGACTTAACAGGCCTGCTCGAAAAATGGATTGAAGTTGGTTGTCCTGATGAAGATAAAGTCAAAAAAGCCAGTGCACGTTGTCAGCAGGTTGTCGTGGTTGCTTATGGCAGTTCGGTGGATGAATGGTATAAGCGCAATAGCAAACTCAAAACCTTAAAGAATGTAGAAGTTTGGCAGTTAACGGAAGAAACCACGACTGCAATTCAGGCTTTATGTGAGCGTACCATGCAGTTACAGCTCAACATTATGGATGGCGAGTGGACGCTGATGACCGATGTTGGTCAAGCAGTGGTTGAATGGATTAAGTTGCAGTAATTGTTGAGTTGCTTGATGTGGAAGAAAGCTCCTGAGTAGGGGCTTTCTTTTTATAAAAATAATAATGAAAACAAAGAACAGAGCACTATTTTATCTGGTGGATATTATGCGAAGATATTTGAAATAAAAGATAAATACTAAGCGTGTACTCATGCAGCCATATAACAAGAATTTAAAACTTCCATCGCGTGATTTACGCAGTAACATGACTGACGCAGAGCAACTGCTATGGCAAAGGTTACGCCGTAAGCAAATTTTAGGATTGCGGTTTTATCGACAAAAGCCAATTCTTAATTTTATTGTGGATTTTTACTGTGCTGCTGCAAACCTCGTCATTGAGTGTGATGGTGGACAGCACTACACGGAAGATGGGCTTCTAGCAGATCAAATTCGAGATCAGACTTTAAGTGAGTTAGGGCTTTTGGTGCTGAGGTTTAGTAACAGGCAGATTTTGACTGAAACTGATGCGGTGGTGGAGCAGATTTATTGGATTGCGAAACAGAGATTGGAATCCCCCTCTTGCGAAACTTAGTTTCTTACCTTTATAAAGGGGGAATTTACGCGAATTGAATGTAAATCTTAGATTCGTGATGCTCCCTTCTTTTTAAAGGGTAGGGGATGGAGTTATAGCTTATAATTTTAAAATAATTAGAGTTTAACTAATTTTTTGATAAATATAGATTTAGTCAGATTATAATTGTTTTATAATTAAGGCGTTTCCTCATTTCATTTTATGAGGCAAATTAGCTCTTATTTTAGTCAATAAACAATCATATTGTTTATTAAATAAACAAATTTAGGCATGAACATACTCATTTTTGAGCTATTTCCTCAAATGAGGACAAGCCCTAATATTAACTTTATAAAATTAAAGGCTTAAGAATGATACCATCGGTTAAAGATATTGGGAAAGTTTATAGTAAATGGGAACAATATAGTATTACAACAAAAACATTTGAGCTTAGACCATTTGAAAAACCTGATATGTCACCTTATTTAATTCATATGACTAATTCTGAATCATTATTTCAGATTTTAAATTCGAAATTGTTAATTGCAACTAAACCATCACAGTCTATGTCAGATTGGTATGATGAAAAAATAGTTTGTTTTACAGAGTCACCAACATTTGCGATAGATTTTTTTAGGTATAAATCATATAAACGGTGGTGTGATGATTTAAGATTTGGTTTAGGATTTTCGAAGCTTAAATTAGCACTAAAAGGTGTTAGACCTGCTTTATATGTTGATAAATCTGACTTAATTAAATGTATAGCAGAAACTAAAATAATAATTAAAAATTTTGAGTCAGTTCCAGAATCTGATGGAAAAGAAAACTTAGGTTCATGTGAGGTAAAAAATAAGCTAAAAGAAATTTATAAATTAGTAGCACCTTATATGACACCCTTGGATCACGATCATCAACAACAAGGTTTTTTGTGGGAAAGAGAATGGAGATATGCTCAAAATAATTTCGAATTTGAAATTGAAGATATAGAAATTATTTGTTGTCCTAAATCTGATCGACAACGAGTTAAAGACATTCTAGGCACTTCTGGCACACACATTAAATATATTGAAACTTGGGGTGAATATAATGAAATTTCAAAATATTTAGAAGATTTTCAAAAAGATAAAATCATTCAAGAAAAGATAGATCAATTAAGCTTGAAAGATGCTTTTTCTTATGAAGAACAAATAACTCAAGAAGTATCAAAATTAAAACTATATGAAAGTCAGTTGGAAAGTATGATATCCAAGGTTAAACAGGTTAAGGAAACAATTATAAAGTTAGAGCAAAGACAAGGAGAAATTTTAGAAAAGATTGAGTTAGAAAAAGAAAAAAACTGTGTTTATTGTGGTTGCGATTTTGAAGAAGCAGGAGGAATAGCGATGAAAGATTGGAATGACGATGGTCATTTTTGTAGTACTTGTTACGCTGAAATGAATGCAAAAATTAATGATGAAAATTAATTTCTCTCTGAAAAAGGGAGGAGCTGTCACATAATTCATTTAAGCACATGACATCTCCCTCTTTTTTAAATAGGGATTAGGGGGGATTAATTAAACAATCGAATCATCCAAATTCGGTGCTAACCAACGCTTCGCTACATCCAGTGACCAACCCTTACGTTTCGCATAATCCTCAAGCTGATCTTGAGAAATCTTGCCCACGTTAAAGTATTCACTTTCAGGGTGTGAGTAATAGAAACCACTCACAGAAGAAGGTGGCATCATAGCAAAGTGTTCAGTCAACTTGGTACCAATCTTGGCTTCAGAACCTAACCAGTCAAACAAAGCTGCTTTTTCAGAATGCTCAGGACAAGCAGGATAGCCAGGTGCAGGACGAATCCCGACATACTTCTCTTTGATCAATTCTTCATTGCCCAAAGTTTCATCGGCTTTATAGCCCCAGAACTCTTTACGAATGCGCTCGTGTAAGTGCTCTGCAAAAGCTTCTGCAAAACGGTCAGCCAATGATTGCACTAAAATCGCAGAGTAATCATCACCTTTGGCTTTGTATTCATTTGCCAATTCTTCCGCACCGAAAATCGACACAGTAAAGCCACCCAAATAATCTTGCTGATTTGTTGTAGGCTTAATATAGTCCGCCAAAGACAAGTTTGGTTTGCCTGTGACTTTGTCCGATTGCTGACGCAAATGCTCAAAAGTATGCGTTACACTCTGACCTGCTTCATCAAACACGCTCACAGTATCTGCACCTGTGCGCTGAGCAGGGTATAAACCAAACACGGCACGAGCATCGAAACGATTATTCTCGATAATGTCTTTGAGCATGACTTGGGCTTGATTGTACAAATCGGTTGCTGCTTCACCGACTACTTCATCTTCTAAGATTTTCGGGAATTTACCCGCCAAGCTCCAAGCAATAAAGAATGGTGTCCAGTCAAAATACTGAACTAGTGTTGCTAATGGATAGTTGGTGAGGACATGTGTACCTAAAGTATTTGGCTTGGGTGGCACATAGTTGTCATCAATTTTAAAGCCATTTTTAACCGATTCTGCATAACTTAATTTTGCAGCTTTCGGCTGCTTATTGGCTAAACGCTCACGGACTTTGGCATATTCAGCACGATGTTCCGCAATAAAGTTACCACGCATTTCTTTCGACAGTAAGGTTGTTGCAACACCCACCGCACGAGAAGCATCGGCGACATAAATCACCGCATCGTTTTGATATTGAGGTTCAATCTTCACTGCTGTGTGTGCTTTCGAAGTTGTTGCACCACCAATCAACAGTGGAATCTTGAAGCCTTTACGCTGCATTTCTTTGGCAACAAACACCATTTCGTCCAGACTTGGGGTAATCAAACCTGATAAGCCGATGATGTCACATTTTTCATCAATCGCAGTTTGCAGAATTTTCTCGCAGGGTACCATCACGCCAAGGTCAACAATATCGTAACCGTTACAGCCCAAGACCACACCCACAATATTTTTACCAATATCGTGTACATCACCTTTTACGGTTGCCATCAGGACTTTACCTTTTGACTCGCCTGCGCCTTTTTCTGCTTCAATATACGGGTTGAGCCAAGCAACGGCTTGTTTCATGACACGTGCAGATTTGACCACCTGTGGCAGGAACATTTTACCTGAACCAAACAGGTCGCCAACGACGTTCATGCCATCCATCAATGGACCTTCGATCACATCGAGTGGGCGTTTGGATTTTAAGCGTGCTTCTTCGGTATCTTGATCAATATATGTCGTGATGCCTTTCACGAGGGCATATTCAAGACGCTTTTCAACGGATTCATTGCGCCATTCAAGGTTTTCCGCTTCTTTGGCTGCACCACCTTGACCACGGAATTTCTCAGCGACTTCAAGCAGTTTTTCAGTCGCTTCGTTACCGCTTTCACCCTGATTACGGTTCAGAATGACATCTTCAACAGCATCTTTGAGTTCTTTGGGAATGTCATCGTAAATCGCCATTTGACCTGCGTTGACGATCCCCATGGTCATGCCTTGCTTGATGGCATAGTACAAGAACACCGAGTGAATCGCTTCACGGACAGGTTCATTACCACGGAATGAGAACGATACGTTAGACACACCACCTGAAATCATAGCATTTGGCAGGTTTTGTTTAATCCAGCCTGTGGCTTCAATGAAGTCCACGGCATAGTTATTGTGTTCTTCAATCCCTGTTGCGACAGCAAACACGTTCGGGTCAAAGATAATATCTTCAGATGGATAACCGACTTCATTGACCAAAATGTCATAAGAGCGCTTACAGATTTCACGTTTACGCGCTGCGGTATCGGCTTGTCCAGCTTCATCAAATGCCATGACGATAATCGCTGCGCCATACTGACGGCATAGGCGAGCCTTATGCACAAACTCATCATAACCTTCTTTTAAGGAAATCGAGTTCACCACAGGTTTACCCTGAACGCATTTTAAGCCTGCTTCAATGATTTCCCATTTGGATGAGTCAATCATAATCGGCACACGTGAAATATCAGGTTCAGATGCCACAAGGTTCAGGAAATGCACCATGGCATTTTCTGAATCGAGCATGCCTTCATCCATGTTAATGTCGATGATTTGCGCACCTGCAACCACCTGTTGCTGCGCAACTTCGAGGGCTTCGGCAAATTTTTCTTCACGAATCAGGCGTAGGAATTTTTTCGACCCTGTGACGTTGGTACGTTCACCGACATTCACAAAAAGAGAGTCATCATAAATGTTAAATGGTTCTAAACCACTTAAACGACATGCAGGAATAGTTTCAGGCACTTGTCGTGGTGGCAAGTCTTTTACTGCTTCATAAATGGCACGAATATGGGCAGGGGTGGTACCACAGCAACCACCCGCAATATTAATGATGCCACTTTCGGCAAACTCACGAATAAACGCTGCTGTTTCTGCTGCGGTTTCATCATAACCACCAAAGGCATTGGGTAAGCCTGCGTTTGGATGCGCGGAGATATACACGTCTGCCACATCGCTAATGGTTTTTACGTGTGGGCGCATGGCATCCGCACCAAGCGCACAGTTAAAGCCCACTGAAATCACATTGGCATGACGAATTGAGTTCCAGAATGCTTCTGCGGTTTGCCCTGTCAGTGTACGACCCGAAGCATCGGTAATCGTTCCCGAAATCATGATCGGTAAACTACGACCTAACTGCTTGAATGCTTCTTCAACCGCAAAAATGGCGGCTTTACAATTTAGGGTATCGAACACAGTTTCAATGAGGATGATGTCCGCACCACCTTCAATTAACGCCAGTGTTGCTTCAATATAATTATCTTTTAGCGCATCGAAGGTAATGTTACGAAAAGCAGGGTTGTTGACGTCTGGAGAAATCGAACAGGTACGAGAGGTTGGCCCCAGTACCCCAGCCACAAAACGCGGTTTGTCAGGTGTTGAGTATTTTTCACAGGCCAGTTTTGCAAGGCGTGCAGCTTCTCGGTTAATTTCAGGAACCAAATCTTCCATGTGGTAGTCTGACATGGAAACTCGTGTTCCGTTGAAACTGTTGGTTTCAATAATGTCAGCGCCTGCTTCAAGGTAAGCTTCATGAATCCCTTGAATAATCTGCGGCTGAGTCAGAACCAGTAAGTCGTTGTTGCCTTTTAAGTCATGTTCCCAGTCGGAAAAGCGCTCACCTCGATAATCTTGTTCCTGTAATTTATGTTGCTGGATCATCGTGCCCATAGCACCATCGAGCATCATAATACGTTGAGAAAGAATCCGTTTTAAAGTGTTGAGTGTCGACATACACAGCCTTATATAGCAGAGGGCAACAGCGAGAAAATCAGGATATTATACTCAGAATTGATGTTTTTTGAGCAGAAATAGCCATTTTAATCATGTTGGTTTCTTATAAGCTTTATTCATTGGGCTTTTATAAGGGATGAAAAAAGAAAGCAATACTTGACCAAGTTAGTCTGATTTTTGACTTGATTGTGAATGTTGCGTTGAAATTTTCATCAATTTGCAATATTTATCTGAGAATCTAATGCAGATGATTTTTGTTGCTGCTCAATAATTCTAAAAAACTTGAATTAAAATAGTGCAGTTGTCAAACAACTGGCTCAAAATAAATCAAAAACACAAAAATTGATTTTTCTGTGAAACAGAATGTCATATAATTGTCACAATTTAAATGAAGAATAAGAGGACTTTTTGATCCTCTTTCCATGACTGCATGAATTCGAATATTCCTTCTGCACAAGAGTCAGTACACTTTGATTCAAACAAATCGAAAAATGTACATGCACCAACACCAAAGTTCTTTGTGCCTGTATTTTTAACGATCATTATCGCGACTCTAATTTATATTGGTTTTCAGGTGAGTGCTGATTTGGCACATGTTCCACCGTTAAATTTATATTCAGTAATTTTACTTTCAACCGCATTGCTCATTGCTTTGGGGTTTGAGTTTGTGAATGGTTTTCACGATACCGCAAATGCGGTTGCAACCGTGATTTATACCAATGCTTTACCTGCACCTGTTGCAGTAATGTGGGCAGGTTTTTGTAACTTCCTTGGCGTTATGCTCGCGAGCGGTGCAGTTGCCTATGGCATTATTGCCTTGTTACCTGTTGAATTGATTATGAATGTCAACAGCGGTGCAGGCTTTGCAATGGTCTTTGCTTTGTTGATCGCAGCGATTATCTGGAACTTGGGAACATGGTTCTTTGGGATTCCAGCATCAAGCTCACATACTTTAATCGGTTCGATTTTGGGTGTGGGGCTGATGAATCATCTGTTGAACTCATCAACAGGTGGTAGCGGTATTGATATGGCACAGCTGTTGAAAGTGGGTAAAGCGTTATTATTTTCCCCTTTAATTGGCTTTGCCTTTGCGGCGATTGTATTCGTTTTAGTTAAATTTGTGTTTAAACGACATTTAAGTTTGTTTGAAGCACCAAATGGTCATACACCACCGCCACCAATTGTCCGTGCATTGCTCATTTTTACCTGTACTGGGGTAAGTTTTGCGCATGGTTCAAACGATGGTCAAAAAGGTATGGGGCTGATTATGCTGATCTTGGTTGGCTTGGTTCCGTTGGCATATTCACTCAACAAAAATCTGGACAGTGATCAGGTTCAAGCATTTACGACATTGTCTCAAAAAGCAGCGCCTGTCATTGCTGCAGATTATGCGCATATTGAAGATGAAAAAGCCCGTTTGATTTTGACACAATATATTCAAAATAAAAAAGTGACGCCTGAAGTTCTACCTGCTTTAGCCAGTACAACGCATCACTTGGGTCAGGAGTTAGCGCAGTATTCTTCACTGAAAGATATTCCTGAGCAACAAGTGACTGCAATTCGTAATGAAATGTACTTAAGTACAACAACCATGAAAACTTTAGATAAAGCAGATGCTTTGCCAAAGTGGAATGATGCAGATAAGAAAACTGTAAAAGCCTATCAAAAAAGCTTAGATGGTTTCTTGCAGTATATTCCAACATGGGTCAAGGTTGCGGTTGCTTTGGCACTAGGTTTGGGTACGATGGTTGGTTGGAAACGTATTGTAGTGACTGTGGGTGAGCGTATTGGTAAGAACCATATGACTTATGCACAAGGGATGTCTGCTGAATTGGTGGCAATGAGTACGATTGCTGCAGCTGATGGCTTCGGTCTACCTGTATCAACAACTCACGTATTAAATAGTGCTGTTGCAGGAACAATGGTTGCCAATAAATCAGGTCTACAGTGGGTAACGATTCGTAATATCTTGTCTGCTTGGGTACTGACTTTACCTGCAACAATTTGTTTATCTGCTGGCTTATACTGGTTGTTCTTGCGTTTTGTTTAAGTTTATCAAATAAGACTAAACTGCAATCAAAAAAGCTTTGCCTCGGCAAGGCTTTTTTGATTTTAATCTATCAAACATATTTATCTTTGCTTAATAGATGATAGAAAGCTCTCACAACATTGCTTTCTTATTTTTTATTCCGTGGTAATTTGTCCGCAACCAAACCATAAATTGCAGCGAAAGGTAAGGCACTACGAACCAGATAGGCTGCATTCCACATGCCACCATGATTAGCACCTTGCATAATCAATTCTAGAGGATGATCAAGCTGATTGCTCGGATTGGCTAGCGCTTTAGGATTGCGTAAATCATGAATCCACATTGCAGCCATGAGCGCATTTGTTGTTTCAGGTTCAAATGCTTCAACATTAAATAAGTGTGCACCATTAAACGCAGCTTTGAGTAACGGGTTTTTGGTCACCGAATGTGTAGTTGTTGACGGTGCAATATTAATGCAAACATGTTGTCCGTGTTCTCGTGCTGTAATGGCTCGCCATTGTTGTATCCGTTTTGCAAGTGCATAGTTTGGACCTTGTTCAATCACTAGACAGTCAGCAATTGCATAGTCTTTACCATTATTTGAATGGATGAGTTGACGAGAATGAGGTTTAAGGAAATGACGGATACTTAAACTAGAAACACCTTTTGCTAAGAGCTTTTCAATGGTTGAGCGTTCACGCGATTTTTGTTTGCAATGATCAACCACCTGTTTAGGAACAGCATATACATCAGTAGGGGTACACATAAACATTAAGCTGGTATTGGGCTTTTGCTCGCTGACATATTGCATAATCGCATCCATTGCCATAGCAACACGGACATGTTTTTCACCATCCAGATAAGCAATTGCTGCAAGATTTAAGCGTTCAGGCATTTGAGCTAGCCAAGCGGCAATTTCTGGGGTTTGAGTGAGTAAATTTGCGCCTAACTTACTGCTTAAAACATCAAGAGGTGTATCTTCTACAATTGCTTCTTGGCAAGGTGCAATGAGCTTGGCATTGCCATGTTGAATCGTATTTAAGATGCGTGACCAAACTTTTTCATTGGGTAAATCTACAGCCACAATATTGGCTTTCCACTTGCTTAGCCATGTCAGCGGACCTGCTTCAGAGCCAGCCCCAAACAGCACCATGGTCGAGTCAGATAAATCAAACCATTCAGGATGTGATTGAACTGCGCGCAATGCTTCAGCATGGCTACTTTCAATAATTCCTTGCTGTTCCCATCGGGCAATCTGATCGAGTAATGCTTGCCCGTTTAGCTTCTGACCTTGATAAGGCACAAACCACTCGGGTGCTTGTTGAGATTGACCTTGAACCACAACACTGTGTAAATTTTGAATGTGAGGCACACGCATAAAGTCTTTGAGAGAAAATCGTTGATGATCACGATAAAATTCAAATAATTGATGAGCCTTATGTAGACCTTGACTGGCAATTTTTACAGGGTTGTCCTGATATAAGATCCCATGATGAACTAACGCTTTAAAATAGATAGGATAGCGCTTACGCCAGTTTTTTTCTTTGAGCACTTGTTGTGACAGTTTGTTGTCAACCAAAGCCAGTGCTTCAGAAAGAATTTGTTTGCCTGTACGAGATGTACTTGCACGTTGGCTTGCTGGATCAAGAGGAAACTGTAATCCTTCGGGAGCATTTGACATTGATTTATCCTTATTTTCAGTCATGGTGGTCATCATTCATTATGTATGCCAAGGCAGAAACTGGCTTAGCATAA
Organism: Acinetobacter sp. ME22; assembly: GCF_022012315.1. NCBI lineage: Bacteria > Pseudomonadati > Pseudomonadota > Gammaproteobacteria > Moraxellales > Moraxellaceae > Acinetobacter > Acinetobacter sp. ME22. The sequence continues at coordinate 18,434 of NZ_JAKLTL010000002.1, forward strand.
ATCATCAAATTTGCTAAAAAATGTAGCATGTTAGAATGCAGGAATATTTTGAATTTGCTGGAAGAAAAAAGCAATCACGGCGGGATTGATGATTATTGTCACGACCACACCATAGAGCGCACCCCAAAGATGAGCACTGTGGTTAACATGGCTGCCTTGTTGTTTACTTGACCAGATACTATAAACCACATATAAAACTGCAAATAAAATCGCAGGCATAGGAATAAAGAAAACTAGAATCCGACTCCATGGTTGGAATAAAATATAGGCAAATAATACCGCAGAAACAGCTCCCGAAGCGCCTAAACTTGCCCATTGATAGTCATTTTTATGTTTCAGGTAGCTAGGTAAAATACTAAAAATCAGGGCACCAAAATAAAACAGCACAAAGCCCATGTTGTCGAGGTACTGACGATAAAATTGCTCCATATAATTGCCAAAAAAATACAGGGTAATCATATTAAAGAGCAAATGCATACCATCAGCATGTACAAAGCCATAAGCAAAAAAACGATCATACTGACCTTTTTGGATGGCAGGTGGCCAAAAAATCAGGCGATTCATCACATCTTGTTTGGAGAAACCTAGTAAGGAAATCCCGACAGTAATGATAATTAGGGTAAGCGTATGGCTAAAAGGTAAATTCAACATAAGATTTTTTCGCTATTTCAATGGGGTTTCGCATCGGGACTCTGAGCGATAAAAAGAATTCCGACAATTTTAGTTGATTTTTCTCAATTCCCCCATATCTTCAGTTAAAATAGAGCCTTCATATTGAGGAAAAACGTTATGTCGACTGAGAACATCAGCACTAAAGTGACAGACGCAGAGGAAATTCCAAATTTATTGATTACTCCTTCTGCTCAAGAGTATTTACGTGATTTATTGGAAAAACAAAATACTCCAGGCATTGGTGTTCGTGTTTTTGTAGAAAACGCAGGAACGCCACGTGCAGAATGTTGTATGGCATATAGCGCGCCAGATGAAGTAAATCCAGCTGACTATAAACAAGATTATCCAGATTTTCCTGCATTTGTAGATAGCCCATCGATTCCGTATTTGCGTGATGCAGTAATCGACTATAACAAAGATCGCTTTGGTGGTCAGTTGACTTTCCGTGCACCAAATTCAAAAGTACCACGTGTTGGCCCAGATGCTTCGATTGAAGAACGTATTATTTACATCTTGCAATCAGAAATTAATCCAGGATTGTCAGGACATGGCGGTAACTGTTCTTTGGTTGAAGTGCAAGAAGATGCTGAGCATGGCTTAACTGCTGTCTTGAAATTTGGGGGGGGGTGCCAAGGTTGTTCAGCAATTGATGTGACCTTAAAACAAGGTGTTGAAACAACATTACGCCAGCATATTCCAGAATTGCAACGTGTGGTTGACCAAACTGACCATACACAAGCTGAAGGTGCTTATTTTAAATAAGTTCTTTTAAAGAAATGAACCTCCACACAATTTGGAGGTTTTTTCTTATATGAAAATAAAAATAATTATCATTTAATATTGTATTATTTTTTATATTAATTACACTATCTCACGTAAAATCCATAATTTATTCTTTTTTTACCTTTGGTATGTCAGTATGAAAACTCTACATCGCTTGTCGGTGCTTTCTGCATCGCTGCTTGGTTTATGCACCTCCATGACTTACGCTCAGAATGATACGGTAGAATTACAAACCATCGTCGTTTCAGCTGCAGGCTATGAGCAAAAAATTGCAGATGCACCAGCATCAATTACGGTGATTGATCGTCAACAATTAGAGCAAAAAAATTATAGTGATATCACAGATGTACTAAGAGATATTCCTGGTGTGGTGATTACTGGTTCTGGGAGTACGCTAGATGTCAGTATTCGTGGAATGGGGTCAGCATATACATTATTTTTGGTCGATGGTAAGAAGCAAGATAGTCGTGCCGCACGTCCCAATGGTGATGATTATGGTTTAGAGAAAGGGATTTTACCGCCGTTGCAATCAATTGAACGGATTGAGGTCATTCGTGGCCCAATGTCATCCCTTTATGGTTCCGATGCTATGGGTGGTGTGGTCAATATTATTACTAAAAAAGTCCCTACAAAATGGTCTGGTTCTTTTGAAGCTGCAACCATCGCACAGGATAATAGCCAAGCAGGGGATAGCCGTGATTTTAATCTTTATGTTGCAGGGCCTTTAACAGAGGCTTTGGCATTACAGTTGAGTGCAGGTTCTTACTTCCGTGAGGAAGATGGGTTTGTGGATGGCTTCTCACAAACTAAACGTGAACGTCTAAATAGTCGTTGGACGTATGTTGTCAATGATCAACATGATATTGCCATTGAAGCCAATACTTCAAAACAAGTGGGACAAGATACGGTAGGTAAAACGGTTGCTACAGGTGGAACGGATGGTAAGCAACGCTTTTATCGAAATGTTTTTAGTTTTAACCATCATGGGCGTTATCGCTCAAATCTAGAAAGTCAGTCTTATCTGCAATATGAAGACTCGACCAATCCTGATCGTGAGAATACTGTACTTGGAACTAAAGGGATTGATCTGAAAGTTTTGACAGCAAATTCACAGTGGAATTGGTCGCTCGGTGCACATAAGTTGACAGGTGGCGTCTATTTTAAAAATGAAGAGCTGAATGATCAGGGTACAAACCGCAACCCACATGCCAATGTGACAGAGTTTAGTCGTTGGTCTGCTGCACTATTTTTAGAAGATACATGGAATATTGTTGACCAATTTGACTTAACCAGTGGTCTACGTTTGGATCATGATGAAAAATATGGATCAAATTTTAGCCCACGACTATATGGTGTTTATCACCTGAATGATGCTTTTACCCTAAAAGGCGGAGTATCTACAGGTTATAAACAGCCAGATTTACGCTCATCCTCAAGTGGCTTTTATCAGGTGACAGGCGGTGGTGGTTCACCAACCAGTTATGGACGTGCGATTATTCGTGGTAATGAGAATTTAAAACCTGAAAAAAGTATGACCTCAGAGCTTGCCTTGATTTGGAAAGGTGAACAGATGGGGGCAAGTTTAACGGCCTACCACACGCAGTTTAAGGACAAGATTACTGAAATTCGAAGCTGCTCAACCGATGCGACAGGAACAGCTAACCGTAATAATGTTGCAGCATGGTCATGTTTTGATGGGGGCTTACCATTTTACTTTATCAGTGACCGAATTAATGTTGATGAAGCGATCATGCAGGGAGTTGAAGCCACTTTTGATGCACAGCTAACCGATTGGGCAACGTTTAAAGTCAATTATACATATACTAAAACTGAGCAAAAAACAGGTGACTTTAAAGGGCAGCCGCTTAATAAAATGCCTAAAGATATGTTTAACCTCAGTTTGGATCTAAACCCAACCGATCAGTTAAATCTTTGGACACGTTATCATTATCAAGGTCAGGCTTCGGCTTATTTAAGCCGCACTTCAATGTCAGAAAAGACTTCGGGCTATGGTTTCTATGATATGGGGTTAAATTATAAGTTTAATCGTTATTTGACAGCAAAGCTTGGGATATACAATTTATTTGATAAGCAAGTCACCACCCAAGACAATGGTGCAGTCTTAGATGGTCGTCGTTATAGTCTTGGTTTTGTGAGTTATTTTTAAGCGTTAAAATCAGACCTAAGGATGCTTAGGTCTGATCAAATCCTAAAATTTGACGTGTTGATTCAGCATAATAAAAACGCTCCAAGAAAGCACGGGCACGTTGTCTTAAATAACCTGTCTGAATTGCTTGCTGCATGATGGCACTAAACAATGGCTGTAGTTGCTGCATCAATAATGTTTCATCAATATTTAAGTCGCGCAGTAATTGACTAAAATTACGTTCCTGATTGCGGATATACCATGTATATAAACCATCATGTAATTGCTGTTTTAAATAATCAGTTTGGCGTAAATGATTCCAGACGTCATGAGCCAGCCCAACGGTTTGTGGTAAGTCCTCAAGCACAACATAATTTTTAAAGACACTCAAAGGTGAGGCTTTGACTTTGTGCCAGAGATTGGCTTGAAAGTGATAAAGTTTGTCATTGTCAAAATGTTGATTGAGCACCTGCTCACTCAGTTGACTCAATTTGACGATATTCTTTTGTAAATAATAGGCAACTGTTTGTTCAAAGCGTGAGTCAGTTACACTTTCAAAAACCGTTTTTCCCATTTTCATGAAGCGACCCACAGTCGGTACACGTTTACCCATGCTGTGCTCAAAATAATCTTCTAAAGCTTGTTGAATGAGCTGGGAAATCATGGCAGAAAATGCAGGATGATGAACGACACTATGAATTAACTTGTGACGATGTTCATTTTTACTCGCAACATATTGAGCAATTTTGTCAATGGTCATCACATCGAAGATATCTGCAATTTTGGTGTGTTGATTGAGGTCGTGAACCAGTGCAAAGCGAATATGTTCGACACACTGTTCTATGAAAAATGTGCTTAACTGGTTTTTTAAAAGCTGTTGTTCAAGCAAGTTAAACAGACTTTGGAAGTCCCATAAATCTTGTAAATTTTGTGCTGTAAACCAATGAAAAAACGCCTGAACTTCACTTGGCAGATTGTCTGGCGAGGAAAGCTCTCGTTCTAAAAAATCAAGGTGTGCCTCGATTAATTGTTCGATACGAGGATGTGCAGCAGTGGCGGTCATAGACAGTCAAAATCAACATGGAAAGCCCTCAGTATACCTTGTCTAAAAAAACAGATGCTAGCAATAGCGTTGTGAAATTCTGAAAAATTGAATTGAATAGAGATTAAAAATTGAATTGAAATTGGAAAAACTTGCCATAAAGAGGATGATTTTAGTCAGTGACAACGAGCCACTACAGTCTTAAAATGTCTTTGATTTTTCAATTTAAAGCGAATGGGAAATAACATGTTAACGGCACAAGAAGCCCTAGAGCGTTTAAAACAAGGTAACGAGCGTTTTGTAAATGGGAAATCCTCAATTCCTGACCTCGTTTCACAAGAGCATCGTGAACAATTGACCGCAGATCAAAATCCGTTTGCGATTATTTTGGGTTGTTCTGATTCACGTGTCCCTGCTGAAATCGTATTCGATCAAGGCTTGGGTGATTTATTTGTGATTCGTGTTGCGGGCAATATCGTTGCACCATCTCAGGTGGGTAGCGTTGAGTTTGCAGCAGAACGCTATGACTGCGCTGTTGTGGTGGTCTTGGGGCATAGTCACTGTGGTGCAGTTCAAGCTACGATTGATACGTTAATGAACCCAGAGAACCCGCCATCAAACAATTTGATGTCAATTGTTAACCGTGTTCGCCCATCCGTTGAAATTTTGATGCAGACTGAGCTTAAACACGATCTTTGCAAACTTTCAGAACATGCTGTACGTTCAAATGTCTTTGCATCGGTCAATCAATTACGTCATGGTTCTGCTGTACTCGAAACTTTGATTGCAAAAGGCAAAATGATCGTAGTGGGTGCTGAATACTCGCTTGAAACAGGTAAAGTCAATTTTTTTGATTTCTAAGCTGTATCTGGTTTCAAATAAAAAGGCGCAAAATGCGCCTTTTTATTTGAGTGCTTGTTGGATCAGTGGATAAGCATTATTTAATAAAATACGTTGTGCTTGAGCATTTGGATGTACTAGGTCTTTTTGCATGAGTTGATTATTGCCTGCAATACCTTGCATAAAAAATGGCAGTAATGGCACTTTGTACTGTTGGCTAATCACACGGTAACTTTGCTCAAAGGCTTTGCTATAGGCAGTGCCGTAGTTAGGTGGAATTTTGATTCCCAGTAAAATCACTTTGGCATGGGTTTGCTGACTTAATTGAATCATTTTTGCTAAATTTTGCTGCAACATTTGTGGTGGTTGACCACGCAAACCATCATTGCCTCCAAGTTCTAAAACGACAATATCAGGGCGATGTGTTTTTAAAGCTAAAGGTAAGCGAGCCAAGCCGCCTGAAGAGGTTTCTCCACTGACACTGGCATTGACCACTTTATGTTTTTTCGGGTACTGTTGTTCAAGACGTTTTTGTAATAAATAAACCCAACCTTGTTGTGGGTTTAAACCATAACCAGCACTAATACTGTCGCCATACACCATCACTGTTTTTGCCATGGCGGTCTCTGTAGCCAATATGCCTATGCCACTTAATACAAGCATTGCAACATAAACTGAGTGTTTGTTGTTTTGCATCTGGCTTGTCCTATGATTTTTTATGGATGTTTTGCATCATGCCACAACCTATTCTTTGCGCCCAGCATTTAAGTCAGCACATTCATTTTCAAAACAAAATGATACCTATTTTACAAGATATTCAGCTTGAAATTTTTGCAGGGGAGCAAGTCGCAATTACAGGACGTTCAGGCTCAGGCAAATCGACATTACTCGGCTTGTTAGCCACATTGGATCAGGCGAGTTCTGGGCAGCTTTGGTTATGTGGTGCAGCTGTACACCAACAAAATGAAGAGCAGCGAGCCAAGTTGCGCTTACAACATACAGGTTTTGTTTTTCAGTCTTTCCAGTTGCTCAATCATTTATCTGCTTTAGAGAATGTTCTACTACCTTTACGCTTACAGCCTCACTTTAATTATGCTCATGCAGTCATTAAAGCCAAAAAATTATTACAACAAGTGGGTTTGGAGCGGCAAATTGAACAAACGCCACAAGTTTTATCGGGTGGAGAGCAGCAGCGTGTGGCGATTGCACGCGCCTTGATCACTGAACCTAAAATCATTTTTGCAGATGAACCTACAGGCAATCTGGATGAACAAACAGCACATGAGATTGAACAGTTGTTGTTTCGGCTCAATCGAGAGATGCAAGTCACATTGGTATTGGTCACGCATGATCTGGAGTTGGCTGCACAATGTCAGCGCCATTTTATTTTGCATGATGGTCAACTGTGTGAACAACAGGGGTGATGATGAAGCATTTAGTTCAACCGCTGTTACAGCAAAGTTTTCGTAGTCATGGTGTGTGGCTGCTGATTGTGGCATTGAGTCTAGCAATTTGTGCCACCACTGCACTTAAATTTAGTAATGGGCAAATTCAGCAAGCGATTTTATTGCAAGCGGCGCAATTGCTTGGAGGAGATTTGGTGGTGACAGATACCAAGCCTCTTGCCAATGACTATGCACAGAAAGCTCAACAACTTAAGTTACAGCAATCACAAGTCACCGCTTTTAGTAGTATGGCTCATACCAACGATCAGTTTGTGATGGTCACAGTCAAGGCGATTGATCGAGCATTTCCTTTGCGTGGCAATTTACAGATTCGCCCAACTGCCCAACAGCTTAAATTGGGTGAGGTTTGGCTGAGTCAGCGCGCACAAGATCTGTTGCATGTGAAATTGGGGGATTCAGTTTTTATTGCGGATGCTGAGTTCAAATTTACAGGACTGATTACGCAAGACAGTAATCAGGAAACGGGTTTTTCAGGTTTTTCTCCCTCAGTGATGATTGATCAGCGTGATGTTGCACGAACGCATGCCATTCAGGCAGGCAGTCGAATTGAATATCGTTTGTTGCTGGCAGGGCAAACTCAGGCTGTAGCAGACTATCAGCACTGGTTTAATCTGAAAAATCCTAAAGCCAAAGCTTCACAATCTGACGCAAGTAATGCCGACACTAATCTGCAATTAAGAACAGCCAAACAGGGCAATACCCGACTGCTAAAACCGATTGAAAATCTAGACACCTTTTTGCAGCTGACCAATCTGCTCACCATTTTATTATGTGGTGTGGCAATTGCGTTATCGAGTCGCCGTTATGTGCAACAAACGCAAGATCAGATTGCCTTGTTACGCTGTTTGGGTGCGAGTCAGCGACAGATTTTGGGTGCAATTGCAGTTTTACTGTTGATGGTAATGGTGATTGCTTCAGGCATTGGGAGTGTCTTGGGTGGGCTGTTGGGTATGGGATTGTTGCAGCTCATGCTGCAATTTGTACCGAGCCTGAATATTCAAGTTGAACTGCTGAGCAGTATTTTACAACCTTTACCAATTGGCTTTTTGACCAGTGCAATTGTTCTACTTGGTTTTATTTTTCCTAATATTTATCAGTTGTTACGAACACCACCGATTCGGGTGATTCGTCAAGTACCGACATTTGGACGTGTCTATATTTGGACGTTTTTTACAGGTTTAGCCAGCCTGATCATATTTAGTCTATTGTTGACGCATGCGGTAAAACTGACTTTGCTGGTACTACTGAGTGTCTGTGCTGTTGCTATCTTGATGTATGGGATTTTGTGGCTGATTTTAAATGCGATTAAACGCAGTCATAGCAATCTAGCCATATATGTCCGTGTGCCATCACAAACAGCGCTACAAATGACGGCTTTGGCATTGGGAGTGAGTTTAATTTCGGTCTTAATTATACTGCGCACAGATTTGCTGTCACGTTGGCAACAGCAGTTACCTGAAAATACCCCCAATCAGTTTATTTATGGCTTGCCACCGATGGATAAAGCAAACTTTGAGCAACAGCTTGCCCACTATGGTTGGCAAAGTACGCCACTCTATCCCAACATTCGTGGGCGTTTAGTTGCCCATAACGGGAAGGCATTTACTCCCGAACAAATCTCTCAAAATAACAGCTTACGCCGTGAGCTTAATCTGACACAGTCCAACACTTATCCGACCGATAATGTGATTACTCAAGGGGCAAAGTTGTTGCAACAAGCAGGAGATGTGTCTGTTGAAGAAAAAACCGCACAGAGTTTAGGCATTAAACTTGGAGATCATTTAACTTTTGCATTACCTGAAGGTGAGTTACAAGCCAAAGTGATCAATCTGCGCCAAGTTGAGTGGCAAAGTTTTAGTCCCAACTTTTTCTTTATTTTTTCGCCAAAAACACTCGATGAAAATGCAGGGAGTTACTTGTCGAGTTTCTATGTGCCACCTCAAGATAAGGGTAAATTATTGGCTTTGATTCAGCAGCATAGTACGACTGTTTTTATTGATGTTGGAATGATACTGGATCAGATTAAAAATTTATTGAAGGTTATGGTGCAAATTGTCACGTTACTGGCAATTTTAGTGGCTGTATCGGGCATTTTGGTGTTATTGGCTTGCCTGAATTTGTTGATGGATGAGCGTAAAAAAGAAGTCGCCTTGATGCGGGCATTTGGCAGTTCACAAGCGCAGATCAAAACATTACTCACGCGTGAATTTGCCATGATGGGCGTATTGTCAGGTGGAGTAGCCTGTTTGTTTGCAGAAGTGATCAGTGCGATAGCCAGCCATCAATTACAATTGAGCATACAACTCCACTTAAGTTTATGGTTAATATTGCCGATGGTGATGGCATTGTTGTGTGCATTGGTTGGGCGTTATCGTTTGGTCTATTTGACACGAATTTCACCTTTAAAAAGCTTACGTGATCAGAGTGACCATTAACCTAGTTAGAATTGTTTAAGAATAGTGTCCCAGAGCGGTAATAGACCTGCGTGAATCAAATTTTGACAATAGAAATAGCTGAAAATCAGCAGTGTAACCCCTACGCAGAGTCCCAATAAACTGCCAAGGAGGTTGCGCTGATGGAGGGCACAACGATACCAAATTAAACTTTGAATCATTCCCATGAGTGCGCCACCTAAATGTGCTGCATTATTAATATTGGGAATCAGCATGCCTAAGGTCAGGTTGAGTCCCATGATAATGAGCAAGCTACGTTTGACTAAAATAAATGATTGATGAGGAAGTGTTGGAAAGAATGACAAAATCGTCAAGGCACTGCCTAAACCCATAATTGCCCCAGATGCACCTGCATTGATGCTTGGTAATAAATTGCTTTGACCTGTTTGTAGGTATAAGAAACTGTCATGGATACTCAGCCAACCACTGAGTAAGCTACCTGCTAGACCACAGCAAAGATAAATACCTAAAACATAAAAACGCCCAAAAATTTGTTCAGCAAGACTGCCAAACATATACAGCGCCCACATATTCAGTGCCAAGTGTAAAAAACCAAAGTGAAAGAACATACTGGTAAATAGACGAGCAGGTTCTTGCAAAAAAGTTAAAGGTGCAAAGTCAGCACCCCAAGCCAAGGCAGTATCAATACTGGGCTGGCTCGGATCAACTCCCGTTGCAATTTGCCACAGATACAGTCCCACATTAATCGCAATCAGGGTCGCAGTGACCCACCAGAGTTGAACATTGAGTTTACTGTGATAAAACGTGGGTTGTTGCATCTCAGACATGGTATGCTGTGTCGGTTTTAAAAACTCAGCTTAACATATTGGGTGAGATTGGGAGTAATTGCACATCATGAAAACATTGTTCATGCGTATTTTTTTGATTTTAATGACTTTGTTTTTAATGATACAGCTCTGGATTTTCGCAAGTTTACTTTGGTGGCGAACGCATCCTGTTGAACGAAGTATGTTTATGCGTATCGATGCCATCCAATATCCCGATGAAACCTTACAGCATAAATGGCGTAGTTACGACCAAATCAGCAATCAATTTAAACATGCAGTGGTTGCTGCTGAAGACGGTAAATTTTTACATCATCATGGTTTTGATTTTGAAGGCATGCAGGTTGCTTTGCAGCGAAATGCCAAAGCCGATGGTATTGTGGCAGGTGGCTCTACGATTTCTCAACAACTGGCTAAAAATCTATTTTTGTTTAATCAGCGTTCTTTTGTGCGTAAAGGGCAAGAAGCGATTGCCACTTTTATGATGGAACGTTTGTGGTCTAAACAGCGGATTTTAGAGGTCTATATGAACTCGGTTGAGCTTGGTGCCAATATTTATGGCGTCGAGGCAGCTTCTCGGCATTATTTTCATAAAAGCAGTAAAAATCTGACTAGAGAACAGGCAATTTTCTTGGCAGCGTTATTGCCGAATCCACGCTATTATCAAGAACATCCTCAGGATGAAAAATTCAGATACCGTAAGCGCTTCATTGCTAAATATATTCGTTATAGTCAAATTCCTACATAGACATATTCATTTGCATAGTTTGTGTACAAAATTTATGAAATTGTCATAAATATGCAGCATACTGTTTAAATAACATGAAAAAACACGTATGGAACGACATATGAACACCGAAGTATCTCCTGCGACGACCTCTACAGCATCTAAGACTGTGACAGCCGCAGATTATGCTTATAACGATCGATATATTAATCGTGAATTATCGATTTTAGATTTTCATTTGCGGGTGCTTGAACAGGCTGTAGACCCATTGCACCCTTTATTAGAACGTTTAAACTTCTTACTCATTTTTTCGCGTAACCTCGATGAGTTTTTTGAAATTCGTGTTGCAGGGGTCATGGAACAATTAACCACACTGGGTAATGAAAGTCATAGTCCAGACGGTTTGACGCCTAAGCAAGTTTTAGATCAGATTTCAAAAACGGCGCATGCTGCAATTGAACGTCAGTACCGTATTTTAAATGATGAAATTTTGCCGCGACTCCGTGAGGAAGATATTTGCTTTTTGCGCCGCGGTGAGTTAACACCTGCACAAACGGCTTGGGTAAAAAAATATTTCCAAGAACAAGTTGCACCAGTCCTGACACCCATTAGCCTTGATCCTGCACATCCATTCCCACGTTTGGTCAACAAAAGTCTTAACTTTATTGTGACGCTAGAAGGTAAAGATGCCTTTGGTCGTCAGATTGATTTAGCAGTTGTTCCTGCGCCACGTTCCTTACCGCGCGTTGTTCGTTTACCTGATGAGTTGACCGATGGGAAAGAACATCACGTCATGTTATCAGCCATTATTCATGAGCATGTGTCTGATTTGTTCCCAGGGATGACCGCAACTGGTTGCTATCAGTTCCGTGTAACACGTAATGCTGATTTGGCGCTGAATGAAGATGTTGATGATTTAGCCAAAGCCCTCAAAGGTGAATTAAGCTCACGCCGTTTTGGTCGTGCAGTGCGTTTGGAGGTGACAGAAAACTGTCCAAAACAGATTTACGAATATTTGCTTAACGAATTTGAACTGGATGAAGACCAACTTTATAAAGTTGAAGGACCTGTCAATCTAGCGCGATTATTGTCAAATTTTAAACGTCCACATTTAAAATACGATGCGTTTACGCCCGTGATTCCAAAAGTATTGACCAAGTCGGAAAATGTTTTTGCAGCGATGCGCAAGCAAGATATTTTACTTCATCATCCATTTGAATCATTCGCACCTGTCATTTCATTCTTGCGCGAAGCAGCACGCGATCCGCAGGTGTTGGCGATTAAACAAACCTTATACCGTAGTGGTGCAGATTCTGAGATTGTTCAGGTTTTAGCTGAAGCTGCACGCAATGGTAAAGAAGTCACCGCAGTGATTGAGTTACGTGCGCGTTTCGATGAGGAGTCAAACATTGAAGTGGCCAATGTCTTGCAAGAAGCAGGTGCAGTGGTTGTCTATGGTATTGTCGGCTATAAGACGCATGCCAAAATGATTTTGGTGGTTCGCCGTGAAAACAATAAGCTTGTGCGTTATGCACACTTGGGCACGGGGAACTATCATGCAGGCAATGCCCGTATCTATACCGATTACGGTTTGCTCACCACAGAAAAAGAGCTGTGTGAAGATGTTCATCGTATTTTTCAAGAATTGACAGGTATGGGGAAAATGGCGAAGCTGAAAAAGCTGTTACATGCGCCATTTACTTTGCATAGTCATTTGGTGAATTGTATTGATGATGAAATTGCCGCAGCCAAAGCAGGTAAAGAAGCGCGTATCATTATTAAAGTGAATGCCTTAACTGAAGTACAGTTGATTAATAAGCTGTATGAAGCTTCTCAAGCGGGTGTGCAAATTGATCTGATCATTCGTTCAATTTGCTGTTTACGTCCAGGTTTAATGGGTTTATCAGAAAATATTCGTGTTCGTTCAATCGTTGGTCGTTTCCTTGAACATACACGCGTTTATTATTTTGCCAATCAGGGCAATGCACGCATTTATTGTTCAAGTGCCGACTGGATGAACCGAAACTTGTTTAACCGTGTAGAAGCCTGTTTCCCAATTGAAGATCCTGCATTGCGTAAACGCATTTACCAGTTAGGATTATTGAATTACTTAAAAGATAACCAACAGGCATGGGCATTACAGGGTGATGGTACTTGGGTTCGGGTTCAACCCCAACAAGATGAACCTGTACATAATGCACAACAGCTTCTATTGGAAACCTTTCGCTAAATTAATCTGTGCCTCGTAAGAGGCACTTTTTTGTCTAAAAGTCATAAATTGCTTATTTTTTAAATCATTAAATTGATTTTTCTATATTTTTGAATAGATTTTCTTGACCGATGCACACGAGATATCTACAATGCGCATCAGATTCTCCAATAGCTCAGTCGGTAGAGCGACGGACTGTTAATCCGCAGGTCCCTGGTTCGAGCCCAGGTTGGAGAGCCAAGATTCTAAAAAGCCATGCATTTTTGCATGGCTTTTTTTATGCTTAAAAGATTGAAAAATTGCCTAGATTCAAATGATCAAGCATCGAAAAATTAAAGCGAATTTTTGCTTTAAATAGAAATATTAACTGACGAAATTACTGCATCGTTTAGCATTCTGTGGTTAAATGCCATCACATTTTATTGTATTTACTTCATGAAGGAAGAAATCATGCGCGCGTACAATTTCTGTGCTGGTCCTGCAGCATTACCAACCGCTGTTTTAGAAAAAGCTCAAAGTGAGTTACTAGATTGGCGTGGTAAGGGCGTTTCCATCATGGAAATGAGCCACCGTAGTCAAGATTATGTCGCGGTTGCGGAAAAAGCGGAAGCTGACTTACGCAAACTCATGAATATTCCTGAAAATTATAAAGTCTTGTTTTTACAAGGCGGTGCAACATTACAGTTTTCAGCAATTCCATTGAACTTGTTGGGTAAAAACAGCCAAGCGGATTATATCCATACAGGTATCTGGTCTGAAAAAGCCATCAAAGAAGCTCAGCGTTACGGCAATGTCAATGTGATTGAAGCGGGCACACAAATTGATGGTAAAACAGCCATTACCGATGCTCAAACTTGGCAGTTCTCTGACCATGCAGCATATGTGCATTACTGTGAAAATGAAACGATTGGCGGTTTACAGTTTGACCATATTCCAGAAACTAAAGCGCCTTTAGTTGCGGATTTGTCTTCAAGCATTTTGTCAGCACCGATTGATGTGACCAAGTTTGGTCTAATCTATGCAGGCGCACAGAAAAATATTGGACCTGCGGGTTTAACTTTGGTCATTATTCGTGATGACTTGTTGGATCAAGCAAAACCAGAAATTCCAAGCTTGTTGAAGTACTCTGCACAAGCCAAGAATGATTCAATGGTGAATACCCCAGCAACGTATGCATGGTATTTGTCTGGTTTGGTATTTGAATGGTTGCTTGAGCATGGCGGCGTTGATGCAATGCATCAAACTAATTTGAAAAAAGCTGAATTGTTATATGGTTATATCGATTCAAGTGAGTTCTACAATAACCCGATTGCAATCGCGAATCGCTCATTGATGAACGTACCATTTACTTTGGCTGACAGTAATCTCGACAAATTATTCTTGCAAGAAGCTGAAGCAAATCATTTATTAAACTTGGCAGGTCACCGTTCTGTGGGCGGTATGCGTGCAAGTATCTACAATGCTGTGCCACTTGAAGGTGTACAAGCATTGGTTAACTTCATGGACGACTTTGCTAAACGTCATGGTTAATTGAAAATAAGTTTAAATAAAAAAAGCCTCATCAGATGATGAGGCTTTTTTATATGCTGAAAATATAATTTAAGAAATTTGATGTAAACCAAAACCCAGCAGGAACATTCCCAATACAAAAAAACAGGCTGAACCAAAATCAATTTTCAATTTTGCTTGGCTATGTTGTTGTAGCATGTCAGAAGTCTGTTGTTGTGTAGTTTTCATAAGACAAAGGGCCTAGTGATAGACCTGAGCAGGTAGGGTATTATTTGCCATTTTTAGCATAAATATTCGCCTGAATCCATATATTCCCTCGAATATATTGCCCGATCTCAAAATTCATATAAGCAGAATTACGACTCGCAATACGAATTAAAGTTGCTTCTTCATTATCTTCAAGTAATAAAGTCACATCGTATAAGACGTACTCTTCTTGCATACATTGGGTATGCGTCTTACCTACGATCTTACCTTGAAACCATGCTTCATCTTCTTGCCCTACAGTTTCACCATAAAGATATGCCACCATATGTGAGAAATCGACAGTGAGAGGCGCACGATCTTCTTCAGTTTGTGGTTGCCATGCTTCGATTTGCTGTTGTAGGTCATTTGGTGCAATGCCATTATTTGCCGCCAAAATCGCATTCAGTGCACGGTGATGTTTAATGGATGCAGGGTCATCTACAATAATTTGTTCATGTTCATTGACCTGTTCAAGTTCATAGGCCCACGCATTGAGATGAACACAGTAACTTTGATCTTTTTGGTACTGACTTTGATTGACACTGTACAAATTATCAAAAGCATAAACTGTAGCATTTCCACCTAAATTTAAACGTAGCACCGCTTGAGTGTTAGATTGGCAAGAAATGATACGTTCGATTTTTGCAGATGTTTTATAAGGGCTTTCAAAAATTGGGAAAGCGGTTTTAACACATTTAGGTTTATTGTTTTCAACTGCAACCACTTGGGAAAACTGAATGGTCGCTTGACTAGGCCCTTGAATTAGCCAAGTATTGGCATCCATATCATCTTCATTGGTACAAAGCCCCATCGGCATAACAGGTGCATCAAGTGCTTGACCTAACCATCGTGGAACGATTTGAGTCGGGTCGTCTGTCAACAGATTCCAATGTTCAATATGACTTCCAAAGTTTTTGTCATCGACAGTAATCATGTCAGGTTTATTATTTGGCATATTCATCGGTACACTTGCAGTTGATCTATTTCTATTTATCGAGGGTAACTACTTATTTTTCAAGTCATCTACCGTAAATTTTATGCAATATGTTCAATTTATCAGTTGTTTTATCTGACAAAAACCGTACTTGACCAAAAGGTCAAAGCATCACAGCAGTGTCATGCAGAATTTGTTAAACTAGTGATCAATGAGTGAAATGATGGATAACTGTGGCAAATTTTAAACTTTGGGTCGATGCTGATGCATTGCCTAAAATTTTGCGTGAAATTATTTTTAGAGCTTCAGATCGCTATTTGTTAGATGTGATATTTGTGGCAAATCAGCCTTTGGGTATCGCACCTTCTGTACGAATCAAGTCATTACAGGTGATGAGTGGCGCTGATCAGGCCGATCAGGAAATTGTCAGGCAGATGATGGCTCATGATATTGTGATTACCCAAGATATTCCTTTGGCAGCACAGGTGATTGATAAGGGGGGAGTCGCAATTCACCCACGTGGTGAGATTTTTACCACAACCAATATTAAAGCACGCTTACATTTACGTGATTATATGGATACCTTGCGTGGAGCAGGCGTACAAACAGGTGGGCCTAAGCCATTAAATGATCGAGATAAACGTGAGTTTTCAAGTGCTTTAGATCAAACCATTCAGCGTCAAATCCGAGCAACTAAGCAGAGCTGATTATGCCTAAGATACAATCGCATTTAGCAGTCACCTATGCTTTGCTGGTTCTGATTTGGGCAACAACGCCATTGGCGATTGTATGGAGTGTGAAAGACTTAAATCCATTTTGGGCACTGGCATTTCGTTTCTTTTTAGCATTACCATTGGCTTTAAGCTTGTTACTGATTTTTAAGATTCGCCTGCCATTCAATGCTCAGTCGCTACATAGTTATCTTGCAGGTTCGTTTAGTTTTATCGGTTCACAGATTTTTACCTATATTGCGACCCAATATTTGAGTTCAGGTATTATTGCTTTAATGTTTGGATTAACACCGATTATGGCGGGATTAATGGGCTGGGCGTGGTTTAAACAGTATTTACATGTTCTACAGTGGTGTGGCATGTTGATTGCACTGTCAGGGCTTGGCATCATTTGTTTTTCAGGACAGCAGCATATTCAGCCGATGGGTATTGTTCTGATGTTAATTAGTGTCTTTAATTATGCATTGTCTATTTTTTGGGTGAAAAAAATTCGTGCTCCGCTTGAGCCGATGGCACAGGCAACAGGTTCAATTCTCATTTCAAGTCTTGTTGCACTATGTATGTTGCCATTCATCTGGTCAAAATTTCCGACACATTTGCCACAGATACAATCCTTGATCGCACTCGGATATACCGTAGTGGTGGCATCATTATTGGCGATGTTTTGCTACTTTAAGTTAGTGCAAAATATTCAACCGACTACCTTGTCACTCACCAATGTCATGACGCCTCTGTTGGCATTATTGATTGGCGCGCTGTTGAATCATGAAGCATTAACCTTGAAAATTGTTTTGGGGGCAGCCGTTTTGCTCATTGGGCTGTTGGTCTATTTCGCCCGTGATTTGCAGCTTCAACAGAAGTGGCAGCAACGCTTTAAGAAAATGTCCTAGCTGCTTAGGTTTCATCTTGCTCCAGACATTGAGAGATTTTTTCACGATCATGTGGATGTAATGAAATAAAATAGCAACCAATTCTGTAACCATGATCAGTATCAAACTTTTCATAGACCACTTGAGCAATTGCAGCGATATGAAAGAAGTTATCAGGATGACTCAAGGTAACATGCACATAACTGTCTTTGGCAATCGGTTGTTCTGTAAAAAAGCTTAATCCGACTTCAGAAAGATTGATTTGTTCTGTACTTGGTAACATGGTTTGTACAATAGAGTCGTACATTGTGCCTGTTATCAGGTTTAATTTCTGGTTGAATAAGGATAAGATTTTGGCAATTTGTTGATCTTTTTCATTTAATTGTTTTAATTCGTTGTGAAGAACCTGATCAAATTGATCTAGTTCCGTAAGTAGTAGAAAATAACGCGGTAAAACAAAGTGAGGATCATACGGGTCTTTTAAAGCCATTTCTTCAGAAATGACCTGATAGTTAAACCTTAATGCAGCGTCCATACGAGACATGACCCGTCGTTCGGTTTGTTCGTGTTGAGGCTGTAATTGTTCCATAAAATACCCCGGATTTAGGTCGTATGTTTAAACCAATCTCGCTGTACATCGGTCTGAGATATACTCGCGCACGTCGCAGTAATCATTTTATTTCTTTTATTGCACTGGTCTCCATGATCGGGCTAACGCTCGGCGTTGCTGTACTGATTACTGTGTTGTCAGTGATGAATGGTTTTGATCGTGAATTAAAAAATCGCGTCTTGGGTATGATACCTCAGGCGAGTGTATCTTCAACTGAAATCATTACAAATTGGCCTGATTTAGCTAAAAAAATTTCTAAACATGAGCATGTTAAGGGTGTTGCTCCATTTACCCAACTGCAAGGGATGCTGACTGCTCAGGGGCAGGTCTCTGGTCTGATGGTCAATGGTATTGATCCTCAGTATGAAAAAAATGTGTCCATTATTCAGGATCATATGGTTGCAGGCAGTATTGATAATCTGAAAAAAGGCAGCTTTGGCATTGTGCTAGGTAAGCAAATGACCGATGCCTTAGGTTTGGGATTAAACGATAGTGTTACGTTGGTTCTACCTGAAGCGACACCGTCTCCAGCAGGTGTAGTTCCTCGTTTTAAACGCTTCAAAATTGTCGGGATTTTTAGCATAGGCGCAGAAGTCGATTCGATGATGGGTTATATCGCTCTGAATGATGCTGCAACGTTGCTTCGTTTACCTGATGGCGCACAAGGGATTCGTATGAAGCTCGACAATATTTTCCTTGCACCGCAAGTTGCACAAGATATTGTGAAGCAGCTACCAAGCGGCTACTACAGCTCTGACTGGACGTATACACATGGTAACTTGTTTAGTGCTATTCAGATGGAAAAGTCGATGGTGAGCTTACTATTGTTCCTGATCGTACTTGTTGCAGCATTTAATATCGTGTCTTCATTGGTCATGGTCGTGACCGATAAAAAAGCGGATATTGCCATTTTACGGACATTAGGTGCATCACCTGCCACAATCACCCGTATTTTTATGGTACAGGGGACAATTATTGGGGTGATTGGAACTTTCACAGGTGCAGTACTTGGTATTATTTTGGCATCGAGTATCAGTACAGTGATTGACTGGTTAAATACCCGTTTAGGTTGGCATTTGTTTGATGCTTACTTTATTAACTATTTACCATCTTATTTAAGATGGCAAGATGTGGTTGTCATTGTTGTGGTTTCTTTGATTTTGAGTTTCTTGGCAACGATTTACCCTGCATTGCGTGCTGCAAAAATTCAACCTGCGGAGGCATTGCGCTATGAGTAATGTGGTTTTAGAAGCAAAGAATATCACCAAGACCTTTACTGACGGGAAGACTGATGTTGCGGTACTAAAAGGCTTGTCACTGCAAGTCGAAGCTGGTCAGTTTATTTCGATTGTGGGTTCAAGTGGCTCAGGCAAAAGTACCTTATTGCATGTTTTGGGCGGTTTGGATCGCCCAAGCAATGGTGAAGTTTTATTGAATGGCAATCGTTTTGATACCTTGAGTGAAACAGTGCGTGGTGATTTACGTAATCAGTATTTAGGTTTTGTCTATCAGTTTCACCACTTACTGCCTGAGTTTAGTGCGCTTGAAAATGTGGCAATGCCTCTCATGCTGCGGAAAAGTAGTCAATATGCGGAGGTAAAGCAAAAGGCAGAATATTTGCTTGAGCGTGTAGGGTTGTCCCATCGTCTGACGCATAAACCCGGTGAGTTGTCTGGTGGTGAACGTCAGCGTGTGGCTTTGGCACGGGCTTTGGTCACCAATCCAAAAGTGATGCTTGCCGATGAACCAACAGGTAACTTGGATCGTCATACTGCCATGTCTATTTTTGAATTGCTCAATGATTTACGCCAAGAGTTCAATATGGCAATGCTGATTGTGACGCATGATGAGCAATTGGCTCAGTCAGCAGATAAAATTTTGCATATGCAAGATGGTTTATGGCAAATGCCATAAGATGAAATAAAATTTCTTGTTAAAGCTCACAATGTGGGCTTTAATGCATTTTAGACAAAATAAAAATAGTTTATTAAACAACAATGAAGTGGAATTTTATTTTTTTAGCATGGATTGTCGGTGTCAGTAGTCTTACTGTCAGTTTCATACAGCCCTTATCGACGCATTTCTCTATATATTGGATGATTAGCCTGATTCTTACGATAGGTTTATTCATTGCTCAGCGCTTTTTTACCAATTTAGCTATTTTGAAAGTGACACAGTTATTGATGTTGTTTGTCATGGTGAGCTTGTTAGCCTCATACTATGCTCAATCGCAATTAGAGCAACGTCTAGCACTCAGGCAAACTGTTGTCGAAACTAAAGATGTGATTGTTTATGTGCGTAAGATGGGCGAATTGAAGGCTGAGAAACGCCAACAAGTCATTCAGGTGTGGGATACCTCGCATCAGCACACTGTGAATTGGTTAGCACGATTGTCGAGTAAACAGCCTGAGCTAGAGATAGGTCATTACTACCGTTTGAGCGGGCAGGTTCGTCCAGTACATGGCTATGCTATAGAGGGTGCATTTGATCAAGAAAAATGGTTTTTGCAGCAAAATCTAATGGCAACAGTACAGGTGAAAAACGTTCAGCCATTGAGTCAATCTGAAGCCTTAGTTGCAAGCTCTACAAAATTTGTAAATGCACAGCAAGGGCTGCTGCTGAAATTTCGAAATACCATTGAAAAACAGCGTCTAGCAATCCGAACGTGGTTCATGCATGCACCTTTACAACATCGTGGTTTATTGCTTGCCTTGCTGACTGGCGATGAAAGTTTATTGGGTGAGCAAACACAGCAACAGTTTCAAAATCTTGGAATACAACATCTCTTGGCAATTTCTGGACCACATGTATTGGTTTTTGCGAGTTTAT
This sequence comes from Acinetobacter sp. ME22, assembly GCF_022012315.1. Taxonomy (NCBI): domain Bacteria; kingdom Pseudomonadati; phylum Pseudomonadota; class Gammaproteobacteria; order Moraxellales; family Moraxellaceae; genus Acinetobacter; species Acinetobacter sp. ME22. The sequence continues at coordinate 39,285 of NZ_JAKLTL010000002.1, forward strand.
TGTGTTTGCTCATTCATCGAATCATCGCACGCTTCTGTCCTAGCTTTTATTTAAAGTTGCCAAAACAATATGTTTTAAGTGTCCCTTTTTTGAGCGGTATTTTACTGTATTGTGCATTTGTTGGATTTGAAATTCCTGCGCTGCGTACCTTGTTGATGAGTAGCCTGATTGTTCTTAGTTTATGGACTCGGCAACGTTTTTCTGCATTGCGTCTTTTATTGGCAAGTGCTGCATTATTATTGTTGTTTGATCCATTGAGTGTCCTTTCAGTCAGTTTTTGGCTGTCTTATGGCGCATGTTTTATTTTGCTCAGAATATATCAGACGATACAGCAGCATCCGCAACAAGTTTTTAGCTATCGTTGGCAATACGTACGTTGGTATTTGAAATTATTGATTGAATCTCAGTGGAAGATTTTTCTAGCACTCTTGCCATTCGTCATGCTTTTTTTCCAACAACTGTCGTGGTTGGCACCTTTGGCAAATTTAATCGCCATTCCATTGATTGGGGCAATCATTGTTCCGCTAAATATTATTGCAACCTGCATTTGGTTGTGTTTACCAAGTTTTGCTTTACTGTTTTTTCATATTGCTGATTTCATGACTACGATCTTATTGGCGGGATTAGGCACTTTGGAAAATGCAATTCCAGTCAGTTTACAGATTTTACATTTCACCTTTTTGCAAATTATTGCTGTGAGCATCGCGATTTTTTTACTGTTTTTACCTCGTGGTGTAATGCCCAAAGCATGGGTCGTTTTGGCATGCTGTCCTGCAATTTTACCTGTTTACGATGCAGAGCCTTTTGCATTTACTGTGCTAGATGTTGGGCAGGGTCAGGCGATTCATATTCGTGATGGAAAAAAACAAATTTTGATAGATACGGGTGGATCATATGACGAACAAAAATTTAGTTTAGCTGATCGAGTTTTATTGCCTTATTTTTCAAGGCAAGGAATAAGCAAACTCGATCAGGTGATTTTGAGCCATCTTGATCAAGACCATAGTGGTGCTTTTCCACGATTGGCTGAAAAAATGACAATACAACAAGTATTGAGTAATGAACGACCTCAAGGTGTGATTCCAAATTTTGATTATTGTCATGTTGGACAGCACTGGCAAGGGCAGCATATAGAAATGCGTGTTTTGTCTCCTAAGGCAGAAGATTTGGTGCATGCACCTGAACAGCAAAATGAACTTTCTTGTGTGGTTTATATTCGTTATTTCACAGCGTCTGGACGTCATGTGAATTTTTTGGTGATGGGGGATGCTGGTGCTCAAGCTGAGCAAATGATGATGCAGCAATACCCTGATTTAGCAGTAGATGTGCTGGTGCTGGGTCATCATGGAAGCAGATTCAGTTCATCTTCGGCATTTTTAGCTCAATTTAAGCCTAAGTTGGCAGTCGCTTCGGCAGGTTTCCATAACAGGTATGGACACCCGAGTCATGAAGTCAAACAGCGTTTACAAACGCTGAATATTCCATTATTGAATACTGCTGAACAAGGCGCTTTATATTTTACGGTGAAGAATGAGCAACTTCACTATGTTGCGGCTCGGCAAGAACGGCGTTGGTGGCATCCTTAGTCAATTGGCGCTCAGCACGCACCCTTGCAACTTGAGTGAGCGCCTCATCTTCAGGCAAGTTGTAAACGTTATGCAGTGCAGGATTAGCTTTAAAGCGCTTATAGCTCCAATGATAGTGCTGAGGATATTTACGAATCAGGTTCTCAATCATCTCGTGAATCAGTTTGGTTCCTTCATCATCGGAACCTGTATAAATTTGTTCAGATACAGGTTCAATAAACATGTCATAGCCTGCATTATCATTACGAATAGCATACAAAAATAAAGCACGGGCTTTGGTTTTTTGAATCAATTTTGCAGATAAGTTGCTTGATGCAAGTGGAATTCCAAAGTAATCAACCATCGCTCCCCCTATATGAGGGGTATGATCTGGTAAAATTACGGTTGTCCCACCGCGTTTTAAATCTTTAAAAATCTGGCGTACCCCAGATTCATCGGTTGGAACTAAGTTCGCATTTTCTCGGCTACGTGCTTCACGTACAAAACGGTCAGCATCGGCATTTTTTATCGGCTTATACATAATGGTCATGGCAGTATGCTGAGCAAACCATGCGTTCATAACTTCCCAAGTGCCAAAATGGGGCACAATCAATACAATGCCTTTTTGTTGTGCTAAAGCTTCATGAAAATAATGCTCGCCTTGAATATGTTGAATTCTTGAAATATTTTTGGCATTGCTTGCACCCCAAACATTAAAAAATTCAAAATAAGAGGTCATTTCATTTTTGATGGCTTCTTTGACAATATATTGACGTGTTTGAGTATTTAACTCAGGCAATGCAATCTGAATATTTAAATCCGCAGCTTTGGCAGTTTTAGCAATCTTGATTGCATTTGCAATAGATGCCAACACGCGAGCAAAAGCACGCGAGAAGTGTAAAGGCAGTTTACTTACAAACTTTAAAGCGCGGTAGGTAAAAGAATTTGAACTAGAATTCGGCATTAGAGAAGATTCGTACACACAATTTATCGTCATTCACAAAAATATTATAAGTGAAAACATCTCTTTTAGACAGTGACTCGGCTTTAGGTGTATATAATGGGACAATTTTTTATCGCTAGGATGTGATTTATGTCCGATTGGCCACCAAAACCATTCAATCAAAATACAAATCCACAAAACTCAACACAGCCCCCTTCAGGTCAAGAATGGCAACTTCTTGAAAAAGTGGTGATGGCATCGGTAAATGAACAGCGCCGTGCTCGTCGTTGGGGCATTTTTTTTAAGGCTTTAACCTTCTTATATTTATTTATCGTTATTTTTATGATGTTACGTGCATGCAATGGCAGTGACAATGATGGTGCAAGTGCATCATCAAGTCGCAGTCATCTTGCTGTTGTCGATATTGTGGGTACGATTGAGTCAGGCGGCTCAAAATCGGTGAATAGTGAAGATACCATTAAAGCATTGCGTCAGGCATTTGCATCAAGTGGCAGTAAAGCAATTGCTTTAAATATTAACTCACCGGGCGGATCACCTGTTCAATCAGATGAAATATGGCAAGAAATCCGTTACTTAGAGAAGCAACATCCAGATAAAAAGGTTTATGCAGTCATTGGTGATATGGGAGCTTCAGGGGCTTATTATATTGCTTCTGCTGCGAATGAAATCTGGGTGAATCCATCAAGTCTTGTGGGTTCAATTGGTGTGATTATGCCGAACTATGGTGTGGCAGGGTTGGCACAAAAATTGGGTGTAGAAGATCGTACTATGACTTCTGGTGAGAATAAGGATATTTTGAGTATGACGAAACCTATCAATCCAGTACAGCGTGCACATGTACAGTCAGTATTGGATGACGTCCATCAGCATTTTATTGATGCAGTTAAAGAAGGACGTGGTAATCGTTTGAAAAGTAATGATCCTGCAATTTTTTCTGGGTTATTCTGGAGTGGTGCACAGGCTGTGAAAATTGGTATTGCTGACCGCACAGGTAGCATGGAGAGCTTACAACGAGAGCTAAAACTTGATAAAACAGTAAACTATACCGTTCAACATAGTCCTTTTGAGTCAGTTCTTGGCAAAATGGGTGCTGAGTTTGGACAGGGTTTTAGCGAAACTGTAACACAACAATTGCAGAGTCAAAAACAGGTGAGTTTGCAATAAATGTGAATAAAAAAATAGACAGGATATTATGACAACTAAACCGATTATTCATTTTGCGCATGCCAATGGTGTTCCATCATTGGTATATAAAAAACTTTTTGATTTGCTTTCAGAGCATTATCAAGTCATTTTTGTACCGCTATTAGGCCCTGATAAGCGATATCCTATTGATAATCATTGGGATAGCTTAGTTAATCAAGTCATTGATAGTGTCGTGCAGCAGGCAAAAGGGCAGGCAGTCATCGGTTTGGGGCACTCTTTAGGTGCATTGCTCACTTATATGGCAAGTCGTAAACGTCCTGAACTATTTCAGCAAGTGGTCATGCTTGATCCTCCTCTGATTATGGGGAAAGCTTCTTTTGCTTTCGATATGGCAAAGATGTTTTATCCAAAGATGGTGGATCAACTTAGTCCAGCAGGTTTATCAAAGCGCCGCCGTGATCAGTGGGATTCTCGTGAGCAAGCAGCGCAGATTTTCCGACCAAAACCGTTTTATCATGATTTTGATCCTGAGTGCTTCCGTGACTATATTCAGTATGCTTTAACTGAGGATGTGATCACAGGAGGCTATACTTTAACGATTCCCAAAGTCGATGAGTTGGCAATTTTTCGAACCAATCCATCAAACTGGTGGCGTGTATGGCCTGAAAAACCTCCTGTTACGACGCGTATGATCGTTGGTGAGGCAAGCGCCTTTTATCAGAATAAATTCACTGAAATGGCACAGAAGCGATTAGGAATTCCATTTACAGTCACTCATGGTGGGCATATGTTTCCACTTGAGCATCCTGTGGAAACCATTCAGTTGGTTCAGCAATTGATAAAAAAAAGCGCATCATAATGATGCGCTTTTTTATGTTTAGAGCTGGCAAAATTGTATCGGCTTTAATAAAGGTTTGCCTCGAAAATCCACTTGTTGTGAAGAGACATAATTTAATTGACCTGAACAAATCCACTCTACAACTTGAGGGTAAATGAGATGCTCTAAGACATGGACACGATCAGCAAGCTGCTCGGCATTGTCATGTCGTGGAACAGTCAATACGCCTTGAGCAAGAGATTGACCTGCATCAAGCTCAGCCGTAACAAAATGCACTGTGCAACCATGCAAACGATCACCCGTATTCAGTACGCGTTGATGCGTATGCATTCCTTTGTAAGCAGGTAATAATGAAGGGTGAATGTTAAGCATTTTTCCTTCCCATGCCTCTACAAATGCGGGTGTCAAAATACGCATGAAACCTGCAAGAATGACTAAATCAACATCCCAATCTTGAAGTTGCTGATGCATGGCTGCATCGAAAGCTTCACGGCTTGGGAAAGTTTTGTGTTCAATCACACAGGTTGCAATATTGGCTTGTTGAGCACGTTGCAGCGCGTAGGCATTGGGTCGGTTTGACAAAACGCCTACGATTTTTCCTGATAAATTTGCATCAATCAGTGCTTGTAAGTTGCTTCCGCTACCAGAAACGAGAACCGCAATTTTGGTCATGCGAGTTTCTTACGCAAATAACACGCGAATTTTTTCGTCTGCGCCTTCAACAGATTCAGCATTTTCTTGGATATGACCAATTTTCCATGCTTTCTCGCCTTGGGCATTCAAGATTTCAACTGTTTTGTCTGCTTCGCTTGGATCAACAGCAATTACCATACCGACGCCACAGTTAAATGTACGGTACATTTCAAAGCGTTCAACATTACCTTCACGTTGTAATAGTTGGAACAACTCTGACCATTCCCAAGAGCTTTCATTGATCACTGCTTGAGCGCCGTTAGGCAATACACGTGGAAGGTTACCAGGTAAACCGCCGCCAGTAATATGAGCCATGGCATGAACATCTACTTGTTTGCAAAGTTCAAGCACTGGTTTTACATAAATGCGTGTTGGTTCCATTGCTGTGTCAGCAAGAGGACGACCATCTACGATTTGAGTCAGGTCAACATTTTTAACGTCTAAAATTTTACGTAGTAATGAGTAACCATTTGAGTGTGCGCCACTAGAAGCCACGCCGATGAGTACATCGCCAGCTTTAACTTTAGTGCCATCAATGATTTTACTTTGCTCAACCACGCCCACAGCGAAACCAGCCAAGTCGTAATCTTCACCTTCATACATGCCCGGCATTTCAGCAGTTTCACCACCAACCAATGCACAGCCAGCAAGTTCACACCCTTGACCAATACCTGTTACGACATTGGCAGCAACATCGACATTCAAATGACCAGTTGCATAATAGTCAAGGAAAAATAGAGGTTCAGCACCACACACGAGAAGATCGTTGACGCACATTGCAACAAGATCTTGACCAATGGTGTCATGACGATTTAAGTTAAGTGCTAGGCGCAATTTTGTACCTACACCGTCAGTGCCTGAAACCAAAACAGGCTCTTCATAGCCTTTTGGAATTTTGCATAATGCGCCAAAGCCGCCTAGTCCGCCCATTACTTCAGGACGAGTGGTGCGTTTTGCGACAGATTTGATGCGATCAACAAGTGCATCACCTGCTTCGATGTCTACGCCTGCATCTTTGTAGCTTAAGCCAGTATTTGGATTAGAAGTCGAGTTGCTCATATGAAGAAGTCTCCGCTTTGGCCGCAGATTATAACCTAATATACGAAATTCTTACGTTATTTATGCATGAAAATGTTATCTTTGCTTAAATTATCCTTAATAAATAATCTTATAAGTTGAAGTAGGCAAACACATGACTGATCGTCCCCTACGTCGGATCTTCATTTTGGTAAGTATTGGGCTGTTGTTGTGGCTGATTTATTTACTTAAACCAGTAGTTATTCCTTTTGTTGGCGCATTTTTTATCGCTTATTTGTTTAGTCCACTGGTTGCCCGCTTGTCCCGTATTGGTCTACCACGTTGGTTATCTACCTGTATTGTATTTTTTGGCATCAGTATTGCGGTCAGTTTTGCACTTTGGTATGTGGTTCCTCTGGTCTGGAAACAGGTGATTTATGCACGAGACAGTATCCCTGCAGGTGTGCATTGGGTGAATCATCGTTTATTACCGTGGGCAGAACATACATTTAATTTAGAGCCGATGCGTGTTGATACAGATCAGATGTCAAATGCCATCATGCAATATATTCAGACCAATTATAGTGTTGATAGTATTCAGACTTTAATACTACGACTTGCTCAATCTGGCTTAAATTTTATCCAGATTGGTGGAACGGTTGTCCTTGTTCCAATTATTGCATTTTATTTTTTATTGGATTGGGAACGTATGCTGACGCAGATGCATCGTCTCATTCCACGCCCTTATGAAAAGAATACCATGCGTATTGTTCGAGAATGTCATGTGGTATTAGGGGCATTTGTGAAAGGTCAGTTCCTTGTGATGTTTTTACTGGGAGTCGTGTATGCTGTTGGGCTGCAACTGATTGGTTTAGAAGTGGGTTTAATCATTGGAATGGTTGCGGGACTAGCCAGTATTATTCCGTATTTAGGTTTTGCGGTTGGTATCATTTCTGCGGTAGTTGCAACTTTATTTCAGTTTGGAATTGATTGGATGCAATTATTCTTGGTCGGAATCGTGTTTATGGTTGGGCAAGTGATTGAGGGCTATGTGTTACAACCATTTTTATTGGGAGATAAAATTGGCTTATCGCCTGTAGCCGTGGTTTTTGCTGTCTTGGCGGGGGCACATTTAGGTGGTATTTTAGGCATGCTGATTGCGTTGCCTGTTGCTGCAGTGATTGTGGTATTGCTCAAACATGCGCGTGAATTTTATGAAAGTACGACATGGTATGGTCAGCCGCCCCAAGTACGACTTAATCCTGAGGATTCAGATTGTATGCATGTTGAAGCTGAAAATATTAATCTTGATATAACAATAAAAAATCAGCAAGATAGCCAAAAATCAAGTAAGATTGATCCAGAATAAACTCTAGGTACATGTGCATTTATGCGTCAATTACAACTCGACATAGAACCTCAACTTGATGCCCGAATTAGTGACTTTTCAGGGCCGAGTTGGGGGCATGTCATTGATGCAATTCGCCAGTTACATGCGGGCTTAGTCAACCGTTTTTATGTGTATGGTGGAGCAGGGTCTGGTAAAAGTCATCTTTTGTCAGCGATTTGTGATTCGTACTGTGAAACAGGAAAAACTGCTATACAGGTATCATTATTACAACTGCTTGATGCGCCTATTGAGGCAATTACATCGTTAGAACAATATGATCTCGTTGCTTTAGATGATATTGAAGCAATTAGTGGTGTGAAACACTGGCAAAAAGCGGTCTTTCATTTAATTAATAATAGTGATCAGGAGGGGCGACAATTGGTGTTTTCTTCACGCTATGCACCAATTGAATTAAAGCTTGAACTGCCTGATCTCCAATCACGTTTGACTCAAGCAGTCAGTGTCAAGTTGCCCAATGGTAGTTTATTCGCAGATCGGCAGGCATTGGTACTTTCAGTGTTGGCACGGCGAGGTGTGCACCTTGATCAGCAAATTATTGATTATCTATTACTAAATGGTCCGCATCAGGCTTCTTTATTGCTGCAAGCAGTTGAACGTCTAGAAAAACTACTTAAAGGTGAAAAAACGAAGTTATCAAATGCGACTCTGCGCCAAATTTATGCCCTGATTGATGAGTATCAGCAAACACCATCGGCTCATTAAGTCGATGGTGCTGACGCGCTGTGGTTGTTTTGAGGATATTTCTGCATATATTGCTGGCGAATCGCGTTACGTTCTTGTGCTGTTTTTGCTTTTTGCATACGTAAACGCATTTCTTGACGTTGCTGTGAACTCATTTGTTGCCAAACATCGCGCATGCGCTGCTGCTCTTGCTCAGGCAGTTGCGTAAACCAATCCATACGTTGCTGAATCGTACTACTTTGTTGTGCCGAAATATCTTTAAGATTTTGATAACGCTGAATCAGTTGTTTTTGCTGTTCAGGACTTAGGTCATTCCAATTGTCATCGACCTGAGCAGTTGTTGTGCTTTTGGTTGAAAAAGGCCAAAAGCGTTCAAAGCCAGCAAAACTGGTTTGTAAAAATGCCAACGCACAAAATGCCAGTGTCACTTTTTTAACTGCCATGGGTATTTTGATCCTCTCCAAATACCATGACCATTTCTAAATCCTCTACCATTTGTGGAGAGAGTTTATTGGCATTGTTATTGACAATTGCATGCTGAGGTTGACTTTTATTGGGCATATTGAGTGCATTTGGCAGCACAATAAAGCCTGTTAGCGTTGCAGCAAGTGCAAAGCCAGTCATTTTCCAGACAGAATGACGACGGGATTTTTCAGCATGGATCTTTTCAATCACTTGGTACATAACAACATGTTTATCTTCATGATTTTTTGCACGGTGATTAAGTTGGTCTGTAATTTTTTTTGCAAAATCATCATTCTTCATGTGATGATCCTCCAACATGTGGATTAAGGTGTGCTAATGCTGTTCTTAAACCTTGTATAGCGCGGTGATAGTGGGTTTTTACACTTCCTTCGCTACAATTCATAATCTGAGCAGTGGTTTGGGTATCAAAGCCTTCCCATGCGCGTAACATAAAAGCTTGTTGCTGGCGAACAGGAAGTTGGCGGATCGCGGCTTGAATTTCATCAATCGTGACTTCTTGATCAAGAACATCGAAAGGGTTTAGCTGTTGTTCATCGGCAATCTCAAGAACTTCTTCATTGTCATCATCAAGATTAACTTTTTTGAAGAAAGAGAAAGGCTGTGCTTTTCGGGCTTCTTTGCGACGCCAGTCTTGCAGTTTGTGATTTAGGATCGTGTAAAACAGTGGGTACCATTCATTTATTGGCTTGTCCGCATAAGACTTGTGCAGTGCAATAAATGCTTCTTGTACTAAGTCCATTGCAATTCCATGTTGACCTTGAGTTGCATTTTCCATCATCACCAAGGCACGACCTGTCACGTCCTGCATAAAGATCTTCAGACGTTGTTCAGCCGTTTGGGCTTGACTCAGCTCAGACTTGGTCTCTTTTGGTGTTAGATCCATAGAGATGGAAAATCCTGTCATGGGATACCCACCATAATGCTTCAACAATTTATTTCTATAACGTTAAAACACTATGGAAGGTTGACAATATTACGTAATTTTTTTCAGTTTAAAATAATTTTCACTCAAAAGGGCGATAATTAAAATAAATTAAACGATTTACTGGCGTTGACGAACCATTTCAAATAAACAAATTGAACCTGCAATTGCAACATTAAGTGATTCTTGTCCACCTGGTTGAGGAATCGTGACTGCTTTAGCATGCGACAGTGCATATTCAGAAGCACCTTGTCCTTCATTGCCTAAAATCCAAACACTTGCTTTGGTCAAGTCTTGTGTATAAAGGCTTTCAGGACGATGTGAACTGGTGACATAGACAGGGATTTGGAATTCAGATAATAAAAGGCGAAGATCGGCATTTTCAAAGCAGACTAATGAAAATTGTGCGCCCATACCTGCACGCAAAACGCGAGGCGACCATAATGCTGCAACGCCTTTGGTACAAATCACTTGTTTTACATTGGCTGCTGCTGCTGAGCGTAATAGTGTTCCAACATTACCTGGATCTTGAACATCATCCAAAATTAAAGTATCTGCTTTAAAATCTACAGTTTGCGAATGCTTTGGGATGTCGATAATAGCAAGACAAGCTAGTGATGTACCCAGTGTACTTAAATCTTTATATAAGCTTTCACTGATAATAAAAATTTGTCCTTGGTATTGCGCTTGGATTTTTTCCAGATCGGGATGTTCTAATGCAGACTCTGTTGTAAATAGAGAAACAAGATTTTTATGCGCTTGCAACCATGCGAGGCATAAATGTGTCCCTTCAAGAACTGTTTGCTGATGTTTTTTACGATATTGATTTTGCTCAATGAGTGAACGCAAATGTTTGATTTTTGCATTATCTTTTGAAGCAAGGAAAGTCATGGACATGGGAATAACCGCTTAGATGTAAGGCTTAGCTTACATCTAAGTTTAAAACAATAAAAGATGAATTAGTGATAGCTGGTTACAAGTTCAACTTCATCCTTACTACCCAAAATCACAGGAACACGTTGGTGAAGCTCAGTAGGTTGAATATCTAGGATACGGACACGACCTGTTGTTGCTGCACCACCAGCTTGTTCGATCAGCATACTCATAGGATTTGCTTCGTACATGAGACGTAAACGACCTGCTTTTTTCGGGTCTTTCAAGTCATACGGATACATGAAAATACCGCTACGACATAAAATACGGTGGACATCACCGACCATACAGGCAACCCAACGCATATTGAAGTCTTTGCCTCGAACGCCTGTTTTACCTTCAAGTAACTCATTGATATAGCGTTGTACAGGCGCTTCCCAGTGACGTTGATTAGATGCATTAATGGCGTATTCTTGAGTTGCTGGGTTAATGCTAATATCAGTTTTAGTGAGGATAAATTCTTGAGTGTCGATGTCGTAAGTAAAGAAAACTGTGCCAGCACCGACAGTTAAGGCAAGCATGGTTGATGGACCATACATGACATAGCCCGCAGCAACTTGTTCAGTACCTGCTTGCATAAAGTCTTCTGCTTGAGTTACGGCATTTTTTGCAGGAAGAATTGAGAAAATTGTTCCTACACACATATTGATATCAATGTTACTAGAGCCATCAAGTGGATCAAATAAAACCAAAAACTGACCATTTTCTTGAGCAGAAGTAAACGTATCAAGTTCTTCTGACGCTAAACCGCCGACGTTTGGATGAGATTGTAATGCATCAATCAAAATTTGATTTGAAATAACGTCCAGTTTTTTCTGAGTTTCTCCCTGAACATTTTCATGTTCTGCACTGCCTAAAATACCTGCAATTGCACCTTTTTGTAATGCTTGGTCAATGGTTTTGCAGCTATCAATAATCGCTTCAATAACATTGGCTAATTCTGGTGTAAGATTTCCCGTTTGTTGTTTTAAATATTGGGATAATGTGGCTGTTGACATAATGAAGTTGCTCCAAATTTTGCGCAAAGTGTTCTTGGCTAGAACGGCTGTGCATATTTTAGATGAGAACCACAGAAAATAAAAATTTTCTTGACACAATTGACCGTATTTTTCATATTGCAAGTCTTACAGAACATGCTATGTTTAAGCCATAACAAAATGAAAAGAGGATATTGCCATGACAACGAAAATGTTTGATGCTATGCCAACACCAAATGAAGCAATTGATTTTGCTGAAATTACTGACGAAAATGTGAAGTCGGCTTGGGCAGATTATTCAGCAAAACCTGAATATAAAGAATTTAATAAACATGACATGATTGAGTCGATGCAATCTGTCACGATTGATGAAACCATGAAGTCATCTCTTGATCATTAAAAAAGCGCTCCAAATTTGAGCGCTTTTTTGTTGGTGAACTTATTTTAATAGTGGAGGCACTGCTTCATAGTTGAGTTCAACGCGACGGTTTTCTTTCCATGCACTTTCATCATGTCCTGGATTAATTGGCATTTCTTTACCATAGCTTACAGTTTCAAGCTGAGTTGGGTTAACGCCATACGAAACGAGATAGTTAAATACAGATTTCGCACGACGTTCACCCAATGCCATATTATATTCACGTGTACCGCGTTCATCGGTATGACCTGTCAATGCGATTTTAGAATTTAAGTTGGCTTTTAAGAAGTCGGCATGAGCTTGTAATGTCTGATAATCAGTTGGCGATAGGTCACTGCTATCATAACCAAAATGGACAACACGTTGTGCAAGGAATGAACGGTTTGCATCTGTCACGCCTTTTGCAGATGCGCCTGTTAAGTTGCGTGCATCGATTGCAGCATCATCACTTAAACCACTGGTATCTACACTGGTTGTTCCCGATGGATTGGTTGTCACAGGTGCAACTTGTGCAGGTTTACGACTCGCACAGCCTGTAAAAATAACTGTAGATGCCAGTACAGGCAGAATCAAAAGTTTTAAGGTGTTCATAATCATTACTCCATAATTACAATCGTGTAATACTCAAAATTATTTAGGTGCCCATGCAGGTTCACGTACTTCACCTTGCTCACTTGGCAAGTTCATACGGAATTGTCCATTGGTTGAAATAATGGATAACAAGCCTCTGTTGCCTTCATGTGTGGCATATACCACCATTTGCCCGTTTGGAGAAAAACTTGGTGACTCATCAAGATTGGTTGGTGTTAGTACATTTAATACACCTGAGTTGAGATCTTGAATTGCAACTTTAAAGCTACTGCCAACAGGGCGATGTACCATTGCAAGTTTTTGACCGTCTGCATTTAATGTACCGCGTGCATTAAATGTGCCACGGAAGGTAATGCGTTTGGTTGAACCATCAGCAAAGGTATAGCGATAAATTTGTGGTGAACCGCCACGGTCAGAAGTAAAAATAAATGACTTTCCATCTGGGGCATAGCGTGCTTCTGTATCAATCGCTGAGTCATTGGTGATACGTTCGTATTGGCGTGTTGCTATATCCATCCGATAAATATCAGGATTTCCATCCATTGATGATGTAAATAACATCGACTTGCCATCTGGAGAGAAACTTGGAGCGCCATTTAGACCTTTAAAGTTGGTTAAAACTTGACGTTGTCCTGTTGATAAGTCTTGCAAATAAATAGCAGGGCGCTTGGTTTCAAAAGAAACATAGGCAATCTGTTTGCCATCAGGCGTCCAAGCAGGCGAAAGAATTGGATAATGAGAAGACAATACAGTAAATGGTCGTTCACCATCGGTATCTGCAATTTGTAGCGTGTAGCGTTTATCTGAATTTGTCGGGTCACGAAGCACGTAGGCAATCCGACCGCTAAAATCGCCTTGAATGCCTGTGAGGGCTTGATAAATCGCATCACTCATCATATGCGCTGCTTGGCGTATACGTGAATTTGGCACAGTCAAAACTTCATTCAGCAGGTATTTTTGTTTGTCTACATCGTAAAGCTGATAGTGAACTTGGGCGCTATTGGCATCGATGGCTGTGATTTTACCCACCACAACATATGGAATACCCGCTGCTTTCCAGTTGTCTGCACTGACTTGATCAATTGCTGCACTGGTTGGTAAGTTTTGCGATGCGCTACTAAAACGCCCAGAACGGTTTAAATCCGTTTCAACAATTGGGTAAATACTCTGATCATTGCTAAAAGGAACGATTGCAATCTTTGGTGCTTGATCGGGTGCCTTTGCAATTTCAAGATGTAATTGAGCTGAGGTGGTTGTGGATAGGCTTGAGCCAAATGCCGCAACAAATGCGAATGCAAGGAGATGTTGACGTTTCATTTCCATCATTATGTGCAGTTCTTAGGATGACAAGGTTTTACACAATCTAAACTATGCAGGTCAAATAAACTATTACTTTGCTGTAAAAGTTATATAAATAATTTTGAGTTCACTTGGAGTTAGGTAAGGCGCAGATTTTAAAATGGCTTGACGAATACTGTCTTGCATTTCTTGTGAGTTGCTTTGAATGTCTATACTTAAAACATTTCCGTCTAAATCCAGTTGGATTTTTGCTTTTGCAGTTTGCCCTACAGTATTGTTTGGAACATCCCAAGCTGCATGAATTTTACATGTATACAGTTGAGCGAGCTGAGAGGTAGATAATTCCTCATCTGTTTCGAGCTTATTTGTAAGATGGAGTGTGTGACGACATGTTGCATCAATATTTGCTTGTTTTTTTGCTTCTGGTGTTGCTTTTATTTTGGTTGGTTTAAGTTGATTCGGTATAGATGCTATCTGTTGTGCGGATACAGAATAACAGGCGCTTAGACTTAAGCAAGTAATGAAACCAATTAAAAGATAGTGATGAGCTGATTTAAAATGAAACATGGTTTTAGATTAAGTATGATTTTCTTGTGAAAAATCATACTTAATCTTGAATTATTTTGCAGTGAATGATGCACTAAAACTTTGTGCTTCACGACGTGCATCAGGATCAGTTGGCATTGGATAAGGTGCAGCACGGCGAACAGCAGCTTCAACACTTGCCTTAACATCGGGATCATTTGAGCTGACCAATACCGAAGCAACACCTCCTGAAGCAGTCAGGGTTACACGTACGCTAGCAGTTTTACCTGTAGAGCCAGATGGAACATCCCACACACTTTTAATTTTATTCTGGAAGTCACGTTTTGCCGTTGAGGCAATCCGTTTGGCTTCTGCTTTTTTATTGGCAGCATCTTTGGCTGCTTGTGCTTTTGCATCAGACTCTGCTTTGGCTTTTGCATCCGCCGCAGCTTTTGCATCTGCCTGTTTTTTTGCTTCTAGGTCTGCTTTATGCTTGGCATCTGCTGCTGCTTTATCTGCTGCCTTTTTCGCTTCTGCATCGGCTTTACGTTTAGCATCTGCAGCCGCCTGTTTTTTTGCTTCCGCATTTGCTTTGGCACGTGCCTCAGCCGCAGCCTGCTTTTGAGCTTCTAAAGTCGCTTGTTTCTTGGCATCAGCCTCGGCTTGCTTTTTGGCTTGTAACGCTGCCTGTTTTTTTGCTTCCGCATTTGCTTTGGCACGTGCCTCAGCCGCAGCCTGCTTTTGAGCTTCTAAAGTCGCTTGTTTCTTGGCATCAGCCTCGGCTTGCTTTTTGGCTTGTAACGCTGCCTGATGTTTTGCTTCAGCATTTGCTTTGGCACGTGCCTCAGCCGCAGCCTGCTTTTGAGCTTCTAAAGCGGCTTGTTTCTTAGCATCAGCCTCGGCTTGCTTTTTGGCTTGTAGCGCTGCTTGACGTTTTGCTTCGGCACGTGCCTCAGCCGCAGCCTGCTTTTGAGCTTCTAAAGTCGCTTGTTTCTTGGCATCAGCCTCGGCTTGCTTTTTGGCTTGTAGTGCTGCTTTATGTTTTGCTTCAGCATTTGCTTTAGCACGTGCCTCAGCCGCAGCCTGCTTTTGAGCTTCTAAAGCGGCTTGTTTCTTGGCATCAGCCTCGGCTTGCTTTTTGGCTTGTAGCGCTGCTTGATGTTTTGCTTCTGCATTTGCTTTAGTACGTGCCTCAGCCTCAGCTTGCTTTTGAGCTTCTAAAGCGGCTTGTTTCTTGGCATCAGCCTCGGCTTGTTTTTGAGCTTGTAATGCTGCTTGATGTTTTGCTGCGGTAGCAGCAGCTAAAGCAGCAAGCTGCTGTGTATCTGGTGTTGTTTGTTTGGGTTGCTCTGTGGGTTCAGCCGTTTGTGCAGTATCTTGCTCTGGTGCAGTTGCTGTTTCAGTTTGTTCTGTTTGCGGGAGAGTTTTCGGATCAACCAAATAGGTTTTGAGCTTTTTGGGTGGTTCAGGTGGTTTACTTAAACCCAAATACAATAATCCCACAATCGCAATTGCATGTACGCCAATGGTAAATCCAATCGCGATGGCTTTTTGCTTGAAAGGAGGTTTTTGAATCTGTTTCATAAATTATTTCACAGGCTCAGTGAGTAAGCCAACTTGTTCTAACCCAGCTTGTTGCAAGTTTGCCATGAGTGTTACAACATCGCCATAAGGTCGAGATTTATCACCATTTACTAATACATTCAACTTGGTATGGTTTTGTGTAGCCTGTTGTTGCGCTTGGCTTAAAATTTCTTTAAGTTGATCAAGTGATAATGCCTTATCATTCTTTTGGTCTTCATAATTTAAATAATATTGCCCATCTGCCTTTAAAGAAACAATCGCAGGTGTATCTTTTGACTCAAATGGTGTGCTATTTGCTTGAGGTAAGTCAACCTTGATACTGCTAGTGATCATCGGGGCAGTGACCATGAAAATCACTAGAAGCACCAACATGACATCAATATAAGGGACAACATTCATGTCACTTTTTAGCGGTTTTTTAATACGCTCGAAGCGTCCTGAACGCTGAATGGCCATTATTCAGCATCCTGTGTGGTGCTAAAAGACTGGCGCTGTAGTAATGCCACCATTTCTTCTGCAAAGAGTGCACGATCTGAGTAAACGGCTTCACTTTTCGCAGTAAAATGGTTAAATGACAAGACTGCGGGAATTGCAGCAAATAGACCAATTGCAGTTGCAACTAGCGCTTCAGCAATACCGGGAGCAACAGTTGCAAGCGTGACTTGTTCGACAGCAGCAAGTCCAATAAAGGCATTCATGATGCCCCAAACAGTGCCGAATAAACCAATATACGGTGCAACTGAACCAATACTGGCCAATGCACTTAAACCAGATTCTAAATAACTTTGATCACGACTCAGACCAACACGCAAGATACGTTCAGTCCCTTCAAGATTTTGAACCAAAGGAACATGGCGTTTTTTGAGTTTTAAAAACTCTCCAAAACCTTGGTAAAAAATATCTTCTAAACCATAACGTTTTGAGTTGAGCTGGGCATTGTTATAGAGCGTGCTTAGTTCAGCACCTGACCAAAAAATCTTTTGAAAGTGCTCGTCTTGTTGTTGTGCTTTTTTGAAGCCTAAATGTAATCTGGCAATCAAGTACCAACTATATAGCGAAGCCAAAAACAGCAGCAGCATCACTGCTTGAACAACGGGGCTTGCTTGCAAAACTAAATCGGAAATATGCAGGGTAGCGGTTACTTGATTTGCCATAATACAACAGGTCACTTATGCTTTTTCTTGATCCAACTGTTCTAGGATCAACTGACGGAGATAATCGGGAAGTCGGCGTGGGCGCATGTCTTTGCTTAAGCATGCCAGCTCAACTTCACCAGAAGCTAGCAAGATTTCATCACGATAAATTTCTTGTTGCAATACAAATGACGCAGTTTTACAAGAAATAACACGTGCAGTTACTGTAATGAGGTTATCCATCAGAATTGGGCGATGGTATTTGATATCAATTTTATGGACAACAAAGTTGTAATCGGTTTGGTGCCAATAATGATCGATACCAGAAGCACGTAGCCACTCAGTACGGGTGCGTTCCATAAAACGAATGTGGTTAGCATGATAAACAATGCCACCCGCATCGGTGTCTTCAATGTAAACACGTATTTTGAACTCAAAACGATTAGCCATAAATGTTTTCCATAATTAGGTTTCAGGAGGAACCAATCCAAATTGTATATAGGATTGATTAGTCGCAATTCGGCCACGCGCAGTACGCATGACAAAACCTTGTTGAATTAAATAGGGTTCGATGACATCTTCAAGTGTGCCACTGTCTTCTGCCATGGCTGCTGCAAGGGCTTCAATTCCTGCAGGCCCACCATCAAAGCGTTCAAGTAACATGCTTAAGTAACGGCGGTCTAAAGTGTCTAAGCCAGCTTTATCGACATTAAGCATATCGAGGGCACGTTGAGCCATGTCTTGAGTCACTTCACCAGTGCCTTTGACTTGAGCATAGTCGCGAACACGGCGTAATAAGCGGTTGGCAATACGTGGTGTACCTCGTGAGCGGCGCGCAATTTCAGATGCCCCTTCACTGGTCATTGAAACATCCATTAACAGCGCCGAACGACTGACAATCGAGGTCAAGTCTTCGACAGAGTAAAACTCAAGGCGTTGTACAATGCCGAAGCGGTCACGTAGTGGTGAGGTCAATAAACCTGCACGAGTGGTGGCAGCAACTAATGTAAATGGAGGTAAATCCAGTTTAATTGAGCGGGCAGCAGGGCCTTCACCAATCATGATGTCGAGCTGATAATCTTCCATCGCAGGGTAGAGGATTTCCTCAATCACTGGAGAAAGTCGATGGATTTCATCGATAAATAGCACATCACCTTCTTCAAGATTGGTGAGCAATGCAGCTAAATCACCAGCGCGTTCAAGTACAGGGCCTGAAGTCGACTTTAAATTGCCACCCATTTCACGGGCAATAATATTGGCAAGTGTGGTTTTGCCTAAACCTGGTGGGCCAAAAATCAAAGTATGATCGAGTGCTTCACTACGACCACGGGCAGCCCCAATGAAGATTTCCATTTGCTCACGCACAACGGGTTGCCCAACATAGTCTGATAGCGTGGCTGGGCGAATGGCACGATCTATATGATCTTCAGTTTTTTCTACACTACTAATTAATCGATCTTGCATGGTGCTTATCATTTCATCATAGATTTAAGCGCCGCACGAATCAGGTCTGCGACATCGGTAAATTGATCTTTGACTAAAGCAATTGCTTTTTGTGCTTCGGCAGGTTTATAGCCCAATGACTGTAATGCTGCTTCGGCTTCTGCAATTGCAGAATTGCCAGAAAGTTTTAATGTGCTATTGGGGTGATTTTGGGGTAGATTCCCAGATAGCCCTTTAATACGATCTCTTAATTCAATTAATAAACGTTCGGCGGTTTTTTTGCCTACCCCTGGCACTTTGACCAAAGTGTTGACGTCATCATGTTCAATCGTTTGAATGAGTAGTTCGACACTGAGTGTAGATAAAATCCCCAGCGCCATTTTGGGACCTACACCATTGACTTTGAGTAATGTTCTAAAAATGCTTTTTTCTTGGGCATCTAAGAAACCATACAATTGTTGTGCATCTTCACGCACAACCAAGTGTGTCCATAGTGTCACTTTTTGCCCCTTTTGTAATTGGCAAAAAGTTGAAAGTGGCGTGTCTATTTCATAGCCGACACCATTGACGTTTAATAAAACGCATGGTGCAGTTTCGATGGAAATAATTTCGCCGATTAAGCAGCCAATCATGTGAATTTTTCCTGAAATTAAATCAAAGAGGTCGGACGACCTTGTAAAACTTGCGCGAGGTCATAAGCTTCATGATCTGAAAACTTACTGATAATATCGAGTACCTGCATGATGTTTTGGTAGTGATTTTCTGCAAAATGTGCGCCATATTGCTGCAAAATTGACATCATACGCTGATCTTTAAAGCTGAGTTGCTTGTTTGGAACAGTCAAAGGAATGAAAGCATCGAGAATAGTTTGTAAACTCATGTGTGCAACAATTTCTAAGTCGAGTTTTTCTCGATGCCCAAAAATTTTTTCACGAGCCAGATTTTTTGCACGTTCAATTCCTTCGGAAATATCTGGGGCGCAGTACTGTAACAGGTTTCCATTGAGTTGACCTGTCAAAATTTGGTATTGATGCTTGGCAAAAGCTGTCGTGACTTCATCGACTAGGCGTTTCATGACACGTCCACGCAAAGCCGCAATTTTTTGCTGCCATGTACTCCACGGAACGGACAATTCACTTGGAATACCATAATCTGCAATCAGATTGAGAAAGATCGGCTCGACTTCTTGATACGTCAAAATATTGAGACTAATCCCATCTTCAAGGTCAATGAGGGCATAGCACATATCATCGGCTGCTTCGAGCAAATAGGTCAGTGGATGACGACAATAGTGATATTCACCAAGTTGAATCAGTCCAAGCTGTTCGGCAATATCTTTTAAAATTTCTTTTTCTGTTTGGTAACAGCCGAATTTTGCACGTTGATGTGAAGGGCTGTCACCTTGGGATTCAATGGTTTTAGACAGCCAAGGGTATTTAAGGTAAGCACCTAAAGTGGCACAAGTTAAACGCATCCCTCCGTCATTGGGGTGATAGTCGATTCGAGTTAATAGTCTTAAACCTTGCGCATTGCCTTCAAACTGGCGTACATCGGCTTGTTCCTCAGGGCTAAGTTCAGTGAGAAAATTGGTATGAGCAGCATCATCAAACCATTCACGAATAGCATATTCACCTGCATGTCCAAAAGGTGGATTACCAATATCATGCGCCAAACAAGCTGCCTGAATAATTGCCCCAACATCGGCAGGCGTCACCCACATGGGTAAATCATCTTTGATTTTTTCGGCAGCCATCATGCCAAGGGAGCGCCCAATACAGGACACTTCTAGGGAATGTGTCAGGCGTGTATGTACACCATCATGTTGAGTCAGGGGGTGAACCTGAGTTTTACGGTTGAGTTGCCGAAAGCTTTGAGAAAAAATGATACGGTCATAGTCTTTATGAAATGGACTGCGCCCAAGTTGTTCATTTCCTGTTTTTTTTGTACCTAAACGAATTGCAGAGAGCAATTCTAACCAACGCATTTGTCTCATAAATTGTATTGTTATTCCTTGTAAAAAGACATCATGCCAAAAAAGTGGGTGAGACTCTAGCGTATAACGTCAGGAGTTGTCGTAATGACTTGTCGTGCGCAGTTTAGATGCAACAGATGTCGAAGTGATGAACAGATTCATGTTATATACACCCTAAAGATCAAAATAAGAGAAAGCGTAAAAGATCATGACACGACACTCTTCACATATTGAAAAACATTATACCGAGCGTTCGGGTTGGCTACGTGCCGCAGTGTTGGGGGCAAATGACGGGATTATTTCTGTGACCAGTTTGGTGATTGGGATTGCCGCAAGTGGCGCATCTGCACACACGGTTTTGGTCAGTTGTATCGCAGGGTTAATTTCGGGCGCTGTATCTATGGCGGCAGGCGAGTATATTTCGGTCAAATCACAGCAGGATATTGAACATGCAGATTTGAAAATGGAAGCGCATGAGTTGCACCATAATCCAGAACAAGAACTTAAAGAATTAACTAAAATTTATACACAGCGTGGGTTGGAAGCAAGCTTGGCTGCCGAGGTCGCCAAACAGTTGACAGCACATAATGCTTTACAAGCACATGCCCGTGATGAAATTGGGATTGTTGAACAAACTTTGGCACAGCCATTACAGGCGGCATGTTCTTCTGCATTATCTTTTGCTTTAGGGGCATTGTGCCCATTGTTAGCTATTTGGGTTGTTCCTGAAACGTGGTTACAAGTTGGAATCGGTCTTGTTGGGGTATTGTCTCTGGCAATTTTAGGAGCGATTGCCAGTTATGCAGGAGGCAGTTCAATGTTGAAAGGCGCAAGCCGTGTGGTTATTTGGGGGATTTTGGCGATGCTATTTAGTTTTTGGATCGGTTCTCTGTTTGATGTCGGCATGCATTAATCTCACGAAAGCAGTGAGAAACATGAACGACAAATAATGTCGCACAACGTATAAAACATACAATACTTTTTATAAAATTTGATTATACTTTTTACAGATGAGAATGAATCTCTCCTAAAAGAGATAAGATAAAAGGTTAAATGATGCTAGAAAATGTATTCAGTCAGTTAGGTTTTGAATCAGAAGATAAGAAACAACAAAAAGTCGCAGCAGAGTTGCTGTATAAAGTGGTTGCACCACTGCAAGCATCGGATGAGCAATATCCTGCTCAAATTTTTGACTATATTTGGTCAGGACAACATCCCGAAATTTTAATGACCTTGCAATCTCGTCAAAATGACGATGTTGCTATTTTATTGGGGCAGCCCGCTACACTCAACTGGTGGAGTGTTTCTCCAAGTTCTCAGTTTTTAGCACAAAATAATAAGAAACTCATTAATCAATCTAAAAATGCTCGAGTGAATTTTTATAACCATATTGGAACAGGCTTAAGCTTTGAGCAAACCGTCCGTTTTGGCAAATTTTTAGTTGCTGCGACTCGTGAACAAAATCTTACCCGTTTAAATGCTGAAGTTCCGAGCTGGTTGATTTATTTGATGATTGATGGATTGCATAGCAGTTTGGGCGATCACACCATCAATAAAAATATGCAGTTTCGCAAAAACTGGTCTGTGCAAATGCTGCATGAACTCCTAGAGCAAGAGCAGCTTGAGGGTACATTAATCCTGAATGCACTATTTGACCGCGATAATATGTCTGAGTATTACTGGCGTAATTTGGATTTATTCTATCGTTTGCCCGATCTAAAAGATTATATTCAACAGCATTCAGACGATTTTTCAACACTCTATCAACGACTTTCTGCCAATGGTCAGTTAAACCTGTTTAATTATTTGGAGTTATATCCAAAGGTTGCCAAGCAATTTCCATCGTTGATTGTGAGTTGTGCAGTGTCTAGCAGTAAAAAGGTGCGCAGCGCTGCTCAGTCAATGCTGGCAGGTTTGGAAGAACAAGATGTACAGCAATATTTGGCAGAGCGCTTAGCCAATGCAGCACCGAAAGAAAGAGGTTATGCAGCCGATTTGTTGGCGCGTTTGGGGACAGTCAGTCAGTCAACTCTGGAACATGCCTTGACTCAAGAAAAAAGTAAAACCGTAATTCAGACGATTGAGCAGGCACTAGCACGTTTGGCATCACTTGATCGTGCTGAGCAGCAAGATCAATACGATATTCCAAGTTATGAACCGATTCAGTTTGTCCATTTACCTGAGCAAACTAAAGATATTCTGCTGCAAAATTATCGTGATGTACTGGCAAAAGCCAAACAAGATGCCGAAGCTGAAATTGAACAGAACAAGCAGGAAAAATGGAAAAGCAAATGGCGTCAGCAGCGTTGTGCGAGTTTAGAAAAACTCAATGAAGCCACCATTTTTAGCTATTTTGATGTGTTAAATGCTGAAGTATCTGCCAAGAAAAAAGATTTAGATCAAGAAATTATTTTCTATAAACAGCGTTTGAGTCAGTTGCCTGAATATAACTTGATTCATTTTTTAATTGCGATGGGGCATCGTTATATACGTGAAGGGCGAATGCATCTCAGTACTTATGCACTCAATGATTGCTTAAAAGCTGAGGATTATGCCAAGCTTGATTTGCGTCAATTGCGTGATGCGATTCAAAAAGCAGGCATAGATCAGGCTGATCAATCCGTTGCTTATTTCTTATTGCAGTCCAACTATGATGATGCTTTGGATCGTTTAGCCCCTGAGCATGTTTGGCCATTTTTTGCGGAGAAACCTGACTTTTTGGCTGAAGCTTTGGGCTTATTGCCTTCGCAGTTACATGGCTACTATGAAAGTTATGATGTGGCTGCTGCCTTGCAAATTTTGGGTTATTTCCCGCAGTTACCTACCCAATTTATTCCGCGTTTACTCGAACTGGCTTTGGGCGAAAGCAAAAGTTACCGTTTGCAGGCACAGCAATTGTTGCAACGACTACCTGACATTCGCTTACGTGCGGAAGAGGGTTTAGCATCGAGTAAGCAGGAAATTCGTATCGTTGCCGCAGAGTGGCTCGTCCGTCTCAACGATGTGGCTGCGATTGCTGCATTACAAACTGCATTGAAAAAAGAAAAACGTGAAGTAGTGATTGCAGCATTACTGACTGCACTGGAAAAATTGGGTGAAGATATTTCTGCGCATTTGTCGCCTGAACACTTACTCAAAGATGCTGAAAAAGGCTTAAAAGCCAAATTGCCAACCAGTCTGAAATGGTTGTTAGATCAGCCGTTCCCTGCATTGACTTGGCAAGATGGATCAGCCGTCAGCGAAACCATTTTACGCTGGTGGGTGGTGTTGGCACATAAACTCAAAGATCCTGTCGGGAATGCATTATTTCAGCGTTATTTGAGTTTATTGTCACTCGATAGTCAGCAGCAATTGGGTGAGTTCCTGTTTGCAGGTTTTGCCCATCAGGATGTGCGTTCACCAACCCAAGAAGAGGCTTTAGCAGAGGCGCAGCAACAAGCACCTGCACGTTTGCAAAGTTATCATGATGCATTTAAGCGCTATGGTCACAAATACCCTGAATACTATGCACATTATGAGCATTTCACTCTTGAGCAGATGATCGAACAGATTAAGCGTGAAGTGCTGTCACGTTATTTGGGATCAGCCATTTCTGATAAAGGAATTTTGGCACTGAGTAGCGGGATTCAGGGGCATAAAGCGGTGCGCCTGTTGCAGCAATATATGAAAGATCATTACCAGCGCCGTGCGCAAATTGAAGCCATGCTCGCCGCAATTTCCAACAGCAATGATCCGTTAATTATCCAATTCTTACTGTCGATTGCGCGTCGTTATCGAACCGCTTCGGTACAGGAAAAAGCACGTCAGTATATTGAGGTGATTGCAGAACGTAATGGCTGGAGCAATGATGAACTGGCAGATCGAACCATTCCAACCGCAGGGTTTGATGAGCAAGGTGTTTTAAGTTTGAGCTTTGGCGAACGCGAGTTCACCGTAGTTCTTGATGATCAGCTCAAAATGGTTCTGAAAAATGAAGAAGGTAAAGTGATTAAGGCATTGCCTGCACCGCGCCAAACCGATGATGCCGATCTGGTCAAAGAAACTAAAAAACAGTTCAGTAGCAGCAAAAAAGAACTGAAACAAATCATTGATTTGCAAACTGCTCGTTTATATGAAGCGATATGTGCTAACCGTCATTGGACAGTCAATGACTGGCAGCAGTATTTGGCGGAACATCCTGTGATGCGCTTGTTGATTCAGCGTTTGGTCTGGCAGGAAATGGCGCAAGGTGAAGTGTTAAATACCTTCCGTCCAACCGAAGATGGCAGTTTGATCAATGCTGACGATGATGAAGTGGAACTCAGCCAAGACAGTGAGATTCGTTTGGCGCATGCTGCACTGATGGATGCTGATGAGATTGCAGCATGGCAGCAGCATTATAAAGACTATAAAGTCAAAGGCTTGTTTAAACAGCTTGATCATGTATTGCCTGAACTGGAACTGGCGAATAAAGATCAGATCGATGACCATTTGGGCTGGATGACCGATACCTTTACCTTGCGTGGCACAGTCACCAAACTAGGGTATCAGCGTGGGCAAGCAGAAGATGGCGGCGTATTTGAGTATTACTACAAAACCTTTAATAGTTTGGGGATTTCGGCATTTATTTATTTTAGTGGCAGTTATTTCCCTGAAGAAAATATGCCTGCGGTGCTATACCGTTTGAGCTTTAGCAAAGTCAAAGGGCGTTCTTGGAACAGTAGTGACATGCAACTCAAAGATGTACCGCCAATTTTATTTGCAGAGTGCTATGCCGACTATTTGGCTGTGGCGGCTGCATGCCGAGGTTTTGATCCTGAATGGCAAAAGAAAACCCCTTGGTAATCAAAATGATGCTGCCCCAAGTCATTGGGGTCGGCACGCAAAGCAATAGATCACAATAGAATTGGTTAAGTACATGACACAACAACAGATTATTAAACAGAGTGCCGAGCAGCGTTTTCAGGAAGAACTGGACATTTTGACCCAAAATGATGGCGGCGCTGCCAAGCCATTGGGCTGGGTTCGTTCACCTAAAGCCGTCCGTCAGTTTATTTTAGGCAATGAACAACTCAAGATCAGCCGTAAGTTTTTTGGGGATGATGCACTGGTCGATCGAGCCATTGTGACTTTACTGGGTAAACAGGGCTTGATGTTAGTGGGTGAACCAGGAACCGCAAAATCCATGCTCTCAGAATTACTGGCAGCCGCGATTAGTGATGATTCTGGTTTAACCATTCAAGGCACAGCAGGTACAACAGAAGATCACCTGAAATATTCATGGAACTATGCCTTACTCCTTGCTGAAGGGCCGAATGAAAAATCACTGGTGCCATCGCCTGTGTATCAAGCCATGCAGCAAGGGAAGATTATCCGTTTTGAAGAAATTACCCGCTGCCCGCCCGAAATTCAGGATGTACTGGTGTCGTTAATGTCAGAAAAAACCATGATGATTCCTGAGCTTGGGCAGCAAGGGCGAATTTATGCCAAAGCAGGATTTAATATCATTGCCACAGCCAACTTACGTGATCGTGGTGTGCATGAAATGTCTTCGGCACTCAAACGCCGTTTTAACTTTGAAACCGTGAAACCGATTGCTGATGCTGTGTTTGAACGTGAACTGGTCTTTACTCAGTTGCAACGTGAATTGGGCGATTTGTCAGCACAGGTCAATATTTCTGAATCGGTGATTGATCTGCTTGTGACGATCTTTCAGGAATTGCGTCAAGGAACCACCAAGGATGGTACCACCCTGAAAACTCCAGATGCGGTGATGTCAACCGCCGAAGCGGTGAATATTGTCTATGCTGCGGCATTGGAAGGTTATTACTTGGGAGATCAAAGTTTAAATGCTGCGGCGATTGCCAAACAGTTGATTGGTGTAGTGCTCAAAGATAATCCTGATGATGCCAAGCGCATGCGTTTTTATATGGACAATGTGGCGCGTGAACGTGCCAAGCAAGATGCAACATGGAAAGCTTTTTTTGATGCAGGTAAAACCTTCTGGCAATAAGCCTTGTGCGCTTTCTTCATCAAGTTCGCGTGATGCCTGTTTGTGCAGGCAATCCGCGACCCAGTTTGCATCGGGTCTGTAATGGTTTGAGTTGACAGACCTTGCAACCCTGCCTTGGATATAGATCACACATGACTAACACCACTTTGCCCGCCCGTTTACAGCAAGCCCAACACTGGCAAAACCAGCTTGCTGAACGTGGCATTCATTTTCTTGCGGTTCGCCATCATAGCCCTGCCTGTGCCTATGCAACTTTACAGGCATTACAACAATTACAACCTGCCCATGTGTTGATTGAAGCACCCAAATCATTCAATCCTTTACTGAGCGATTTGCAGCATCCTGACAGTCAGCCGCCACTGGCAATTTTATGTCAGACTGAACTGAGTACGCCGAATCTAGTGCCAGAATCAGGTGCAGAGACGCCACAGAAACACTATCGCAGTGCTTATTTTCCATTTTGTGACTATTCGCCTGAATGGGTGGCGTTACGAACCGCTAAACAGATCAATGCACAGGTGGAGTTTATTGATTTGGCATGGTCAAGTCAGGTCGAACATGAGCAGCAAGTCAGTCACACACAAACATGGCAGGCGCAAAGTTTGCAGCAGGAGCGCTATTTGGCACATAGCCAGTATATTCAAGCACTGGCGAGCCGCCTGAATTGCCGTAACCATGATGAACTGTGGGATCATTTATTTGAGCTGAAATCTAAGGCTGAACTGAGCCACTGGCAGCAATTTTTTGCTGAAGTGCAGCTCTGGTGCAGCATGTCACGACTGGATTATGAGCCGAGTGTGCTTGCGGCAGAAGCGTCATTGATCCGTGAACGCTGCATGTTGCAATCGATTTTAGACTGCCATGCACAGGCGCAGGGTGACATCTGTATTATTACAGGTGGCTTTCATACCTTGGCACTGATTGAGGAGTTGGCAGGGCAGTTATTGCAAGACTCACCGAAGCCCTTGAAAAAGTTTAAATCTGCCGATCAGGAGGATCAGGCATGGCTGATCCGTTATAGCTTTGACCGTTTGGATGCTTTAAATGGTTATGCCTCAGGCATGCCATCCCCCGCATTTTATCAACGCTGTTGGCAGCAATTGAATACGCCGTCTGAACAGAGTGATGCCGAGCAACGTCAGCGTTTATGTATTGATGTCATTTCCGATTTGTCACAACAATTACGTCAGCAGCAAGTTTTGGACAGCAGTTTTATTACCGTAAAGACTGCCAGTGAACAGGCAGTGGGCTTGGCTGCCTTGCGTGAACATGCACTGATCAGCCGTTATGACTTGATTGATGCCTGCCAAAGTAGTTTTGTTAAAGGCAGTTTGGATGATGGGCAGCAGGCGTTTCAGCAAACATTGATGCAGCTTTTGAGTGGGGCACAGCTTGGACAAGTGGTTAGCTCGACTCAAACGCCACCGCTACTGGCGCAAGTGGTGGAACTTGCCAAAGCGCATCGTTTTAAACTGGATGATACCATCAGTAAACGCGCTAAACTGGATGTACTGCGTAATCCTAAACATCGTTTACGCAGCCGTTTTTTGCATTTACTGAGTTTCTTGCAAGTGGGTTTTGCCCGACATCAGACAGGCCCTGATTTTCTGACAGGTGGACAGTTACATTTACTGTTTGAAGAATGGGAATATGCGTGGACACCGCAAGTTGAAGCGCGGCTGATTGAACTGTCTGCGGAAGCGGGTGATGTGCAGAGCTTAGCCATTCAGCAATTGCTTCAATTGAAACAGCGTTTTTATGAGGCAGGTCAAGGACGTTCATCACATCAGGCGGTGCAGTTGTTGTTGCGTGCTGCGGTGATGGGGCTGTATCAACAGATTCCTGCCTTGTTTGCCGAAGTGCAGCAATATTTACCCAATGACCCTGAGCTGTCTTCGGTGATTCAGTGTGGACAAAAGCTACTGAACTTGTGGACAGGTAAAGATTTTCTCGGTTTTCAGCAACAGCCTGAACTCAAAGCCTTACTGCAACAGGTTTTGCCGAGTGCCTTATTTTTACTGGAACAACACAGCACACCTGCGCCTGAGCAACAGCAAGCTGTACTGCAACAGGTGTTGCAATTACGCGAATTGGCACAGCAGATTGAACGGATTCTAGATTGCCCTCAACAATTATTGAGTCAGCTTTATCAAAGTTTGCAGCGTTTGGATGTTGCATGGCAGAAAATTGATTTATTGGCGGGTGGTCGAGATGCATTGGCATTTTTAGATGGGAAATATGCCGAGCAGGATTTGCAGCAATCGCTGTTACAGCGTTTTGGCATCGGAGCAACTCCTGAACATGCGGTGCAATATTTGTCAGGCATTTTACAGGCTGCGCCCGAGTTGTTGCTGCATTATCGGGAATTGGGCGATTTGCTCAACCAACTGCTGACCTCTTGGGATGAACAGACGTTTATCGCATTGTTGCCTGATTTACGTTTTGCCTTTACCTATTTAAAACCCAAAGAAACGGCACATTTTGCTGAACATATGGCACAGCTCAATCAAGTGTCGAGCTTGAGTCTAACTGTGGTCAGCAGCGAAATTTCACAAACCGAAATGTTGCAAGGTGTGCAGCTCAATCAACAATTAGTGCAACTACTTCAACAGCAACAATTAGAAATGTGGTTCACGCAGGAGGAGCAGGCATGAAGCAAGAACATGATACGGCTGCTCGTTGGCGCTTAGTGCTTGGACGTTATAGCGACCGCGCCTTAAATCAGGTTCAGCTCGATGCTGAACAACTGCGTTTGGAACGCACATTGGATTATTTATATAACCGTGAATATGACGGGCGTGGGCAAGTGGCAGGGCAGTCCCGTCATGGCTCACTGGACAATTCACAACTGACGGCGGTGAATTGGTTAAATAGCGCCCGCAAGCTCTTTCCACAAAGTACTTTTGAACGGGTGCAGACCCAAGCGATTGAGCGTTATCAACTCGATGGTTTACTCAAAGATGCCAATACGTTGCAGCATCTTGAGCCAACCCCGCAGCTTGCCAAAGCCTTACTGAGTATGCGCGGGCGAATGAATAGCGAAACCCGTGACGCTGTGCGCGAGATTATTCGTCGTGTGGTCGAGCAAATCGTTGCCCGTTTGAAGGCAAATTTTGTCAATAGCATTCATGGGCGCAAGCACCGTTTTCGCCGTTCATTGGTGGCGAATAGTCAAAACTTTGACTGGCGGCGTACCATTCAAGCCAACCTGAAACATTACAATGTAGATTTGCAAAAACTGGTGATTCAACAGCCATTTTTTAATGCGCGAGTACAACGACATTTGCCGTGGACGGTGATTTTGTGTGTTGACCAAAGTGCCTCGATGCTAAGTTCGGTGATGTATAGCGCGGTCTGTGCCAGTATTTTAGCCAGTTTGCCTGCGGTGAAAGTACATCTGGTTTTATTTGATACCAATGTGGTTGATGTTTCACATCTTGCCAGTGATCCTGTGGAAGTTTTACTGACTGCACAGCTTGGCGGGGGAACAGATATTGCCAAAGCGGTGAACTATTGTGAGCGTTTGGTGACTCAGCCGAATCGCACCATTTTTACCCTGATCAGTGACTTTGAAGAAGGCGGTTCGGTGGCGCATTTACTGGGTGGAATTAGTCGCCTGAGTAGTCAGCAGGTGAAGCTGCTTGGACTGGCGGCGTTGGATGAACAGGCACAGCCTGTGTATGACATGCAAATGGCACAAAAACTCAGTGAACGTGGCATGTCTGTGGCTGCGCTGACGCCTGAACATTTTGCTGAATGGATGGCAGAGGTGATGCAATGAGCTGGAAAATTCAATATTTATCTTATGATCAGGACAGTCTGTCCACCTTTGCCAATGTGGGATTGGTGCGCCGTGCGTTAAAAGATGTCGATGCCAATAAAGTCAGTTTACAGGAAGAACAGCCCGATCAGGTGTTGATTCAAAGTGATGGTCAGCAGGTCTGTTTGAGTGCAACAGGCTTACATCAGGCACAATGCTCTTGCCCTGCAACAGGTGCGTGTAAACATATTGTCGCAGCGGTGCTGTGGCTACAGCAAAATCATCAGAGTACAAGCACTACTGAAAGTTCCTCAACCGAGGGAACAGCAAATTCAGTGATTGAGGAAGCATCGCCTACGGTTGATGTCTTGGCGGAAATGTTGGCACTTGATCTTGATCAGATTGCCAAGAAAATTGGGAAATCTGCTGCGAAAAAAGCCATTCAGTGGGCACGACAATGGCAAAGGTACAGCATCAAGATCAGCATTGAAGCCTATCGGGTTCGGGTACAGTTGCCTGAGTTAAATGAGCAGGTTAGCTATTTGGCTGGGGCAGGTTTTGCAGGCATGCTGTCCGATGTGGAAAAAGATCAGCCCGCTTTACACTTGGCAGCATTGAGCTTGGTACAGTTTCAACATGGAAAAATCTGGCAACAACTGGAGCTGAGCGATCAGGAAAATCCTGCCTTGCTCAGTGACAGTGAACGCCAGTTTATTCAAGAGTTACAGCAAGACCTCACCCAGTTATTACAACAGGGCTTGGCACATATTAGCAGCATGACGGCACGGCAGTTGCATTTACTGAATGTTTCCGCACGCAGTGAAGGCTTGCCCCGTTTGGCAGGCATGTTGCGTCAACTCAGTGGTCAGGTGAGCGCATTAGTGCGCCGTGATGAGCATGCCAATGAACGAGAAAGCCTGTGTTATATCGTACAAATGCTGAGTTATCTGCATCAGTTGCAGCACAGTCATGCTGAGCATTTGATTCAGTTACGTGGGCAGTCAAGGCAGAACTATCAACACGATAGCGAACAGACAGAGTTAGATCTGTTACCGCTCGGGGCGAGATGGTGGCATACCCAAGGTGGTGCGCGTGGTTTGAGTTTGTATTTTTGGGAAATGCAGCAACAGCGTCCAATTGATGTGACCATCGCCCGCGCTCAAGGGCAAGATCCTAGTTTTGACCGTTATCGGGCTTGGGGGCAACACAGTATTTGGCAACATACTGCTGAAAGTTTGATGCAGCGACATGTGCGCTTGTTGCAGCCGCGTTTTTCTGAGCAGGGGCGCTTGTCCAGTTCAGGTTCAAGTCAGGCACATACTCAGCTTGCCCAGTTAAGCTTGGAACATTATCAGCCGATTTTTGAGCAAGCTGCCTTTCAAGACTGGCAACAATTACAGCAGCACTGGCAAAGCCAAATGCAATCTGTGGAAGGTTTAGCACAACAGGTGTTATTGAAAATTGCCCGTTGTGACTCACCTCAGGTCGATGAAATCGAACAGTGCTTGTGGTGGTCAGTCTACGATGCTGCGGAGAATGTTTTGCAGCTACGTTTGGACTGGAACACGCAAAGTCTGGAACGTATTCGCAAACTGGAACGCTTGTGTCTTGAACCTGAAAAAATTGTTGCCGTATTTGCATCATTATCAGTTCAGTCGCACCAGTTGCGTTTAACGCCGATCAGCTTGTTTTTAGATGTGGTTCAGCCTAGACAAGTGCTATTTCAGCTTGATTTTGATGCTGTACCGCAGCAGAAAAAAACGCTGAAAGAAAGCTTGGTGGGGCGAATTGAGCAATTGCTCGCCAAGAAAAAGCAACATCAACAGCACTATCAGCTACAGCAGACTTTGGCTCAGCGTTTATGTGAGCCTGTGCTTGATGTACTGTGCAGTTTAAGCAGTTCAGGACGTTTATGGTTGACCGATTCGCAGCGCCAGATTTTGCAAGATCAGCAACAACTGGCACAACAAGCGGGCATGTCATTGCTACAACAGCAATTGGTACAGACACTTGCCAGACCTAAGTTGACGATTGATCACTTGGTTCGTCTAGTGTATCTCTGTGATATGGCGATGCGGATGCAGGTCAGTTTGCCGATTTATATTGCAGATGAAGCGGCATAAAAGGATGAATCGGCAGCTGAAATACAGCTTTCAGTCGCCGATTTGTTATACAGTCAGATCAATTCGAAAAAAAAATTGTGTTTTAAATAAGCAGCGTAAAAAAAATATATCGAAAAAATAAAGACTTCATGAAAATTCGTTTACATAATCCTGATTCTTGATCTAGCTGATTTGGGCTTTTCACAGTAGAATATGCGCTCTCTCTAAGTCACATTGCGGTAACGTCATTAACGACAAGCCCGTGGAGCCAAAATCAACATGTTTATCGTGGCCGGTGCCTCAGCGCATTCTTCTTTTAAGAAAACTCAACTATTATCACGTTTGACGTCAATTAGTTCTGTTCAATCTTTTGATAGCCAGTGGGTTTATCTGTTTGATCAAGCGCTCAACGAGCAGCAATATCAGTCAGCTTTACAACTTTTAAATGATGGTCAGTCTTTCGAGTTGCGCCAAGCGGCAGCTGATGAAATTCAAATCTTGGTGACTCCACGTGTTGGGACAATTTCACCATGGTCGTCTAAAGCGACGGATATTTTCCAAAACTGTAATACCCCTGTACACCGTTTAGAGCGTGGTCTTTTATTTACGCTAAAAGGTGTCAGCGACGTTTCTCCTGCGGTGAAACAAGTATTGCATGACCGCATGACTGAGACTGTATTTGCACACTTAGATGATGCTCAAGCACTTTTCTCAGAAACTGCACCAAAGCCATTAAACTCAATTGACATTTTGGGTGAAGGCAAGCAAGCGCTTGTGACTGCGAACCAAGAGTTTGGTTTTGCATTATCAGAACAAGAAATTGATTATTTAACAGCAGCGTTCACCAAATTGGGTCGTAACCCGAACGACATCGAATTGATGATGTTTGCTCAAGCCAACTCTGAGCACTGCCGTCATAAAATCTTTGGTTCAGAATGGACAATCGATGGTGAAAAACAACCATTGTCTTTGTTCCAAATGATTAAAAATACTTATAAAGAATCACCGAATGACGTGTTGTCGGCATATAAAGACAATGCTTCGGTGATTGTCGGTTATGACACTATGCGTTTCTACCCGAAAAAAGACGCAGAAACAGGTCATTACATCTATAAATACAAGAGCCAAGCGGCTCATATTTTGATGAAAGTGGAAACCCACAACCACCCAACTGCCATTTCTCCATTTGCAGGTGCGGCAACAGGTTCGGGCGGTGAAATCCGTGATGAAGGCGCGACAGGTCGTGGTGGTAAGCCAAAAGCAGGCTTAACAGGCTTTACCGTGTCTAACCTGAACATTCCTGGTTTTGAACAACCTTGGGAAGAGAACTACGGTAAACCTTCACGTATGGCATCGCCATTACAAATCATGATTGAAGGGCCGTTGGGTGGCGCAGCGTTTAACAACGAATTTGGTCGTCCTGCGTTAAATGGTTATTTCCGTACTTTTGAACAAAACGTCAACGGTGATGTGAAAGGTTTCCATAAGCCAATCATGATCGCGGGTGGTTACGGTAACATTCGCCCTGATCACGTTGAAAAAGATGCGATTCAGCCAAAAGATTTGCTCATCGTATTGGGTGGCCCTGCGATGTTGATCGGTTTGGGCGGTGGTGCAGCATCTTCTGTAGATAGCGGTACCATGGGTGAAAGCCTTGACTTTGCTTCGGTACAACGTGAAAACCCAGAAATGGAACGCCGTTGCCAAGAAGTGATCGATACCTGCTGGCGCTTGGAAGATGCTAACCCAATCGTGTCTGTACATGACGTGGGTGCGGGTGGTTTATCCAATGCTATGCCTGAACTGGTGAATGATCACGAGTTAGGTGCAGTGTTGAACTTACGTAAGATTCCATCGCTTGAACCTGGGATGTCTCCAATGGAGATCTGGTCAAACGAAGCGCAAGAGCGTTATGTTTTGGCGATTCGTCCAGAATCTTTAGCACAATTTGAATCGATTTGTGCGCGTGAACGCTGTCCGTTTGCAGTGTTGGGTGAAGCGACTGAAGCGCGTCACTTGACGGTTGAAGATCCATTGTTTGAAAACAAAGCAGTGGATATGCCAATGCAAGTGATGTTGGGTGGCACGCCACGTATGAGCCGTTCATACGAAACTATCGAACGTCAAGGTGACGATTTCGATGCTGCTCAAGTGGACTTAAAAGATGCGATCTTCCGTGTCTTGAAAAACCCGACCGTTGCATCTAAATCATTCTTGATCACCATCGGTGACCGCTCAATTACAGGTATGGTGGCACGTGACCAACTCGTAGGTCGCTGGCAGGTTCCTGTTGCTGATGCAGCAGTCACAACCACAAGCCTTGAAGGTTATACAGGTGAAGCAATGGCAATGGGCGAACGTCCACCTGTTGCATTGCTTAACCCAGCAGCATCTGCACGTTTGGCTGTGGCTGAAGCCATTTCAAACATCATGTGTGCCAACATTGAACAGATCAGCGATATTAAATTGTCTGCGAACTGGATGGCAGCAGCAGGTCAGCAAGGTGAAGACCAAGCTTTGTTTGAAGGTGTAAAAGCGATTGGTATGGAAATGTGCCCAGCGTTAGGCATTGCAATTCCAGTCGGTAAAGACTCGCTTTCAATGCGTACCACTTGGAATGATGAAGGTGTCGATAAAGCCGTCACTTCACCAATGACAGGTGTCATTACTGCATTTGCACCTGTTTTAGATGTTCGCAAAACATTGACGCCAGAATTGAAACAACTGGATGATTCAGTACTTGTCCGTATTGATTTGTCAAAAGGTCAGTTCCGTTTAGGCGGTTCGATCCTTGCACAAGTGTATAAAGCAATCGGTTCAGTGACTCCAGATGTCGATAGCTTCGATGACTTCAAAGCATTCTTTGCATTGATTCAGGACTGGAACAATCGTGGTCTGATTCAGGCTTACCATGACATCGGTGATGGTGGTTTGTTGGCAACTGTTGCTGAAATGATGTTCACTTCACGCCTAGGTGTGGCTTTGGAAAACCAAAGCACTGAAAGCTTGTTTGCTGAAGAAATTGGTGCAGTGGTACAAATCAAAGCAGCAGATTGGGCTGCACTTGAAGCTGAAGTTGCGGCATCAAGCTTGAAAGATGCAATTACTATTGTCGGTCAAGTCAACAACAGCGATCAGTTAAATGTGAATGGTTTGACTTTAGAACGTGTTGAATTACAACAAGCATGGACAGAAGTTTCGCATCAAATCCAGCGTTTACGTGATAACTCTGAAACTGCGGATCAAGAATTTGCATTGATTGCTGACAAAAACCACAAAGGTTTGATTGCACAACCAACGTATGACTTGAATGAACCTGTTGAAGCACCATTCTTGAACCTTCGCCGTCCAAGCATGGCAATCTTGCGTGAACAAGGTGTCAACGGTCAGACTGAAATGGCCGCTGCATTTGACAAAGTTGGCTTTAACACAGTCGACGTTCACATGAGCGATTTACTTGCAGGTCGTGTTGATCTAAATGACTTCGAAGGCTTGGTGGCTTGTGGTGGTTTCTCTTACGGTGACGTACTAGGCGCTGGTGGTGGTTGGGCAAAGTCAGTGTTGTTCAATGCAAAACTCCGTGATCAATTCGAGAAATTCTTTAACCGTCAAGACACATTCACTTTAGGTGTGTGTAACGGCTGTCAAATGATTTCACAACTTGCGCCACTCATTCCGGGTGCGGAAGCTTGGCCTCGCTTCCACCGTAACACATCAGAAGTATTTGAAGCGCGTGCAGTCAATGTCCGTGTCGAAAAATCAGCGTCTGTGTTGTTGCAAGACATGGAAGGTTCGATTTTACCAATCGCGGTTGCACATGGTGAAGGTCTTGTTGTCGCAAGTGCTGAGAACTTGGCAAGCTTGCAAGCAGGCAACCAAGTGACTTTACGTTATGTCGACAGTCATGGTCAGCCAACGCAGCATTATCCGTTGAACCCGAACGGTTCACCAGATGCGATTACAGGTGTAACCTCTAAAGATGGTCGTGCGACAATTATGATGCCGCACCCTGAACGTAACTTCCGTGCGATTCAGCATTCTTGGTCACCTGAGGGTTGGACTGAAGATGGTGCATGGTTACGTATGTTCCGTAACGCACGTAAATTTATTGGTTAATCGTTGAATTTAGCTAAGTTAAGAAGCCACCGCAAGGTGGCTTTTTTGTTGCCTTAAAATCTGTTTATACTGAGTATTCAATCAAATAGATAAAAATTGCATTTATGAATATTTATAAATTTAGTTATGACTCTAAACAGGATGCTTTAAATAGTTTGGCGAATTATTATCAAATATCAGTTCAAGAAATAAATTCAAGAACAGATGAAATAAAGCCTATTATTCAGAAACTAGGCAGTTATATTGATCAAGATATTGGATTTACTCTTTGGGAGATTAGAAATTTATTAAATAAAGAACAAAGAGAGCTTGATAATCCAAATTTTCAGATTAGTTTTTATCACCGTTGTATAACAAATGGGCAGCAATCTTGGTTTGAAGATGGATTGCTCAATAGTGTAGATGGTATAGCAAGTTTTATGCATAAAGTTACTGCTCTAGTGCCAGAGATCAAGAATATGAACATTCGTATTGAGTCCTTACAAAACATTATTCGAGAAAAAGGTTTCAACGAGGAAAAATCTGAAATTGATGGTATCAATGGCTTTTATCGACTTAAAGATGCAAAATCTTCTATAGGATTTGATATTTCAGAAGTATTTGATAAATATGATTATCATAAAATTAAAGCTTTAATTTTAAGTGTATTAAAACCAACTGTGGTTAAATTTTATGTAGAAAGAAAAGCTAATGAATTGGATCATATTTTAAAAAATTATTGGGACTTAGTTTTAGATGATAAAGCAGTAACAAAGAGAGGGGCTAATGCTGGAAGAGGGAAAACCATCCCATCTTCACAGATTGAAAAGATTATTTATCTAAATAGAGAATAATAATGCTCAAACTTATCTACTACGTTCCTGAAAGCCATCTTGAATCGACCAAACAAGCCATATTTGCTGCAGGTGCAGGCGGCATCGGCAACTATGAACAATGCGCGTGGCAAGTGAAAGGCATTGGACAGTTTAAACCTGTGAAGGGTGCAGACCCATTTTTAGGACAACTTGATCAGCTTGAACAACTTGAAGAATGGCGTGTAGAAACCATTGTTCCTGAAGCACATGCCAAGCAAGTAGTTCAAGCGTTACAAGCCAGTCATCCGTATGAAGAACCTGCTTTTGAGTTTATTCAAATGATAGATGTTAAATTCTAATGAATTTGAAAAACTAATATTGGATACGTGGAAACGTCATCTGCAACTGTTCGAGTTTGGATGAATTATGAAAAAAATGTTTCTGCGATCTATAGGTATCAAGATAGTTTTTGACGAGTTTTGCAGATGACAATGGTTTTGCCTACTTTTCCCGAAAGAAAAGTAGGTCGAACCGAAGGTTAATCCTAAAATTAAAATCATGTTGAAAAGATTCTATATAGAATAATCTTTAAACCTTCTGAACAAATAGCTCACGCTCAAAACGATACTGTGGGAAAAACACCCCATCCTCAGCACGTTCACCAGCGCCAATCACCATTACAGGGTATTCTTCATCACTGAGCTGTAAAATTTTACGCACACGTGGTTCATCGAAACCTTCCATCATGCAACTATCAAAACCATAAGCACGAAGTGCTAAAACTAAATTTTCGCAGGCAAGAGCAGTGCTTTTCACAGCCCAAAGTTGACGATCCGCAGGACTAAATGCGGTGACAGGCAGCGGTGTAAATTGACGAACAACGCTAAACGCCAGTTTCTTGGCATTGCCAATAGTATTCAAAAATCCTGTGCGGTAGTTATATCCAATAAAACGGTAATACTGTTGCACGGCTTTTGGCGTTTTAGGCATCGGGAAATGACTGAGATTTTTCTTTGCCATTTCATCAATGCGATCAGTACGTGCTACGCAAACGATCAGCTCAGATGCAGTTCGAGCAGCCAACTGCCCCATACAGGCTTTGACCAGTTGTGCTTTCTTTTGAGTCGATTGAACGACATAAAACATCCATGGTTGTAGGTTGGATGAACTTGGAGCGAGCATTGCCCAGTCGAGGCATTGATCTAAAACTTCAGCAGGAATCGGGGTGTCCGTAAATTTACGTACGGAACGGCGGCTTTCAACCACTTTTTTAAATTGATTGACATCAATATCAGTCGGTGCAGCTTCGTGGTAACGCGTTTTTGTAAGATCTGAGGTGCTCATATTTGATTATCGCTCAACAAGATCAGAGCATTATCGGTAATTTATAAAAAACTTGCATGTGGGATTTTGTTGTAAAAACAGCAGATCTAAGGATTAGACCTGCTGTAGAAAGGGTTTTAATTGAATCTTGAAAAGTCGGCTGTGCGCTTTTCTAAGAAAGCATTGACTGCTTCATGGAGTTCAGGGGATTTAACCCGTTGCATGAAAATTTCAGCTTCTTCATCAATCCACTTCAAGATTTCAGGTAGATTCTGCTTCATCAGTGCTTTGGTTTGTTTGAGTGATGCAATCGGAAGTTTTGCCATGGTTTTTGCAGTTTGATCAGCAAAATCATAAACATCTCGGTGTTCTTTCAATGCCATTAAATGATAAGGCGCATGCATATGTTCACTTGAGAATACCTGATTAATCAGACCAAATTTTTCTGCGGCATGTGCATCAAATTTTTGTGCAGTAAAGAGCAGCGCCGCTGCATGATGATAGCCGACCTGTTGTACCAGTAATTTACTTGCGCCACCTTCAGGAGAAAGCCCTAGACTGACAAATGGTAATTGGAACACCGCAGATTCATCTGCAAAAGCCAAATCTGCATGTAGTAATAAAGTTACCCCAATCCCAATCGCCACGCCTTTTACTGCAACAATTAAAGGTTTAGAAAATTTAGCGGCTGATTTAAGTAAAACAAATGGGGGCTGTTCTGCTGCGGGTGTTGCATCGGGTTGCTGCATGGATTCGAGAAAGTCCTGCATGTCATTGCCTGCAGTAAAGTCATCGCCAGCACCACGCAGAATGACAACACGGACTTCATCACTGTTATCGGCTTGATCGAGTGCCTGAGCAATCCATAAATACAACCCACTATAAATCGCATTTTTGGCAATGGCACGGTCAATGGCTAACGTTAGTACACCATCTTCGAGAACGGCCTGTAAATGCTGATGAGTTTGAGTTAAACAAGTGAGCGTCATTTTTCATGTCCTTTATTTCAGTATTTCGTGATTTTCACATGGTAAATTGTTATGCTTCACGATGATTCTTTATCATTACACTTCACCATCCCTTGGTTTAATTATTGCTATCCTATGATGTATCACTTTGATTATCTTGTTTTCATTGGGCGTTTTCAACCATTTCATCTGGCACACATGCAAACCATTGAGATTGCATTGCAACAAAGCCACAAAGTCATTATTGCTTTAGGTTCGGCTCAATCAGAACGCAGTATTAAAAATCCGTTTCTGGCGCAAGAACGTGAACAGATGATTTTGTCAAACTTTTCTCAGGAAGATCAACAACGTATTGTTTTTGTACATGTTGTTGATGTTTATGATGATCAGAAATGGGTGAAGCTGGTCAAAGATTTGGTTGCTGAAAAAACCCCTGCACAAGCCAAGATTGGACTGATTGGTCACTTTAAAGATGAGTCGTCTTATTATTTAGAATTATTTCCAAACTGGACATTGGTTGAATTAGAGAGTTTGAAAGATTCGATTTCTGCGACACCGATGCGGGAAGCGTATTATCGTGGTGAAATTCAGACCCAATATTTCCCACAAGGCACGATTGAGTTTCTAGAGAAATTTCAAACCACGCCAATTTATGCAGAGTTACAGCGACGCTTTGCAACTCAAGATAGTAATCATTTTTAAGAATATAGCTAGCGCACAGGCTAGCTATGATTTGTTAGGCTGCTTTCAAGGCTTTTAAATCAGCAAGAACTTGTTCTGCATGACCTGCAGCTTTGACCTTACGATATTCTTTAACGAGCTTGCCGTTATGGAAAATAAAGGTTGAGCGTTCAATACCCATCACCTTTTTGCCATACATATTTTTTTCTTTAATCACGTCGAAATGCTGGCAGAGCGCTTCTTCTTTATCGCTAATCAGTTCAATTTTTAATGCCTGTTTTTCAGTAAAGTTCTGATGTGATTTAACCGAATCACGAGAAATACCCAAAATTGTTGCACCTTGTTCTGTAAATTGATCTTGGATGCATGAAAAATCAACGGCTTGAGTGGTACAACCCGGGGTTGAGTCTTTTGGATAAAAATAAACAATCAACCATTCAGATTTCACTTCAGCTAAGTTGATATCACCTGTTGTTGTTGGAAAGGTCTGATTTGGAAGTTGGATACTGTCTGTCATGTTCAATCCTTAAATGGCATGATGTTCTAATGTGAGTGGTAAAAATGCATAATTTTCGTGATAGAGAATATCACCTTTGCAAATTGAAAGTGGTTTTTTGAAGATCGGTCCATCAATCACTGTAGTGTGAAATTCACCTGCTTCACCACAAGGATCAATGCCACGCGCACAGAGCTCATCCACATATTCAGAGGTTAAGACTCGCCCTAGGTCTTCGGCTTTCATACCTAGATTGAGATTTACGGTAACAATCACACTGTGAAAACCCAAGTTAATCAATTCGTGAATAATCTCTAAACGTGGTTTTTGCCAGAGTGGCATGCACAGTTGAAGCTGGCTTTTATCGCAAACGGATTGGTTCCATTCAGCATGACCGAGTAAGTCGATATCACCCGTCACAAGAACTTCTGCACCAAGCGATTTTTGCTGTTCAAGAAGCTGAATAAACTGTGCTTCATAACTTTGCCATGTCGCAGAGGCTGTTAAAATCGGCAGTCCAATCGCTTCAGCCTGCGCATGGATAATTTCAAGTGACATACCATGTGAGCGCGACTTTTGCCCATTTTCCTCAAGCATGACGATTAAACCAATCGCTTCGCCCATCTGCATAGCTTGATAGAGGGCGAGAGTACTGTCTTTACCGCCACTGTAAGAAGCGACAAATTTTTTATCTTGAGCATTGCTGTTCCAAGCGTGGTGTATATTCAAGTTTTCTGTTTCTAATGTCATGCGTTGTTCCATAAAAAAACTAGCCACATTGTGGCTAGTTAATTGAATCACTCAGTGGTGATGTCTTATTTCTTTTTCTCTGCTGCTTGAGCATTTTTCATTGCTTCTTCAGACAATGATTTTAGTTTTGAAGTCAGCTGTGGGCCGAAACAAGATTGGATTGATTTGTTTTGCTGTTGAATGAAAGGAAGTGAGCTTGGGCTTTTCTTTTGATTTACAGTACTGATAATTTGCCATTCTTGTGCTTTAGTCAAACGACCTTCAGCATCGACTTGGCAAGTACAAAACTTATCTGCTTCCGCAGCAGTCAGTTTGCCACCTTTACCTGCACTTTCTTTACAGTTACCAATTAACGTACCACGCACGTTCGTACTTTTAGATGGGTCTTGTGCTGCATGAGAAACTGTTGCAGTGAATGCAAGTGCAGAAAAAAGAGTAGAAACAATCAGTTTTGAATTTAAAAATTTCATAAAACCTGCCTTTTATTGAGGTATATAACGTGTTGGATCTGCAACACCTGCCTGAGCAAAACCTTCTTTACGTAAACGGCAGCTATCGCATTTACCACAAGCACGTCCTTGGTCGTCTGCTTGGTAGCAAGAGACTGTTTGACTGTAGTCTACACCATGTTCAAGACCGAGACGTATTATATTCCCTTTAGATAAATGTAACAGAGGTGTTTCAATTTTAAGTGGTTTTCCTTCAACGCCTGCTTTAGTTGCAAGGCTTGCAAGGTTGGCAAAAGCCTCAATAAATGCAGGTCGGCAGTCAGGATAACCTGAGTAATCTACAGCATTTACGCCAATCACGATGGCTTCGGCAGAGAAAACTTCGGCTGCTGCTAGTGCATAAGACAAGAAAATGGTGTTACGTGCTGGAACATAAGTTACAGGAATACCTTCTTGTGCCTGTTCAGGGACAGCAATGTTATGGTCAGTCAGTGCTGAGCCACCAAGGTTGCCTAAATCAATATTGATAATGCGATGTTCTACACCCGAACGCTCAGCCAGTGCTTTGGCTGCATCAAGTTCGGTGCTTGAGCGCTGACCATACTGAAAGCTGAGGGCAATACATTCATAGCGTGCTTGCGCCCAAGCTAAACAAGTAGTTGAGTCTAAGCCACCAGATAATAAAACTATGGCGCGTGGGCGCATATTCATTCTCCAAAAAAATTAATTAACGACCTGTTTCATCTTGCCACAACAGTTTATGCAGTTGTAACTGAAAACGAACAGGGAGGTGATCATCTAAAATCCACTGAGCCAAGTCACGCGCAAAACGTGGCAATTTGGCATTGCCTTTCTCGACAGCAAAAGCAGGGGAGAACCAAACGGTACTGACTTTTTGGTCGAGCTGATACTCTGCAACTTGTTGCTTTGACCATTCATAATCTTCACGATTACAAATCACAAATTTGATCTGATCTTTGGTGGTCAGTAAGTCTAGATTGCTGAGTAAATTGCGGTGTGCTTCACCTGAAGTTGGGGTTTTTAGATCAAGAACCTTAGAAACGCGCGGATCAACTTTGCTGACGTCAAGCGCGCCACTGGTTTCTAAAGAAACTTCAAAACCCATCTCACATAAGCGATCTATGAGTGTGATGCAGTTAGGCTGAGCCAGTGGTTCGCCACCTGTCACACAAATATACGGGGTTTGATAAGATTGAGCAGTTTCAATGATTTTATCTAAAGACCAGCGCTCACCACCCTCAAAGGAATAAGTCGTATCACAATAGGTACAGCGCAGTGGGCAACCTGTTAAACGGATAAAAACCGTTGGTAGTCCTGCGGTATTCGCTTCACCTTGTAGTGAATAGAAAATCTCGGTAATACGTAAACCTGCGGCAGGATCAGTCACAGGGATTTGAGAGGAGCGAAGCGGATTCATAGTAAAGTAACCATGGTATTTTAAAAAACAAAAATCTCTACGATTTTACAACCGTAGAGACGAGGAGCGATGGACGCTCCGAGGAACGGTTTAAGTTCCGCAACAGTGTCGAGATTACTCGTCGCGAAGCAAATCGTTCAAGCTAGTTTTTGCACGAGTTTGCGCATCCACTTTTTTCACGATGATTGCAGCGTATAGGCTGTAAGTACCGCATTTAGATGGAAGGCTACCCGCAACAACCACAGAACCTGCTGGTACGCGGCCGTAATGGATTTCGCCAGTTGCACGGTCATAAATCTTGGTTGATTGACCAATGAACACGCCCATTGAAATTACAGAACCTTCTTCAACGATCACGCCTTCAACGATTTCAGAACGTGCACCGATGAAACAGTTGTCTTCAATAATGGTTGGGTTTGCTTGAAGTGGTTCAAGAACACCACCAATACCAACACCACCAGACAAGTGAACGTTTTTACCGATTTGTGCACATGAACCTACAGTTGCCCATGTATCAACCATTGTACCTTCATCAACATATGCACCGATGTTCACATAAGATGGCATAAGGACAACGTTTTTCGCTTGGAAGCTACCACGACGTGCAACTGCTGGTGGTACAACACGTACGCCAGCGGCTTTAAATTGTTCTTCAGTCCAACCTTTGAATTTAGTGTCAACTTTGTCGTAGAAACGAAGGTCGCAAGATTCGATTGGTTTGTTATCATTGAGTTTGAATGATAAAAGTACCGCTTTTTTCAACCATTGGTGAACAACCCACTCACCATCAATTTTTTCTGCAACACGAAGGCTACCGTTGTCTAAACCTTGAATCGCTTGCTCAACAGCATCACGAACTTCAGCAGGACAGTCTGCTGCAGTAAAGTTGGCACGGTTTTCAAAGGCTTGTTCAATAATTGTAGCAAGTTCAGACATATGCTAATCCCAAATTACGCTCAAAAAATTACAGCGATTTTACACTAAAAATAAAGTCATGCGGTTGAAAAAATAGCAAAACAGTCAAGATTTCAGGAAAAGCAAGTTCAAGACCTAAATCCAATCTATTAAGTGAGGCTATTGATTTGGTTATTTTATGTATATAAGCTAAAATTGAACTATTTGATTTTTAATATATTTCAGGAAAATTTTCATGAAATATTTTGAAAAACTGTATCAAACAATAACATAAACCCTGCAAATTCAGCATAAAAAACGTATGAAAAAAAGCCACTTTTAACTCTAGTATGTCCAATCATAACTGCAAGACTGTCAGTGAAAATTCACGATTTGTTAGGAGACATCTCAATGAAAAAATTTCAAAAGATTTTGGTTGCCTCAACACTGTTTTCCATTGCAGGGGTTGCTTTGGCAGATGAACCTGTGATTACAGAACCAGGCAATACTTATAAAACCTACTTGCCGACTTCCGTACGTGCTGAAGCAGGTACAACAGGTTATGGTGGTGCATTGACTTGGGATGTAAACCCTTATGTTGGTGTAAGTTTGGGTTATAACGGTG
The DNA here is from genome assembly GCF_022012315.1 of Acinetobacter sp. ME22. NCBI lineage: Bacteria > Pseudomonadati > Pseudomonadota > Gammaproteobacteria > Moraxellales > Moraxellaceae > Acinetobacter > Acinetobacter sp. ME22. Next base: position 84,271 of record NZ_JAKLTL010000002.1, read on the forward strand.
GAGATATTAATTGGCGTAATGATATTAAAAGTCATGGAACCAAATACAATCTCGATCAGGACAATAACAACAACGTCTATTTAAATGCAGAAATGCACCCTTGGGGAGCAAGTCAGAATGCCTTTGCCAAGTCAGTTTATGTGGCAGCAGGGGCAGCATATTTGGACAATGACTATAAACTGACTTCACAGTCTAGCAATGGCAATGTCACCGTTAATGACAATAAATACAACATTGACGGCAATATTACAGGCAAAATGAAGTATAAAAATGATATTGCGCCGTATGTCGGAATTGGTGCTCGTCCAATGCTGAGTGAGCACTGGGGTGTATTTGGAGAAATTGGTGCTTACTACACAGATAATCCAACTGTAACACTGGCATCGGATGCAACTGTCAATTCTGGTGGCAGCAATGCTCAATTTCAAAGTGATTTAAAAGCACAGGAAAATAAAATTGCCAATGATGATAAATACAAGTGGTTGCCATCTGCCAAAGTCGGTGTGACCTACCGTTTCTAAGATGACCTGAAATAAAAATGCCATCATCTGATGGCATTTTTTTGGAATAATCAAATCTTATCGTAATTTGGCGAGCCAATTTCCTAGTGTTTGAACAATCTGCACCAAAATCAGTAAAACAATCACGGTTAAAATAATGACGCTACTGTCAAAACGTTGATAGCCATAAGAAATAGCCAAATCACCGATACCACCCGCACCGACTGCACCTGCCATAGCTGTTGCACCAATCAAACTGATGGTGGCAGTTGTCATATTTAAAATGAGCGAACTACGCGCTTCAGGCAAAATAAACTTAAAAATGATTTGCCAAGGCGTTGCACCCATAGACTGTGCTGACTCAATAATACCTTCATTGACTTCAAGCAATGAGGTTTCAATAAGACGCCCCATATATGGGCCAACATAAATGGTGAGGGGGACAATCGCCGCCCAAGTCCCAATTGAAGAGCCAACCAGCCACTGAGTAAATGGAATCACAGCAATCAGCAGAATAATAAATGGCAAAGAGCGTAAGGCATTCACAATCGGGTTAAGAATATGATAAACCACAGCATTCGGGAGAATTCCCTCAGGGCGAGTCACCAATAATACAATCGCCTGAATAAGTCCCCAAATCCCACCAAAAATCAGTGCAAAGAACACCATTTGGAAAGTTTCTTGCAATGCTGTAACGAACTGATCAATGCTCAGAGAACTATGCCAAAATGGCTGAGTCACTTCAGTCAACCATTGTACAATCCAATCTCTCATGATTGTGCTCCTTGTTGACGGACTTCAACCCCTTGTTGCTTTAAGTAATCAGTCGCTTGGGCAACAATCACCGCATCACCTAAGATTTGTACAAACATTTGACCAATCACCGTACCATCAATTTCAGTCATATTTGCAAATAGAATATTCAAACTAATATCAAACTGTTTGATCATTGCTTGAATGACAGGTTGCTGTGCCGACTGTCCCAAGAACTGCAAACAGTAAATGCTATGCTCATGTTGATGTTCGAGCTGTTTCAGAATATTGCTTGGCAATTGTTGCTGTAACACAGTTTGAATAAAGTTCTTTGTAGTTGGTTGCTGTGGTCGGCTGAATAGATCGACTGTTTTACCTGTTTCAATGACTTTACCTGACTCCATAACCGCAACATAATCACAGACGCTTTCAATGACGTCCATTTCATGTGTGACCATGACAATCGTAATATTTTGTTCTTTATTGATTTTCTTCAATAAGTCTAAAACAGACTGTGTGGTTTGTGGATCAAGGGCAGAGGTTGCTTCATCGCACAGTAAAATTTTGGGATGATTTGCAAGCGCACGTGCAATCCCGACACGTTGTTTTTGACCGCCAGAAAGTTCGTCAGGGTAAGCATTCTTTTTATGACTGAGGTCAATAAAAGAAAGCAGCTCATCTAAACGTGCTTGACGTTTTTCCTTACTGACGCCCAGTAATTTCATTGGCATTTCAATATTTTCTGCAACCGTCTTGGTTTCAAGCAAATTGAAATGCTGGAAAATCATACCAATATTGGCACGCTCTTGACGTAATGCACGCGCATCCAATGCAGTAAAGTCTTTCCCGTTAATAATGACCTGACCTTCGGTTGGGCGTTCCAACAGATTAATCAGGCGAATTAAGGTACTTTTACCTGCACCGCTATAACCAATGATCCCGAAAATACTTCCTTCAGGAATATCGAGATTGATTTGGTCAAGCGCGCGCAGCGTTTGTCCTTTAAGCTGATAGTGCTTTGAAATGTTTTTAAATTGAATCATGGGGTCAAAAACTATACTAAAAAGAAAAACAGGCAAAGAAACATACTTTGCCTGTTCATTTACATCTATCTTACTGTTTGTTTTCAGTAAAGTAGCTGACTGGTTTGTTTACATCAATTTTTGTACCGCCAAATTTCTCATCAATGAATTTTTTCACTGCTGGCGTATGGTACAAGTCACCTAATTTTTTCAAAATAGGATCATTTTCACGACCTGCTGCAGTTGCAACAAGGTTGACATAAAGTTTTGTTGATTGGTCAGCTGGTTCATAGAACAAAGCATCTTTAAGTACGTTTAAGCCACCTTCCATTGCCAAGGTATTACCAAGAACAATCGCATCAACGTCATTTTTCACACGTACTGCGGTTGCCATTGGAATTGGTTTAAGTTGTAGATGTTTTGGATTTTCTACAACATCGTTGGTCGTACCTTGGATTGGGTTAAAGTCAGCTTTTAGCTTCACTAAACCCGCAGTTTGCAATAAAGATAAAGCACGTGCTTCATTGGCTGCATCATTTGGAATTGCAATAGTTGCATTGCTTGGGAATTGATCCACTTTTTTGTATTTGCTTGAGTAAATACCCATTGGCTCAATATAAGTTGTTGAAACTGCTGCAACTTTAGACTTGCTTTCAGCATTGTAAGCAACCATATAGTTATATGATTGGAATGCATTGGCATCGACTTCTTTATTTGCAGTTGCATTATTCATGGCTACATAGTCAGTGAAGTTTTTCACTTCAAGCTGAATACCTGCTTTTTTAGTTTCAGGTAATGTCGCGATAAATTGCCAAACATCAGTATCTGAACCTGTCGATGCAAGAACGATTTTTTGTGGTTGATTGGCATCGGCAGCTTTGGTGGTGCTGCTTTGTTCAGGTGCATTTTTACTGCAACCTGCGGCAAGAAGTACGCTTGTACCTAAAGCAATACTCAATAGTTTTTTCATGAGGTGTGTGTTCCTAATCAATAATATTTAGTGATTTGGATAAAACCACTAAACGGCTGATCTAACAGTCGTTGATCTATCGCCATGTGCAGCAAACCGCTGAAGTCAACAGGGAGATTGGAAATAAAAACGATGTTGGTACTTGTCTGAACAAATATCTAAGGTCAGACACAGCATAGATCAGTTACATCGGTGTGAAATTGTGCTCATGATACCAAGAAAACAAAATGCACAATAGGGGAGCATACAGAATCTGTATGGTGCACGATTGATTTTCATTGAAATATTTTCACAAAAGTGTATCTGAGCAAGATTGCTGGCAGTATAAAGAGTTGTATTTACCGCGCAAAACAATAAAAAACACAAATCATATGAAAATTTGTGGTAAAGGCTATAAAAAAGTAAAACGCTCTCTAAAGAGCGTTTTTACTTAGAAAAATGAGAACTTATGCTTGTTCACGTGCAATTGCGCGGTAACCGATATCACTACGGTATTGCATGCCGTTAAATGTGATTTGACCACACACTTCTAAAGCATTGACTTGAGCTTCAAGCACGCTATCACCTAACGCAGTGACGCAGAGTACACGACCACCTGAAGTGATGACCTGACCTTTGTCATTGCTTGCAGTGCCTGCATGGAACACTTTTGTGCCTTCAGGAGATTGACCTAAACCAGAAATCACATCGCCTTTACGCACGCTTTCAGGGTAGCCTTCAGCCGCTAGAACGATACCAATTGATTTACGTTCATCCCACTGTGCTTCGGCAGGCAAATTGCCTTCAAGACCCGCTTCAACCAAGTCAACCAATGAAGATTGTAAACGCATCATGATTGGTTGAGTTTCAGGGTCACCAAAACGGCAGTTGAATTCGATTACACGCGGCTGACCTTGTTCATCAATCATCAAGCCCGCATACAAGAAACCTGTATAAACATGACCATCTGCTGCCATACCGTCTACGGTAGGACGCATAATTTCAGTCATTACACGTTCAAATACTTCAGCAGTCACCACAGGTGCAGGAGAGTATGCACCCATACCGCCTGTGTTTGGCCCTTGGTCACCTTCAAAAATACGTTTGTGATCTTGTGAAGTTGCCATAGGCAAAATGTTTTGACCATCAATCATACAAATGAATGACGCTTCTTCACCTGCAAGGAACTGTTCAATCACGACACGAGAACCTGCATCACCGAACTTGTTGCCTGCCAACATGTCATCAATCGCAGCAAACGCTTCTTCATTGCTCATTGCAACGATGACGCCTTTACCTGCTGCAAGACCATCTGCCTTAATCACGATTGGCGCGCTATGCTTTTCAACAAATGCTTTCGCTGCATCGACTTCTGTAAATACATCATAGAATGCAGTTGGAATGTTGTGGCGTTTTAAGAAGTGCTTGGCAAACGCTTTTGAACCTTCAAGTTGTGCCGCGTATTGAGTTGGACCCCAAATTTTTAGACCTGCTGCACGACCCGCATCAACCACACCATTCACAAGCGGTGCTTCTGGGCCAACAACAACTAAAGCGACATCATTATTTTTTGCGAATTCAATAATGGCTGGATTGTCGAGAATATCCAGTTGTACATTTTCGCATTTTTCTTCTGTTGCAGTACCTGCGTTACCTGGTGCTACAAAGACTTTGCTGACTTTTGCATCTTGCGCGATTTTCCATGCTAAGGCATGTTCACGACCACCGCTACCCAAAACTAAAATGTTCATTCTCAAAAATCCCTCAAAGAAAAGAATCCCTCCTGAGCTCCCTTTAAAAGGGAGGTGATCATATAAGAAAACCAAGGTTGCTTATATGAAAAGTCCCCCTTTTTACAAAGAGGGATTTAGAGGGATTAATAAATATGATTTCTAATCAATTAGTGACGGAAATGACGCATACCTGTGAACACCATCGCAATGCCATGTTCATCTGCTGCTGCAATCACTTCTTCATCGCGCATAGAACCGCCCGGTTGGATGATGCATTTAATGCCTGCTTTCGCAGCATTGTCGATACCATCACGGAACGGGAAGAATGCGTCAGATGCCATCACTGCACCTTCAACCACGAGACCCGCATGCTCTGCTTTAATGGCAGCAATACGCGCTGAGTTTACGCGGCTCATTTGACCTGCGCCAACACCAATGGTTTGACGACCTTTTGCATAAACAATCGCATTTGATTTAACGTATTTCGCAACTTTCCAAGCAAAGATTAAGTCATCAATTTCTTGTTCAGTCGGCGCAACTTTCGTCACAACTTTCAAGTCAGATGCTTTGATCATACCTAAATCTTGGTCTTGAACCAACAAACCGCCATTGACACGTTTGTAGTCAAGTTGTGGTGCACGTTCGTCAATTGCAGGAAGATCGCCACAGACCAATACGCGAACATTTTTCTTCGCGCCAGTCACTTCAAGTACGCCTTCAGCGATGCTTGGTGCAATGATCACTTCAACAAATTGACGTTCCACAATCGCTTTCGCTGTATCAACATCTAACTCACGGTTAAATGCAATGATGCCACCAAATGCAGATTCAGGATCTGTTGCATAGGCAAGGTCATACGCAGCTTTGATACCGTCTAAAGATACTGCAACGCCACAAGGGTTTGCGTGTTTTACAATCACGCATGCAGGTTTAGCGAAAGATTTCACACATTCAAGTGCTGCATCGGTATCTGCGATGTTGTTATAAGAGAGTTCTTTACCTTGTAACTGTTTAGATGTAGAAACTGATGCTTCTTTTGCAGCAGGATCAACATAGAATGCAGCTGATTGATGCGGGTTTTCACCGTAACGAAGGTCTTGTGCTTTCACTAATTGAGTGTTGAAAGTACGAGCAAATTTGTCTGCTTGACCTTCTTCTTTACCTACGCGAGCGCCAAGGTAAGACGCGATCATACCATCGTATTGAGCTGTGTGTTCAAATGCTTTCACAGCCAAGTCAAAACGAGTTTCGTAAGACAATGCACCGTTTGCTTTAAGTTCAGCGACAACAGTTGCATAGTCAGACGCATTGACGATGATGCCTACAGAGGCATGGTTTTTAGCCGCAGCGCGAACCATTGTCGGGCCACCGATGTCGATGTTTTCAATCGCATCTGCAAGTGAACAGTTTGGTTTTGCAACCGTTGCTGCAAATGGATAAAGGTTCACGATCACAAGATCAATTGGGTCGATGTTGTGTTCTTGCATCACTGCTTCATCTAAGCCGCGACGAGCAAGGATACCACCGTGAATTTTTGGATGTAGAGTTTTAACACGACCATCCATCATTTCAGGGAAACCAGTATGTTCAGATACTTCAACAACAGCGATGTTACTGTCTTTGAGTAACTTGTATGTACCGCCAGTTGAAAGAATTTCAATACCCAAATTTGCAAGTTCTTGAGCAAATTCAACAATACCAGTCTTATCAGAAACTGAGATTAAAGCGCGCTTAATAGTCATGATTTTCAAGTCTTCAGATTAAACATTTAGGCAAAAAAAATGCCCACGACGACGTGAGCATTTTATCATTTATTCACTCATTAAACCGTGAGCTTTTAACTTTTTACGCAAAGTACCACGGTTTAGTCCTAGAATTTCAGCAGCGCGAGTTTGGTTGCCGCGAGTGTATTCTAAAACAACAGATAAAAGAGGTTTCTCCATTTCTGCTAGCACCATGTCATATACCTGAGCAGGTTGCTCGCCTTGCAGTTGTGCAAAATAATGACGAACTGCGCGATCCACGTGGATGCGAAGCGCTACATCAGATTGTGCAGTAAAAATAGGAGATTTGCTATTCATGCGTTTTAATCCGAATAATCTATAACCACTTGGATAAAAGTGGTTGAGTTTATAAAAGGTTAAAAAATATTCAGTTCAGCTTGTGAAGAGAATATTAAAAATAAGTAACTAGCTTGCCATACATTGTCTGTATTGACCAAAAAATAAGCGTAACAGTTGTTAAAGAATTGTTACAGCCAAATTTTAAAATAAAAAAACTGCTACATGCGCAATATTGGGATAATGCACATCTGGCAATTTATTTCATTATGGGAATTCTACGAGATGTTTGTGTGGTCAAGCTTTCGTGGCGCGTATCATACCACTGTCGCTGAAAAAGTGAGTAAAATTAATGCAGAATTTTATTAAATTTTATCGTTTTTTTTTATTAATTTTATTTTATTTATTTGTTTGATAGATGACTGAGCATTGAATATCAGAAGATTGAATAAAAATAATCAGGAAGAGTGAAAACTTGTACAGGAGTATAGATTTGCTTGATGAACCACGCTTGAGTATTTTTTATCGTGATTTAATCTAAAGCCTTTTTGAGCTGTAGTTTAAATTGCTGATTGGCATCTTTTAGCGGGATATCAATACGAAAATACAGGCTTTGCTGAGGTTGCAAATGTTGTTTGCCTTGTTGTGCTAAAGGTAAATATTGCTTGGGTGTAAAGCTAAAAATACGTTGGGGAGTTACAACCTGTACTGTAGGTAAGGTACGTGAGCTGTGACTGTAATTGACAAATTTACCTGTGATCGTTGTAAATTCTGGGTAATCCTGATGGATCTTGGTTGCTTCGATTCTAAGTTCGGTATTCATTTTATTGTTACATTTTACAACACTGCATGCGTGATCTGAAAAGATGCCTAGTAGAGGAAATTGTTGCTTCAAATCGCGATTATTATTCGTGAACTGACTGAGAATAATCCCAAAGACCAAAAGATTGAGTACCAGTAAAAACAAATGAACCAATGTATTAATCAGGCGTGTTGCCGTATTTTTTTGTAGACTAAAAAATGAGGGATGACGCTTAAAATTTAAATTTTCTTCTTCTTTGACAATATGGGTATTTAGATAACTCAATAAGTCGAGGCTAGAAGTTTCAATTTTACGCTCAAAAATAGCCAAAGCATTTTCACTGCCTCGTTCATGCAGACGATGATGTGCTAGTGCGGTGACAGATTCGTAATTGGCTTCTAACTGTGCAATATAAGGTAAATGGCTGAGAAATTCGTAAGCATTGAAATGGTGTTCGCATTTCGGACAACAAACCGTACCCTTTGCAATCGACAACTGTGTTGGCGAAACTAAGTATTGTGTTTTGCAGTTTGGGCACTGGGTTTGTATGTCACACATAAGCGTTGCCTAAACAGATTAGCTTTGGCGTTTGCCTGAAATACGGCACCAGTTTTCTTCACGTTTTTCGATATTTAAAATATCAAAAAACTCTTGATACACTTCTGAAACATCAGCCACTTGTTCTTCAATCACACCCGCAAGTGCAAATTCACCATCAGCTTTCAGCAGTTTTGCAAATTCAGGTGCAAGTGCCATGAGCGGTGCTGCTAAAATGTTGGCAACTAAAACATCTGCTTGCTGGCTCTTAAATTCGGCATTGAACTCTTCTGGTAAGCCTACGTATAAACGGTCAAGAACACCATTCAATTCAGCATTTTGTTGGGTTGCAAGTACAGCTTGTGGGTCAATGTCAGTTGCATAAACTTTTTTAGCACCTAAAAGCAGTGCTGCAACGCCTAAAATGCCTGAACCACAACCATAGTCAACCACAACTTTATCTTTTAGGTCGACACTGCCTAACCATTGTAGGCAAAGGAAAGTACTGGCGTGGTTCCCTGTACCAAAGGCTAGACCTGGATCAAGTTTAATGTTGGTGGCTTCAGCATCGGGTGCTTCTAACCATTCAGGCACGATCCAGAACTTATCTGCAATTTGGATGGGTTCATAGTAGTCCATCCATGCACGTTCCCAAGCTTGGTCTTCAAGCTCGTCAAAACGTACAGGCGCTTCAGGAAGCTGTTCTTGTACAAATTTCACCAAACTATCGACATCGATTTGTTCGCTGTCATCTTGCTGGTAAATGCCTGTCACAATCACTTTGTTCCAAAGTGGAGTTTCGCCTGGAAGTGGCTCAAGCAATGCCTGATCTTCAGCATCATCTAGCGTGACACTGACTGCGCCTAAAGAAAGTAACAATGTTTCAGTAAAATCAACTTGTGCTTGATCAACAGTAATATGGATTTGTAACCACTTCACGCAAATAACCTAAATGTTTAGAACAAAGCGGTATTGTAACGAAATCGGCTGCACTTGGGGAGTTTGTAAGCTGATCTCTACAAATAAAATAGCCACCGCATTCAGGGTGGCTATTTTCGATCAAGTCTGGATTATTGAATCGGACAAGTCAGTTGATTTAATTCTTTGCGGCTAAACCCACGTGAGAGCAGGATACGCTTGATTCCCTTAATGACATCCTCGTCCTGAGTTAAAGCCAAAGTTTGAAGTAGCTGATCATTGGTTTTACATGCACAGTCATTTTCAACCCATGCCACATGATTTTTGTGGTCATTATGCTGATCGTGTGCACCAAAAAATTTCTGCCAAAAACTCATAAAGCCTTCATACGCAACCTAAGATAATTCGGAATATAATTTAAAAAAATAAAAAAACAAGTTGGCGAAAGTAGTGCATAAAAATGAAGATGATATGTGCTGAACGTATTTTTTCTGAAAAATTAATCAAAAACAAAGAAATGAATTTGTGTGCTTTGTCATACTTTTTTACAAATTTGTTATCTAGATGGATTAATTCCATTCAAAGCGATGTGTATGGGTGAAAGATCAAAATTGGGGCATTATTCGATCTTTTTATCTCTTTTTAATGGATTTTTATTTTCCAAAAGGTCAAAAAATAATTTTATAAAATTCATCTGATCTGATTTTAAAATATATCCATATAAATTCTTCATATAAATAAGAGAGTTAAGAATAAATAAAATAAAGGAGGTATAGATTCTGGCATTTTTATTGCTAATTAATAATTAAAAATTGGACTATTTGGTTTAAAAAATGGCAGTTTCTCTTTATCGATCAACGAAGTCCCAAGCCAAAACTGTGGTGTTAAGTTCTGGTTTAGGTGGACATGCACAGTATTGGCAGTCACAAATTGACGCATTGCAGCAGCATTTTCATGTGCTGACCTATGACCAAGAAGGCGTTTTCCCCGAGAGTGACATTCTTCCAGACAATTATTCTTTGCCTGCAATGGCGGTTGAGTTACAGCAAATTCTAGAAGCAGAGAAAATTGATCAATGTCACTTTATTGGGCATGCGCTTGGTGGTTTTATCGGTTTGGAGCTAGCACGTTTAGCACCTTGCCTTGTTGAAAAGTTAGTGGTGGTGAATGCTTGGGATCAACTTGATGCACATACCAATCGTTGTTTTGCGACGCGCTTGACCTTGTTACGTCAGGCAGGTGTCGCAGCGTATGTGCAGGCGCAAGCGTTGTTTTTGTATCCGCCTGCATGGATTTCTACACATGATCAGCAGCTTGTTCAGCAAGAGCAACAGGCGATTGCCCACTTTGCACCTTTAGAAAATGTAGAAAAGCGTTTGGCAGAATTACGTCAGTATCAACCTGAACACACGGCACGTGAAGTCACCCAGCCTGTTTTGGTGATTGCCAATCAGGATGATTTTTTAGTGCCTTGGCAACGTGGTCTGGCACTGTCTCGTTTAATTTCCCATGCAGATTTTGAGCTGTACCCAACAGGTGGGCATGCCAGCAGTGTGACGCAGCCTGACTGGTTTAATGCATGTGTATTGCAATATTTATGTTCTTAAATCAAGGAAATCGTGATGAATAGTTTGAGTTTAAAACTGGAAGAATACGCTTTAGAAAAGTTGTTTAGTGAAGCGCGGACGCATAATGCGTGGCAAGACAAAGCGATTGCACCTGAGTTGCTACAGGAGTTGTATGATTTGCTGAAAATGGGGCCGACCTCAGCCAACTGTTCGCCTGCACGTTTTGTGTTTATTCAAAGTGCAGAAGCCAAAGCCAGACTGAAACCTGCGCTGTCCTCAGGTAATGTCGAAAAAACCATGACGGCACCTGTCACAGTTTTAGTGGCCTATGACAGCGAATTTTATGAAAAGTTACCTGAGTTGTTCCCACATGGCGATGCGAGATCTTGGTTTACGTCAAGTCCAGAACTTGCCCATGAAACTGCATTTCGTAATAGTTCCATGCAAGCTGCTTACTTAATTTTGGCGTGTCGTAGTTTAGGTCTCGATACAGGGCCAATGTCAGGTTTTAACCCAACACTGGTCGATGAAACTTTTTTGGCAGGGACAACATGGAAAACCAATCTGCTGATCAATATTGGTTATGGCAATCCTGAAAAACTCTATGGGCGTTTACCACGTTTGAGTTTTGAAGATACCTGTCAGATTGTTTAATATCTTGCATATTTTTTAAGCGGACAGCTCAATCGGGTTGTCCGCTGAGCTTTTTAATGTTCTACAACCGTAGGAATTAGGCTCTCAATTAACAGTTGTTTCGAAGTTGCCAAAGCTTCTTGATAGAAGCTTTTATTTTTTAGAGTTTTGCCTGAAATGGCTTGGGTCTGCACGGTAAAATCAGAATAGTGTTGTGTCACTGCCCAAATATGAATAATTAAATGCAGCGCTGATACAGGCTTTAAGCGCCCTTGTTCAATCCAGTCATTAATCACTGCAGTTTTCTGTTGCACCAGTTTTTTGAGTGAGCCTTTTAAAATCGTGTTGATATAGGGCGCACCTTGCATCATTTCCAAAGCATATAAGCGTGATGCTTGTGGTGAGTCTTTGGCTAGCTGAAATTTTACATCCAGATAATTTCCCAAAGCCTGTGCAGGATCTTGTTCTTTTTCCAGTTGATTGAGTGGCAATAACCATGCAGTCAGAACTTGTGACAACACAGCCACATATAAGTCATCTTTTCCAGCGAAGTAATAAAACAGATTGGATTTGGAAATACCAGCGGTCTCGGCAATTTGTTCCATGCTGGCACCTTGTAGTCCATAAGTGGAAAAAACCTCAAGTGCCGCTTTCAAAATGAGATGTTGTTTTTGTTGTGCATTTCTACTTTTTTTTACAGAAGTCATTGTTTCATCGTACATCGGGCTAACCTGATTTTCATTTGTGGCTATTGTAGCAAAGACTTGTCCTGAAATAGGCAAGGTAGTGAGATTTGTGCGCAAAAAGTGCACGAAGCTTGTGCAGATTTATTTTGATATTGCTTAATGTTGGACTAAATGGTCTAAATAATAAAACCATATGATAAATACAAATATATGATATTTAACAATATATAATATTGGCATTCAATTTGCATTATTAAAAATAAATACTGTGAGTGCACCACAGTCTTGATTTTCACACTTTATGGATAAACGAGGTGTCAGTATGCAAGTAGGTGTTTTCTGTCCGATTGGCAACAATGGTTGGCTCATTTCTAAAAATGCACCACAGTACAAACCAAGCTTTGAATTGAACAAAGAAATTGTACAAAGCGCAGAGCAATATGGTTTTGATTTTGCATTGTCGATGATCAAACTACGTGGTTTCGGCGGTGAAACCGAGTTTTGGGACTATAATCTAGAAAGCTTTACCTTAATGTCAGGTTTGGCTGCCGTCACATCTAAAATCAAGATTTATGCAACCGCAGCAACACTGGTGATGCCACCTGCCATTGTGGCACGTATGGCGGCAACACTTGATTCAATTTCCAATGGCCGCTTTGGTCTCAATGTCGTCACAGGCTGGCAACGTCCTGAATACAGCCAAATGGGGATGTGGCCGGGTGATGAATATTTTGGCAAGCGTTATCAGTATTTGTCGGAATATGTTCAAGTATTAAAAGAGCTTTGGGCGACAGGAAAGTCGGACTTTAAAGGCGAGTTTTTCCAAATGGATGACTGTCAGGTGAAGCCTCAGCCATCCAAAGATTTAAAAATTATTTGTGCAGGGCAGTCCGATGAGGGTTTGGCATTCTCCGCACAATACGCTGACTATAACTTTGTCTTTGGTAAGGGTGTAAACACGCCAACTGCTTATGCCTCAATCAATGATCGTCTCAAAGCACAAACCGATAAAACAGGACGTGATGTCAGTACCTTTGTACTGTTTATGGTGATTGCAGATGAAACTGATGAGCAGGCTTTCGCAAAATGGCAAAGCTATAACGATGGCGCGGACATGCAAGCGATTGCTTGGCTGCAAGATCAGGGAGGCAAAGACAAGATTTCAGGCAGTGACACCAATATTCGCCACATGGCTTCAAGCGTTTCGCCTGTGAATATCAACATGGGAACATTGGTGGGTTCTTATGCCAAAGTCGCTGCCATGCTCGATGAAATTGCGGAAGTCAAAGGCACAGATGGCATTTTGTTGACCTTCGATGACTTTGTTTTAGGGGTCAAAGATTTTGGTGAAAAAATTCAACCGTTAATGAAAAGCCGTACTTTGGCAGACAGCATTGTCGCAAGCCAAGTGACTGATCTTTCTATGGAGAAAAGCGCATGAGCCACTCAATCATCCGTGCCAGTTTTACCCAAGCCAACGCGCCGATTTTAAAGGCGGAACCCGAGTCCATTCAGCTCGATGCCAAACAAACTGCACTCATCGTGGTGGATATGCAAAATGCCTATACCAGTCTGGGCGGCTATTTGGGTTTGGCAGGTTTTGATGTATCGAAAACGCAGCCAGTCGTGAAACAGATTCAGCAGGCGATTGATGTCGCGCATGCTGCGGGCATTCAAGTGATTTTCTTTAAAAATGGTTGGGATGCCGACTATGTGGAAGCAGGCGGTGAAGGCTCTCCAAATTTTCATAAATCCAATGCCATTAAGACCATGAAGAAAAAGCCTGAGTTACAAGGCAAGCTCTTGTCTAAAGGTGGTTGGGATTATGAACTGATTGATGAGCTGCAACCCGCACCACAGGATATTGTGATTGAAAAACCTCGTTATAGCGGCTTCTTTCATACCCAACTGGACAGCATTTTACGTGCGAAAGGCATTCGCAATTTAGTGTTTACAGGCATTGCCACCAACGTCTGCGTGGAATCAACTTTGCGTGATGGTTTCTTTTTGGAATATTTCGGGGTGCTGCTCGATGATGCTTGTTATCAGGCAGGGCCAGTCGAAGCGCATGAAGCGACTTTATTTAATGTCAAAACCTTCTTTGGTTGGGTGTCTGACACCCAAAGTTTTGCAGAAAGTTTTGCCCCAGTTGCTCAACCTCAAGCTGAAGTGGTTTAAGGAGATTTTGCCATGCCAAAAAATGTGATTATTCCAGAAGGAACAGGGAAACCGCTTGCGCCGTATGTCCCTGCAACCGAAGCCAACAATATTGTCTATGTCTCAGGCACATTGCCCCTCGATGCCAATAATGATGTGGTACATGTGGGTGATGCCGCAGCACAAACCCGTTATGTGCTTGAAACCATTCAAAAGGTGATTGTCACTGCGGGGGGCAGCATGGATGACGTGACCTTTAATTCGATTTTTATTAAAGAATGGGCGGACTACGCCGCGATTAATCAGGTTTATGCCGAATTTTTCCCGAACGACAAACCAGCGCGTTATTGCATTCAATGTGGTTTGGTCAAAGCAGAAGCTTTAATTGAAATTGCTTCAGTCGCACATTTGTAATCGAGTTTTCAAGCAGCACTTGCCCTGTCGATAGGGCAAGCATCACGATGCATGCAAGGAGCAAACCATGAGTATTTTACAACCCAATTCACATACGGCTGCTGCGTTGAATAAAATGATGGCACAAGCAGCAAAACCACCTGTTGAACTGACTGAAACACAAAAACAGTTTCGGCAAGCGATGAGTAATTTGGCTGCGGCTGTGAATATTGTCACTACCGATGGCGAGGCAGGGCGCGCAGGCTTTACCGCTTCAGCCGTGTGTAGCGTGACCGATAGCCCACCCACTTTATTGGTCTGTCTAAATCGCAATGCTTCGGTCTACCCGATTTTTCATAAAAACCAAGTGCTGTGTGTGAATACATTGGCGCAGCATCATACGCAACTCTCCAATCTGTTTGGCGGTAAAACGCCGATGCCCGAGCGTTTTGCTCAGGGAGAATGGCAGTCATTAACGACAGGCTCGCCCGTATTAACAGATGCCGTGGTGGCATTTGACTGTAAAATTAATCAAATTGTCACAATTGGGACGCATGACATTTTATTTTGTGAAGTTCAACAATTACAATTGAATACGGGTGCGCAGGGACTGATCTATTTTGATCGTGCCTATCATCATCTAACACGTCATCAATCATGATCAACACCTTGATAAGCAAGGGAGTATTACTATGAAAGAAAGTTGGTTTAATCAATGGCGACCTTATCAAGGGAATCTGGAACAAACCCCTGTTGCAACCAATGAATATCTACCCGCAGGGCAAACCCTTGTGCTCGGTATTCAACATGCTTTCGCCATGTTTGGGGCGACGGTGCTCGCGCCATTGCTGATGGGTTTTGATCCGAGTCTGACCATGCTGATTACGGGGATTGGTACGATTATTTTCTTCCTGATCACAGGTGGGCGTGTTCCGAGTTATTTGGGTTCAAGCTTTGCATTTATTGGTGCAGTGGCTGCGGTGACAGGCTATAACGGCGTTGGGGCGAATCCTCATATTGCGTTGGCGCTCGGTGGGATTATTGCCTGTGGTATCGTGTATATGCTGGTTGGTTTACTGGTCATGAAAATCGGCACGGCATGGATTGAAAACTTGCTACCGCCTGTGGTGACAGGTTCGATTGTGATGATCATTGGGTTGAACCTTGCACCTGTGACCATTAAAGGGGTGTCGGGCAATAGCTTCGATACATGGATGGCACTGGTGACGGTCTTGTGTATAGGGGGAATTGCAGTCTTTACCAAAGGCATGTTGCGCCGTTTATTGTTGTTGGTCGGTTTGCTGTTGTCTTATGCATTGTATTTTGTTTTGGCAAATGTTTTGGGTTTGGGGAAACCGATTGATTTTGCACCGATTAGTAATGCTGCATGGTTTGGTTTGCCAACGTTCCATCATCCTGAATTTAGTTTAAATGCTGCATTATTGATTGCACCTGTGGCGATTATTCTGATTGCTGAAAACTTGGGTCACTTCAAAGCCGTCAGTGCCATGACTGGGCAAGATATCTCGCCGTATATGGGGCGTGCCTTTTTTGCTGATGGCTTATGTACAACCTTATCGGCATCGATTGGTGGGACAGGCATGACTACCTATGCAGAAAACATTGGGGTCATGGCTGCGACACGGATTTATTCGACTTTGGTGTTCGTGATTGCAGGTGTGTTTGCAATTTTGCTCGGCTTGTCACCAAAATTTGGAGCGTTGGTCAGTACCATTCCAGTCGCTATTTTAGGTGGGGCATCCATTGTAGTTTTTGGTTTGATTACCATTGCAGGTGCGCGGATCTGGATGAGTAATCAGGTCGATTTTTCTCAAAATGGCAATATGCTGGTTGCCGCAATCACCATTATTATGGGAACAGGGAACTATTCATTGCATATTGGGGCGTTTGATTTGGGTGGAATCGGGACAGCAACCTTTGCCGCAATTTTACTGAATCTGTTGTTAAACCGAAAATCAGCACAGCCGAAATCAGTTCAAGAGCCTGCATTAAATGAATCGCATGTGATATCTAAATAAAGATACTCTGTTAAAAAAGCCGATCATTGATCGGCTTTAATTTTTTGTTTGGCTTGATCTTAAAAGTTTAGATCTTTTCCAGTACCACACCACTTTCAACATGGTGGGTATAGGGGAACTGATCGAACAACGCAAAACGCTGAATACGATGGGTTTGGCTCAACGTTTTCAAGTTGTCATGTAAGGTGTCTGGGTTACATGAAATATAAATGATGCGTTTAAACTGCTGTAAAAGTTGTAGGGTTGCATCATCAATGCCTGCACGTGGCGGGTCAACAAACACAGTATCAAACTGATATTCGCTGAGCGTGATTTGCGCTTCTTGCAAACGACGAAATTCACGTTCGCCATGAAAGGCCTGAGTAAATTCTTCAGCCGCTAAACGGGCAATCTGAATATTTTCAATCTGATTTTTTTCAATATTCCATTCGGCAGCGTAGACCGAAGATTTCGCCAGTTCTGTTGCCAGTACACGGTCAAACTTTTGTGAAAGCGGTAGGGTAAAGTTACCATTGCCACAGTACAACTCAAGCAAATGTCCAGAAGCATCATTTGCCACATCACAAGCCCAGTGCAGCATTTTTTCGCAAACTTTGGCATTCGGCTGGGTAAAGCCACCTTCAATTTGCTTATAAAAATAGTTGCGGCCATCAACTTCAAGCTGTTCCACCACGAAGTCATCGGTCAGCACCAGCTTTTGTCCGCGGCTACGACCAATGATTTTAATATTGAGTTGTTGCTCAAGGGTTTTAGCGGCAGCAATCCACTGTTCGTCCAGTTTACGGTGATAAATCAGCGTCACCAGCATTTCACCGCTGAGTGTTGCCAAAAAATCCACTTCAAATAAACGCTGGTGCAGTTGCGGTTCTGCTTTTAACGCTTCAAGCAAGATCGGCATTAAATCATTAATGCTTTGCGCTGCAATCGGGAAGTTGTCGACACGAACCACCTGTTTTTCTTTGTTGTCAGTGTTGCGTTCAAACATTGCATAAAACAAGTCGGTGTCGGTATGCCAAATGCGAAATTCTGCACGCATACGAAAATGCTGTTCAGGTGAATCGAACACTTCAAGATTTGGCGTTTGGAATTCGGCAAACTGGGTGCGAATACGTTCGACTTTGGCTTGCAGTTGTTGTTGATATGCAGAGGTCATGAACAAAAAAATACACGTTAAACGAAAGCGGCAATCTTAACAAACTCGACTGGATTAGCCTAGTTTTGCGCTGCAATTGCCTAAAAGAAAAAACCTCTGCCATGAACGAAGCATGACAGAGGCACTGAGGGAGAGCTGAGGAAATAAAGTTATGGATTAGTCAGTCATCGTCATCAGGCTAGCATTACCCCCTGCTGCTGCGGTGTTAATACTAATCGCACGTTCAATCACTAAACGTTCCAGTGGAATATCGGCACTGTTATTTGACATGTGAGTAATGCCAACAATGGCACCTGTGCGCGTTGCCATGACTTTTTGCAAGGCTTCAAGCTCTTGGGTCGAACCGTGATGCAGCACAGCATCATAATGTGCGGTAGCAATGTCATCAGTCAGTTGAATGGCATCTAGAATTTGTTTAGGCAATGACTGCGCATATTTGGCAAAGAACGCATTGTCACGTTCCAAGACAACTTTGGAGTTGACTGCGAAAATAGCCAGTAATTGATAAACCTGCTCTTGTTCAGTGGTTGCCAGTGACAGCACACGTTCACGTGGCAAAATCACATACTGGTTGCTTTCACCTGTCGGGCCTTGCAATTCATAGATTTTATCGACCATGAAACTCGGAACAGCATTGGTGTTGATGCCACTGATGTTTTTCGCAGCCCATGCTTTAAATGCTTGGTAGTTTTGTGTTGCGACTGCATTTTGATCGACCAATGTGGTTTTTACTGCAAATGGTGTTGTCAAACCTGCTGACGCGTGATCTTGCATTAAACGGTACAAATACAACGGACCGCCTGCTTTTGGACCTGTACCTGACAAGCCTTCGCCACCAAACGGCTGTACACCAACCACAGCACCGACAATATTACGGTTAATATACAGGTTACCGACATGTGCAGAATCAACGACTTTTTGAATGGTTTCATCAATACGGGTATGTAAGCCCATAGTTAAGCCATAACCTTTGTTATTGATTTGTTGCATCAAGGCATCCAGTTCGCCGTACTTATAGGTCACGACATGTAACACTGGGCCGAATACTTCACGCTCTAAATCATTCAGGTTTGGTAACTCAATTAATGTTGGGGGTACAAAAGTACCTTGTCCAAGTTGAGCCTGAGTCACAGTTTGATCGAACATCAGTTGATGCACAGGGTAGCCTTTGCCTTGCATTTTGCTGATATGGCGTTGAATGTTTTGTTGAGCTTCACTGTCAATTACTGGGCCAATATCAGTTTTCAAAAGGTAAGGATTACCCACACGAAGCTGTTGCATCGCGCCTTTGAGCATGGTCAATACGGTTTTGGCATTGTCTTCTTGCACACACAAAATACGCAGTGCTGAACAACGTTGACCTGCGCTGTCAAATGCCGAGTTGACAGCATCAAACACCACTTGTTCAGTCAGTGCAGATGAATCGACGATCATGGCATTTTGACCGCCAGTTTCTGCAATCAAGGTCACAGGTTGACCCTGTTGAGTCAAACGCTGTGCCACAGTTTTCTGCAGGATTTTCGCAACTTCAGTTGAACCTGTGAACATAATCCCGCTGATGCGCGCATCTTGGCTGAGTTTCGCACCGATAGTTTCACCTTGACCTGGCATGAACTGGAGAACCGCTTGTGGAACACCCGCTTCATGCAGCATTTTCACGGCTTGGAAAGCAACCAATGGGGTTTGTTCAGCAGGTTTGGCAATTACGCAGTTGCCTGTGACCAAAGCCGCAGCAATTTGCCCTGTGAAAATTGCCAATGGGAAATTCCATGGGCTGATACACAAGATGGTTCCTAAGCTTTGCAATGCTTTTTGATTTGGGAAATGCTGTGCTTGTTTTGCGTAATAACGCAAGAAATCAACCGCTTCACGAACTTCTGCAATTGCATTGGCATAGGTTTTACCGCTTTCACGGCACAGTAAAACCAACAGTTCAAGCAGACGTTCTTCCATCAAGTCGGCAGCACGTTCCAACGCTTGAGCACGCAAGACCACAGGGGTATTTTGCCAAGTGCTATGTTGCGATTGTGCTTGAGCCAAGGCTTGTTCGACTTGCTCAACTGTCGCTTCATTGACATGACCGACAATATCTTTGTGATTTGCAGGGTTGATCACGGCTTGATTGTTGCCTTGGGCTTCAGCCGCTTGACCTGCAACCAATGCCTGACTGTGCCATTGATGTTGAGCAAAGCGTTTTGCAACCGTATTTAATTCTTCAAGACAGCTGTCATTGGCAAGGTCAAAACCTTTTGAGTTCACGCGGTCTAAGCTATACAAATTCTTTGGAAATGGAATTGAGGCATGTTTCAAACCGACTGTTTTGTCATGTTGGGTATTTTGCTCAATTTCTTTCATTGGCGATTGAATCAAATCATCAATTTTAAGATTTTGGTCTGCAATACGGTTGACGAATGATGTATTCGCACCATTTTCCAATAAACGACGAACCAAATAAGCCAATAAGGTTTCATGTGTACCCACTGGCGCATAAATACGACATGGCACACCGAGTTTACCTTCAGCTTTTGAACCGACGACATTTTCATACAAAGGTTCACCCATGCCGTGTAGACATTGGAATTCGTACTGACCAGGGTAGTATTTTTCAGGGTTGGCAAGATTGTAAATCGTTGCCAAAGTTTGTGCATTATGACTCGCAAACTGTGGGTAGATATAGTCAGGCTCAGCCAGTAATTTTTTCGCACAGGCAATATAAGACAAGTCGGTATGCACTTTACGGGTATAAACAGGGTAGTCGCTCATTCCGTCAATTTGTGCTTTCTTGATTTCGCTGTCCCAATACGCACCTTTCACCAAACGAATCATCAGGCGTTTTTTGCTGCGTTTTGCTAAATCAATAATATAGTCAACTACGAAGAAGCAGCGTTTTTGGTAGGCTTGAATCACGAAGCCAATGCCTTTCCAGTTTGCCAAATCTGGCTCAAAACATAAACGCTCAAGCAGTTCTAAAGACAGTTCAAGGCGGTCGGTTTCTTCCGCATCAATATTTAAACCAATATTGTACTGTTTCGCCAAACGCGCCAATTCTAAAACACGGCTATACAGTTCTGTATGAACGCGGTCGTGTTGTGCGCGTTGGTAGCGTGGGTGAATCGCAGATAATTTAATTGAAATCCCTGCGCCTGTATAAACGTCTTTATCTGCTGTCGCTTGACCGATGGCATGAATCGCAGAAACATAATCCTGCATATAACGGTCAGCATCGCTTTCAGTAAATGCCGCTTCGCCTAACATGTCGTATGAATAGCGGAAACCTTTTGCTTCTAAAGTTTTTGCGTGGTTAAGCGCAGCTTCAATGGTTTCACCTGTAACGAACTGTTCACCCATCATACGCATTGCAACGTCAACCGCTTTACGAATAATGCCGCGACCACTGCGTGCCAAAATGCCCGTTAAGATACTCGATAAACTGGTTTTGCTTGGCTGCATGATTTTGCCAGTCAGCATTAAACCCCATGCCGCAGCGTTGACAAACATCAAGCTACTTTGACCCACGTGCTCTTTCCAGTTCCCTTGATTAATCTTGTCACGGATCAGCAAATCACGGGTTGCTTTATCTGGAATACGAAGCAGTGCTTCTGCCAAACACATCAGCGCTACGCCTTCTTGGGAAGACAATGAGAATTCTTGAAGTAAGCCTTGCACAATCCCAGCTTTACCCGCAGAGGCTTTACGCTCACGTAAACCTGATGACAAACGGAAAGCGAGTTCGTAGATTTTTTTGTCCAATTCACTTGGCAATTGGGCAAATTGTAAAAGTTGTTGTACTGCCTCAGGCTCAGGGCGGCGCCATGCCTGATTAATCTTGCTTTCGAAATGATTTTTTTCATCGAAAACAGTGATATCGGTCACAGTGGTCGATTGAGTTGCAGTGACCTTTTCAGTTTCCATCATGGCGCGTGTCCTGTTGCTAAAAAAATTGAACCAGAGGTGGATTAAATCTATAATTACAGAATCATTACCAAATAACTCACTATAATTCGGCTTCTTTTTAGAGAAAAATTTATATGTCAGACGCTTTTTTTAGCCTAGACCGTACAGACCTCAAAATTCTGGATTTATTACAGAAAGATGGGCGTGTTTCTAATATTAAATTAGCAGAAGCGGTCAATTTATCACCTACAGCAGTGATGGCTCGCGTACAGAAACTCAATAAAGAAAACTTTATTTTGGGTTATCACGCACATCTCAATCCTGAGAAGTTGCAAGCGGGTTTTTTGGTGTTTGTCGAGATTTTATTGGATAAAACCACGCCGCATGTTCTGGAAGATTTTATCGATGCAGTGCAGGAACACCCTGAAATTTTAGAGTGCCACATGACCAGTGGTGGTTTTGATTTTGTGGTTAAAATCCGCAGTCAGAATATGGACGAGTTTCGGCGTATTGCAGGGCAGGTACTTTGGCATCTACCAGGCGTGAAGGAAACGCGCAGTTATCCAGTCATGCAAGTCGTCAAAGAAACCACGCAAATTAAGCTACATAGCAAAAAATAAAAAAGGCATGCCAAAGCATGCCTTTTGATTTATCTGTCGATCTTAATGTTCACGACGATAGATTTCATCAGCTTGTTCAAAACGCTCAACAACATCACGAGCAGGTTGCTTGCTGATCAAGCTCACCACAATAATAGTTAATGTCGCAAAAATGAAGCCCGGGATAATCTCGTAGATACCTGTGGCAGCAAACATGTTTTTCCACAAGATGACAGTCACAGCACCAACAACCATCCCTGCAACCGCACCACTTAGCGTCATACGTTTCCAGAATAAAGAGAAAATGATTAGTGGACCAAATGCAGCACCAAAACCAGCCCATGCATAAGACACCAAGCCTAAAACTTTACTGTCAGGGTTGCTTGCCAAGATAATGGCGAAAACTGCAATCGCAAGCACCATTAAACGACCCACCCAAACCAATTCTTTTTGTGAAGCGTTTTTACGGATAAATGCTTTGTAAAAGTCTTCGGTCAGTGTGGTCGAACACACCAAAAGCTGACAGCTTAATGTACTCATGACAGCAGAGAGAATCCCAGCCATCACAATTCCTGCAACCCATGGGTTAAATAGAATTTGAGTCAATTCCATAAACACCAATTCAGAGTTTGTGCCGACTTTGCCTGCAAACTCTGGGTGTGCTTGGAAAAATGCGATACCGAAGAAACCCGCACCAACTGCACCAGCAAGACATAAAATCATCCATGACATGCCAATACGGCGTGCGGCAGGAATTGATTTTACCGAGTCAGCCGCCATGAAGCGGACAAGAATATGCGGTTGACCAAAATAGCCTAAGCCCCATGCCATTGAAGAAAGAATGGCAATCTTAGACAAATTGGAGAACATGTCATAGGCATGTGGACGTGCCGTTTCAACCAGTTGCGTGAATTGTGCTTGACCATCACCAATTGCTAAATAGGTAAATACGGGGGTCAAGAACAAGGCAAACAGCATCATTGCAGCTTGGAAAGTGTCTGTCCAGCTAATTGCCAAGAAACCACCAATACACACATAGCTGATCGTTGCGATTGCACTGACCCATAACGCAGTGGTGTAATCCATATGGAAAATGGTTTCAAACAAGCGTGCGCCTGCGACCATACCTGAAGCACAGTAGATTGAGAAGAAAATCAAAATCGTTAATGCAGATACAATACGCAAGACACGTTTTGAGTCATTAAAACGGTTGGTGAAATAATCTGGTAATGTGAGTGCGTTATTTTGGACTTCAGTGTGGACGCGTAGACGACCGGCAACAAATTGCCAGTTGAGCCAAGCCCCAATCGTCAAGCCAATGGCAATCCATGCTTCAGAAAGTCCTGCGGCATAAATAGCGCCTGGTAGCCCCATAAGCAACCAGCCACTCATGTCAGAAGCGCCTGCGGATAATGCAGTGACAAAACTGCCTAAGCTACGCCCCCCAAGAATATAGTCAGAAAAGTCGCGAGTTGAACGGTATGCATATAAGCCAATACAAACCATGGCAATAATATACAGAATAAAGGTAATAACGGTCGGATTAGTATAGTTCATAGATCATCCTGTCTAAAAAACGGTCCGTGTGTTGCGGTTCAGCAAGTGAATTAAATCTATAATTACAAAATAATTACCGAATAACTCACTATAATCAGGGTGTTTTTTAGAGGGAAATTCAAAAGTAATAATGAAATAATCGAGGCTAAAAATTCATCAAAAGTGAATATTCAGCAAGTGCAGTATGTGAAGCCAATCAGGTTGTGGGGAGTGCTGTATATGCAAATACAGTCATAAGTGATACGTCCTTAGGATTACGATGTAATCACGTGATGAGCAAGAAGGCATTCATTTTAGAGGAATTTGATCTGTTGATACAAAGTTAAAAGCAATAAGATCTTATTTTTGGTTTAATTTTTAGTCAGTTTTTAAAAAAATTTCAAAATTGCCCTTTTAAAAACATCAGGATAATCCTGTTTAAATCCCAATTGGCGAAAACTACCATTTCCAGTTAAAAAATAACTGATAAATAGCAATTTGGCTAAAGCAGTTGATCTAAATTTTGATTAAGCTAGATTTTGCACAGTTGAAGTGCATTATTTTGTAAAGGGTTTAAACATGGATAGCGTTAAAGCCAATCGACTAGAAAAAGATTTATTGGGCATTAAAGAAGTTCCTCAACATTGTTACTACGGTATTCATACTGTACGGGCACTGGAAAATTTCAAGATTTCTTCATTAACCGTAGGGCAACAGCCACATTTTTTACGTGCGTTAGCCCAAGTCAAAAAAGCATCTGCGCAAGCCAATCTAGAGGTTGGAAAAATTAGTGAGCAGATGAGTCAGGCTATTCAGGGTGCATGTGACCTGATTATTCAGACCCCAGAACATTGGTATAAAGAGTTCCCGCTCGATGTTTATCAGGGGGGTGCAGGTACATCGATTAACATGAACACCAATGAGGTGATTGCCAACATTGCCTTAGAAATGATGGGCTATCGTAAAGGGCAATATGATATTTTACACCCCAACGATCATGTGAATAAGTCACAATCGACCAATGATGTGTATCCAACGGCATTACGTTTAGCTACGTATAGTGTACTTGATCCATTGTTTGAGCAAATGCAACACTTGATTGCATCACTAGAAAATAAAGCATTGGAATTTAAAACTATTTTAAAAATGGGGCGAACGCAATTACAAGATGCTGTACCCATGACGCTTGGGCAGGAGTTTCATGCCTTTGCTACATTGCTAAAAGAAGATGTCCGCCTGATCCGAAAAACCAGAGAATTACTGCTTGAAATCAATTTAGGTGCAACTGCGATTGGAACAGGAGTCAACACCGTACAGGGTTATGCCAAATTGGTGACACGACATTTACGCCAAATCACAGGCTTATCGGTTAAAACCAGTGAAGATTATGTTGAGGCGACCAGTGACTGTGGGGTCTTTATTATTTTATCGAGCACCTTAAAACGTCTTGCAGTAAAATTAAGCAAAATCAGTAATGATTTAAGGTTGCTCAGTTCAGGTCCTCGGGCAGGGTTTGCTGAAATTCAATTGCCTGAAATGCAAGCAGGCTCCTCGATTATGCCAGCGAAAGTCAATCCTGTGATTCCTGAAGTGGTCAATCAGATTGCCTTTAAGGTCATTGGTAATGATTTGACCATCACTTTTGCTGCTGAAGCAGGACAGTTGCAGTTAAATGCCATGGAACCCGTTATTGCCTATTCAATACAAGAATCTATTTCACTGTTAACTGAAGCGGTACGTACTCTAGATGAAAAATGTATTCAAGGGGTGCGTGCCAATGAGCAAGTCTGTCGAGATTCAGTGATGCGTAGCGTTGGAATAGTGACTTTACTTGATCCGATTTTGGGGCATAGTTTATGTGATGAGTTGGGTAGACAATGTATTGCGGAGAACAAAACCATTCCTGAAGTTGTACTTGAGCGTGGTTTACTGACTCAAGAGCAACTCAATGATATTTTTAAATTTGAAAATTTAGTCTCTGAAATTGTAGTTGTTCCTGACGAAGAATTTGTACAAGCCAGCTAATCTGAATGGTGATTTAAGCCATCTTCGGATGGCTTTTTTATGAATGAATTGAACATGCTAAAGCACTGATTTTCTTTTGTAGATTGTTTGAATGACTCGGTATCTGCTTAGGAGGAAATCAGTTGTGTAAAAAGTTGAGCTATACCTTGTGTCGCAGTCTTTTGAATCAATTGATATTGTTTGGGTACAGCGGCATGGCTAGCTTTAGGGTCAATATAAAATGCCTGACAATGTTTTGGGATATGATGAATCAAACCCGCGACAGGATAAACCTGTAAAGTTGAGCCAATCACAATAAAAATATCAGCTTGACGGACAATCTGCTGAGCATGCTCATATTCGGGAACTGCTTCACCAAACCACACCACATGTGGGCGCAGAGGTGAGCCATCCTCAGCAAAATCACGATCTAAACGCAGTTCCCAACCATCAATTGGGTAGAAATGTTCTGATTCTTTGCATATATCTGGTGCAGAACTTTTTGCAAGTCGAATATTGCCATGCAAATGTATCACGTGCTGATTGCCAGCACGTTCATGTAAGTCATCAATATTTTGTGTAATGACGCTGACCTCAAAGTAAGCTTGTAATAATGCAATCAGTTGGTGAGCAAGGTTGGGCTGTGCTGCCAAGATCTGTTTACGCCGTTGATTGTAGAAGCGTTGTACCAGTTCAGGTTGGCGCGCCCATGCCTCAGGTGTGGCAACATCCTCAATGGCATAATTTTCCCATAAGCCATTACTGTCACGAAAGGTATCAATACCACTTTCAGCACTCATTCCTGCGCCAGAAAAGATCACCAGTTTTTGCATATTATTCTCCTGAGTGTTGATGATGTCGTCGTAAAAAAGCCGAAAGTGCCTGAGCAAATTTTTTGGGTTCAGAAACCAAAGGGGTATGCCCTGAGCGCTCAAATTCAACACAATGTGCTTGTTGCTGCATATTGGCGGCAATCAGGCGTTGTCCTTCAATTGGATACAGTTTAGAGCGTGTGCCCATAAAAAATGTACTTGGACAGTTCAGTTGCTGTAAAGCGACACGATAATCCTGATCATGCTGTAAATATGTATCGACATACCAAGCAAGATAATCTAAACGCTGCATGGGTAAAATAATCGGTTGCAGCATATGATGACGTTGCGCCACTTTAAATAAACGTGGAAATAAATCATTACTATTTTGAAATTCAAGAAGTTGATGCCAAATGGCAATCAGATGAAAACGCTCATGGCTTGACAGCTCTTGAATGTAGCGATGAGGGTGATAGGTGTGTAATAACTGAGAAAGCTGAGCCAAATGCTGTTTAAAAAGTTGTTGTTGTTCAGCAAAAAGTCCATGTGACCATGTTGCATCGACTGCAATTTTGGGGCTTTGATCGATATGTAGATAGGCTTGCAGATAAGTTGTTAAATCGCCGTGTGCCATACCATGCATAGCGGTTGTTGCACCCATTGAGTATGCAATCACGATAAATTTTTCAAGATGTTTATGCTGAATAACATCACTTAAATCTTGCCAATGACTCGAAATGGCATCTAAACCTTGAGGAATTTCACAGTGTCGGGAATGCCCAAAACCGCGCCAGTCAGGAATAATAAAACGAAATTTTTTACGATGCTGATACAAAAAAGGTAGCCATTGCCAGCTTTTCATTCCTAAACCTGAAAGCACGATGACAACCTGTTGTCCTTGACCAAATTCACGTACAAAAAGAGATTGTTGGTCACGCATGACATAAAATGGCATAGCTCACCTTATTCTTCTAATCTTGCCAAGACGGGAATTAATTGTTGTAACCATTTAATCCACTCCAGCTCAAGCTGTATGCCCAATTCTAAAATCATTTTATGAATATATAACGTCCGTTGTAGTGGAATATTATCGCCAAAATCTTTTTGATAAATGCTTTGATAAATGTTGAGCGTTTCCTGATGGAGGGTTAAATGGCGTTGTAACTCAGGCAAAATCAAATTTCCACCCAATTTTGCCTCTGCGCGAAGGCGTACCATCAAATCTTCACGAAGTTGGGCAGGAGGGCTTTGTTTACTGAGCCAGTCAGCCAGTTCAATTCGACCAGACTGTTTCACTTGATAGACTTTTTTACGAGAAGATTGAGCCTCATCTACGGTGGAAATCCAGCCTTTGCTGAGCATATGTCCTAGCTCGCGATAAATCTGTTGATGAGTTGCATTCCAAAAATAGCCCATAGAGCGGTCAAAGCGCCGTGCCAATTCAAAGCCTGTACTTGGCTTTTCCAATAAACTGGTAAGTAAAACATGGGCTAAAGACATAATTTTGACAGGATAACAAAAAGTGACTGAATAGATTATGCAACAAGTTGCATTGAAAAAGAAACTTGACTATAACTAAATGCAACAAATTGCATAATAACGCCAGCATGATGCTAGCAGGAGTCTGAAATGTCGACTTATCCGCATTTATTTGCCCCTTTAGATTTGGGATTTACCACATTAAAAAACCGTGTGTTGATGGGTTCAATGCATGTGGGATTGGAAGAAGCAGAAAATGGCTATGCACGTATGGCAGCTTTTTATGCTGAGCGTGCGCGTGGTGGTGTAGGCTTAATTGTCACGGGAGGAATAGCCCCCAATGCAGCAGGCGTGACATTTTTGGGCGGTTCAAAACTCGATAATCAGGAAGATGCAGAAAAGCATCGCCAAATTACTGAAGCTGTACATGAGGCAGGTGGTAAAATTGCCATGCAAATCCTGCATACAGGGCGTTATTCTTATCAACCTAACATTGTTGCACCTTCGGCAATACAAGCGCCGATTAACCCTGTAAAACCTCATGCATTAAGTGCTGAGGAGATTGAGCAAACCATTCATGACTTTATTCACTGTGCCGAAATGGCTCAGTACGCAGGTTATGATGGCGTGGAAATTATGGGGTCTGAAGGTTATCTGATTAATGAATTCATCGCTGCACGCACCAATCATCGAGATGATGAATGGGGTGGTACGTATGAAAACCGTATTCGTTTTGCTTTGGAGATTGTACGTCGTACGCGTGAAGCTGTAGGTGAAAACTTTATTATTATTTATCGCCTGTCGATGTTAGATCTGGTTGAAGGTGGATCAAATTTAGAAGAAGTCATCGATCTTGCGAAAAAAATTGAACAAGCTGGCGCAACCATTTTAAATACAGGCATTGGCTGGCATGAAGCGCGTATTCCAACGATTGCCACCAAAGTGCCTCGCGCTGCATTTACGTGGGTCACACAAAAACTCAAAGGTCAGGTCAAGATTCCATTAATTACGTCGAACCGTATCAATACCCCAGAAATGGCAGAACATGTTTTGGCATCTGGTCATGCGGATATGGTTTCCATGGCACGCCCGATGCTTGCTGATCCTGAGTTTGTACTTAAAGCCAGTGAAGGGCGTTCTGATGAAATCAACACCTGTATTGGCTGTAACCAAGCCTGTTTAGATCAGATTTTCTCGATGAAAATAGCATCTTGTTTGGTCAATCCACGAGCATGTTATGAAACCGAGCTGATTTTTAAAGAAGCCACTCAGAAAAAACGAATTGCCGTCATTGGTGCAGGGCCTGCAGGCTTAAGCTTTGCGATTTATGCAGCACAACGTGGGCATCAGATTGATTTATTTGATGCAGAAAGCCGAATAGGTGGACAATTTAATATTGCCAAAACCATTCCGGGCAAAGAAGAATTTTATGAAACACTGCGTTATTTTCAACGTCAAATTGAATTATATGCTGAACAAATTCAACTCAAATTAAATCAACGCGTGAATAGTGATCGCTTGCAACAAGCTGATTATGATGAAATTGTGATTGCGACAGGTGTCACGCCAAGACAACTCGATATAGAGGGTATTGATCATCCAAAGGTTCTCAATTATTTACAGGTTTTAAAGGAGAAACAACCTATAGGACAACGGGTTGCGATTATTGGCGCGGGAGGAATCGGGTTTGATACGGCTGAATTCATCACGCAGTCAGGAACCAGTGCCAGTATTGTGCCTGAAAAATTTTATGATGAATGGGGAATCGATCCGAGTTATGAATATACAGGAGGCTTAAAAGCCAGTCATCCTGAAACAGCGGCTCGAGAAGTGTTTTTATTGCAGCGAAAAAATAGTGCAGTTGGCGCACATCTAGGGAAAACCACAGGTTGGATTCATCGACTTGGTCTTAAACATCGTCATGTGCACATGCTCTCAGGCGTTACGTATGAAAAAATTGATGATCAGGGCTTACATATTATAGTGAATGAGCAGCGTAAACTGCTTGCTGTTGACCACGTAATTATTTGCGCAGGTCAAGAATCCTATAGCGCGATGTATGATGAACTGCTGGCACAAGGCAAGTCTGTTCATTTGATTGGTGGGGCTAAAGAAGCAGGTGAACTCGATGCTAAACGAGCAATTCGCCAAGGCGCTGAACTTGCAGCAACGATTTAACTGTTTAGAAATAAAAAACCAGCATTGCGCTGGTTTTTTTATGGCTAAGCATGCAATCTTAGTTGTTTAGTGCGGGTTTTGCAGCAGCAATTGCAGCAGCAACAGCATCATCTTCAGTTAAATGTGCTTTTTTGCTTGGAGCAGGTTTTTTCTCAGTGACAGCTTGGCTATTACTTGAATTTGCACTACTTTCTGTTGTAGTAGTTGAACTATTGGTTGCTGGTGCTGTGGTGTTGTCCGTAGTTGCTGTATCAGCAGTTACGTCTTTCGTTTCACGACGAATTTCTGTGGTGGTATGTTCAGTTTCTTCACGCTGAATGGTCACTACCTTTGGGGTTGGAGGTGCAGGCGGTGCAACTTCAGACGCTGCTGGAGCAGTAGTTTCATTAATAGAGTGAAATTGCTCAGATGCAGGATTTGTTGTTTGCTCAGATTGTGCAGGTTGATTATCTTGAGAAGGTTCTTTTTCTTTCGAGCAAGCTACAAGAAGTAGACCAGCGGCGATCGCACCGCAGAGCAGAAGTTTCTTATTCATCGCGTAACAAAATTGACTTAAATAAAGATGCGACATTATAGCAATAAAAATTCAATTGCAAATGTACAGATATGTCACCATATTGCATCAAAAATGGTGGTAAAATAGGCAATTGTAATTTGTTATGTGAATACCTGTGGAATGACTTTGCTTTATAGGGCCAGAGTAAAGTAAAATTGCCCAGCATTGCATGCCGATTTAGGCTTGATTGTACGAGAAACCGAATGACCCATTTTATTTTCGTTACTGGTGGTGTTGTATCATCACTAGGTAAAGGTATTTCAGCTGCTTCAGTTGCTGCACTTTTAGAAGCTCGTGGTTTAAAAGTAACCATGGTTAAAATGGATCCATACATTAATGTCGATCCAGGGACAATGAGTCCTTTTCAACACGGTGAAGTCTTCGTAACCGAAGATGGCGCCGAAACAGACTTAGACTTGGGTTATTACGAACGTTTCTTACGTCGTGCGAAAATGACCAAGCTCAATAACTTTACGAGTGGCCGAGTATATCAAGACGTCCTGAACAAAGAACGTCGCGGTGATTATCTCGGTGGTACGGTACAAGTTATCCCGCATATTACGGACAATATTAAAGAACGTGTACTTCGCGCTGGCGAAGGCTACGATGTTGCGATCGTTGAAATCGGTGGCACAGTTGGGGATATCGAGTCACTTCCATTTATGGAGTCTGTTCGTCAGTTATTGGTTGAACTTGGCCACAAACGTAGCATGCTCATGCATTTGACGTTGTTGCCATATATCAAATCTGCTGCTGAACTCAAAACTAAACCAACGCAGCACTCTGTAAAAGAATTGCTTTCGATTGGTATTCAGCCAGATATTTTAATCTGCCGTACTGAACATGATGTTGATGCAGACACTAAACGCAAAATCGCACTCTTTACTAACGTAGAAGCGCGTGCAGTTGTTGTTTGTAAAGATGCAAAAACAATCTATCAAATCCCGCGTAATTTCTATGAACAAAACGTTGATGACTTGATCTGTGAACGTTTTGGTTACAACGATTTACCAGAAGCTGACTTGTCTGACTGGGATCAGGTCTGTGAAGCATTATTTAATCCAGAGTACACAGTACGTGTGGCGATGGTGGGTAAATATGTTGAACTCCCAGATGCTTATAAATCAGTAAACGAAGCGTTATTGCATGCGGGTATTCAAAACCGCGTTAAAGTGCAAATCGATTATGTTGATGCAGAAGCACTTGAATCAAAAGATGTTGCGGCTGAGCTCAAAGATGCCGATGCAATCTTGGTTCCAGGTGGTTTTGGTGAACGCGGTACTGAAGGGAAAATGAAAGCCATTCAGTTCGCTCGTGAAAACGAAATTCCATTCTTGGGCATTTGCTTGGGTATGCAGCTTGCAGTCATTGAATATGCTCGCCATGTTGCAGGATTACCAGAAGCGACTTCAACAGAATTCAATCGTGCTACAAAATATCCATTGATTGGTTTGATTACTGAATGGTTAGATGAGCGCGGCGAATTGCAACAACGTAGTGTTGAGTCTGATTTGGGCGGCACAATGCGTTTGGGTGCTCAAAAATCTGAATTGGTTGCAGGCACGAAAACACGTGAAGTGTATGGTAAAGCTGAGATTACAGAACGTCACCGCCATCGTTATGAAATGAATGACCGTTTTATTGCACCGCTTGAAGAAGTTGGCATGAAAATTTCAGGTTATTCTGTTGCACAACATTTGGTTGAAACGGTTGAAATTCCTGCACATCCTTGGTTTATTGCAGTGCAATTCCACCCAGAGTTTACAAGCTCGCCACGTGATGGGCATCCGTTGTTCGCTAGCTTTATTGATGCAGCTAAAAAACAGTATCAAAAAAGTAAAAATTAAATTACTCCAACTTCAGGAAGTTTAAATGTCACAATTAAAACCACAAGAAATTGTACGTTTAGGCGATATACAAATGGCAAATCATTTGCCATTTGTACTATTCGGCGGCATGAATGTACTTGAATCAAAAGATCTTGCATTTGAGATTGCAGAAACGTATATCGATATTTGTAAGCGTTTAGACATTCCTTATGTCTTTAAAGCCAGCTTTGATAAAGCCAACCGTTCAAGCTTATATTCTTTCCGTGGTCCTGGTTTGGAAAAAGGTATTGAATGGCTTGCTGACATTAAAAAACATTTTAATGTTCCAATTATCACTGATGTACATGAACCGTATCAGGCGGCTCCTGTGGCTGAAGTTGCAGACATTATTCAGCTTCCTGCATTTTTAAGTCGTCAGACAGACCTTGTTGAAGCCATGGCAAAAACCAATGCCATTATTAACATCAAAAAAGCACAGTTCTTATCTCCACGTGAAATGAATCATATCTTGAATAAATGTCTAGAAGCAGGCAATGACAAGTTGATTCTTTGTGAACGTGGTTCTGCATTTGGTTATAACAACCTTGTCGTTGATATGCTGGGTTTTGATACCATGAAAGCCATGAATGTGCCTGTATTTTTTGATGTGACACATGCTTTGCAAACCCCAGGTGGTCGTGCAGACTCTGCGGGCGGTCGCCGTGCTCAGATTACCACGCTTGCTCGTTCAGGCATGGCAACAGGTTTAGCTGGCTTATTTTTAGAAGCTCATCCAAATCCAGATGAAGCGAAATGTGACGGCCCATGTGCCTTACGTTTATCCCAACTTGAACCATTCTTGGCTCAGCTTAAAGAATTGGATACGTTGGTCAAAGGATTTGAAAAATTAGACACACACTAATGCGTTGAATGCATTAGCTTATTAATTAACAGAGGAATTGTTCATGAGCCAAATCGTTGACATTCGTGCGCGCGAAATTTTGGACTCTCGTGGTAACCCAACCATCGAAGCAGATGTTATTTTAGATTCTGGGGTTGTTGGTCGTGCATGTGCACCGTCAGGTGCTTCAACAGGTTCTCGTGAAGCACTTGAACTTCGTGATGGTGATAAATCACGTTACTTAGGTAAAGGTGTACGTACTGCAGTTCAAAATGTAAATAGCGATATTCGCAATTTGCTTGTTGGTCAAAGCGTATTTGAGCAAAAATCACTTGATGAACAAATGATTGCGCTTGATGCAACTGAAAACAAAGCTAAATTGGGTGCGAATGCAACGTTGGCTGTATCTCTAGCAGCAGCGCGTGCAGCGGCAACTGAACAAAAACTTCCTTTGTTCCAATACATCGCAAATTTGCGTGGTCAAACAACATTGTCTATGCCTGTGCCAATGATGAACATCTTAAATGGTGGTTCACATGCAGATAATAATGTTGATATTCAAGAGTTTATGATTGAACCTGTAGGTTTTAGTTCATTCGCTGAAGCATTGCGTGCGGGTGCTGAAATCTTTCATTCCCTAAAATCAGTTTTAAACAAAAAAGGTTTAAACACTGCTGTTGGTGATGAAGGTGGTTTTGCGCCAAACTTGCGTTCAAACGAAGAAGCAATCACGGTTATTTTGGAAGCAATCGGTCAAACAGGCTATAAAGCAGGTTCTGACATTATGCTTGCACTTGACTGTGCATCTTCAGAATTCTACAAAAATGGTCAGTACATCCTTGCAGGTGAAGGCAACAAAGCATTCACAAGCAACCAGTTTGCCGACTACCTTGCAGGTTTGGTAAAACAATATCCAATTATCTCAATCGAAGATGGTCTAGATGAATCTGACTGGGACGGTTGGGCGTACTTGACTTCAATCTTGGGTGATAAAATCCAGTTGGTTGGTGATGACTTGTTCGTAACCAATCCGAAGATTTTACAACGCGGTATTGACCAAAACGTTGCAAACTCAATTTTGATCAAGTACAACCAAATCGGTACTTTGACTGAAACTTTAGATGCAATTTACCTTGCTAAAGCAAATGGTTACACAACTGTAATTTCACACCGTTCTGGCGAAACAGAAGATTCAACCATTGCTGATTTGGCAGTTGGTACTGCTGCGGGTCAAATCAAAACAGGTTCACTGTGCCGTTCTGACCGCGTATCAAAATATAACCAATTGCTTCGTATTGAAGAATTGACGCAAGCGATTTATCGCGGTAAAGCTGAATTCAAAGGTTTGAACTAAGCTTTATGTTGATGTTTTGGAAAGAGACCTTTAACTCTTTTTCAAGTCGCATCATATTGTGCCTTGCGATCATTTTGGTCGCAGGGTTTCAATATATGTTCTGGTTTGGTGAGGGTGGTTATTATGATCATCAAAAACTCATGCAACAAATCCAGCAACAAACGGAAGTTAACCAAGAGCTAAAAGAGCGTAACCGAATCTTGGGTGCAGAAGTTTATGATTTGAAAAATGGTGCAGAAGCGATTGAAGAACATGCGCGTTTGGACTTAGGTTTAATTAAGCCGCATGAAACTTTTGTACAAATGAGTACAATTACAACGCAGTATCAATCGACTTATGTTGATCCGAATAAGCAACAAGATGTAGGTACGAATGAAGATGAAGACAGCCCAGATATGCACTAAACTTTGGGCTATTATTCCTGCTGCGGGCTCGGGTCGCAGATTTTCACAAACTGAATTAAAACAATATCAAAACATCTTAGATCAGACTGTGCTTGAACATAGTGTGGCGCGTTTGAATCAACTTCCTCTAGCAGGTTATGTTCTGGCGATTAGTCCAGAAGATCAACTTGCCCAAAAACTCCCTTTAGCTTTTCCTGACAAAGCTCATTTTTGTTCGGGTGGTGCTGAACGTGTTGACTCAGTATTCAATGCCTTAAAGTATTTAGAAGCATTTGCAGCAGATGATGATTATGTACTGGTACATGATGCAGCGCGACCTTGTATTTTATTGAAATCATTACAAGATTTAGTTGAAAAGGCGCAACAGCATAACAGTAGTGCGATTTTAGCAACGCCTGTGCGTGATACTTTAAAGCGTGTGGTTGATCAGAATCAGATTGAAACTACGGTGAGCCGTGAAGCTTTGTGGCAGGCGCAAACACCGCAAATCGCAAAATTCTCTGTATTAAAAGCAGCGATAGAACATGCTTTGGCTGCTGGAATTAATATTACAGATGAAGCAAGTGCATTGGAGTTTTCCCAGCAGCCTGTGATTGTTGTGCATGGGCGTTCTGACAATATTAAAATAACTTACCCTGAAGATTTACAGTTGGCTGAACTTATTTTAACTGCTCAACAATTAGCAAATTAACTTGAGCTGTACTTTGAATTAGTCATATAAGCGATATGTGCCTGTAAAACGTTGGCAATTTTTCTTGCTGACACGATTGGTACTGCTTACGACCAAGACTGCTTTTTGATAATTAAACTGATACTGACATGCAGTTTCATTGTTGGTCACCTTGCTTTTATCTGCATTATTCAAGTATGCCAGAAAAGCAAAACTAAGTTTATCGAGACTGGTATTTGGATTGCGATAGACCCAGCCTTCAATTTTAATTTTGTCTTGTTCTAATTGATGAATTTGTAAATAGGTCTGCGGTTGAGCAATTTGACCATGATGATATTTAATAAAATGTTGTGTCAGACTTTGATTGAGTGAGCTATAAGCATTGAGGTCTTCACTACGCAAATCAAATTGTTGTTCTAGACAATTTTTATTTTTGCATTGAGCAAGGCGAGCTTGCCACATATTTTGTGTGTCGTGTAAAAGTTGTAAGGGGGCATTTGTAACTAAGTTAGAACTGAGATAAAGCTGATTAATCTGATTCACTTGCGATTGGTATTGAGTATGACAGTAGAGTTGGCGAGATTGATGCAACTTTGAATGACATAGCGGTTGTTCAGCAGAACTTTGGATACACACAAATACACTGAGTATAACCATACAGCCGAATGCTTTATTGCTATAAAGATTAAAATTCAACGACATGATCGCTTATACTTTGACAATATGATGCTAGCGCTAACTATAGCGAATCCGCAATAACAAACACAAGTCTTAGAAGGAAGTTTACCATGGTTGCAAAAATTAGAATTGGGCAGGGTATGGATGTACATGCTTTTGAAGATGGTGAATTTGTCACATTGGCGGGTGTTCAAATTCCACATACACAAGGATTAAAAGCACACTCCGATGGTGATGTGGTCTTGCATGCACTGTGTGATGCTTTGCTAGGTGCATTGGCACTCGGTGATATTGGGCAGCATTTTCCAGATACTGATCCAGAATTTAAGGGAGCAGATAGTCGTAAACTGTTGCAACACGTCTATCAATTGATTTTAGATCGGGGATATATGCTCAGTAATGCTGACATGACCGTGGCTTGTGAACGTCCAAAATTGGCGAAATACAATTTAGATATGCGTCAAAGTGTTGCAGATGTGCTTGATGTGGATGTCTCGCAAATTAGTATTAAAGCAACAACTACTGAAAAGTTAGGTTTTACTGGACGTCAGGAAGGAATTTTGGCAACTGCCACCGTATTGTTGGTGGCAGCAAGCTAAGAACAGGCATTATGAAAATGCTTTTCCCATCAGGGCTTGTTGAAGCTCTAATGTTGCTTTACGTCCTTGAAGTTGTAAAGCAACATTGTGGATCAAACCTGTCCACGTATCATTAGGTTCCCAAATTTGGTGTAAATAATGCTGTGCCTGTTCAATGTCATTGTTCATATAGTACTGGCGATATAAATACATCAATGCACTCACCCGATAATTTTTAGAGCAATGTATCCAGATACTTTGTTCTTTCACTAGAAAGTTCAGGGTATCGAGAACAAAGAGAGCTTGCTCTGGATCGGGAAGTTCCCAGTGAATGGGAAGTTGAATATAGTTTAGCCCCAATTCAAGGCAAATTTTATCTTCATGTTCAAGCGCATTGCTGGCATCACTCAATGCCAAATTAATGACGGTATTAATACCATAGGCTTTGATGAGCTTAAGCTCTTCAACGGTTGGCTGCCCTGAACTCAAAAGACGTTCATGAATATATTGAAAGTTGAGGGTCTGGCTAAGCGCTTGTTCTAAACTGTTCATGTGTGATCAATCATAAAAAACGCCATCATCATGATGGCGTATTGTAAAACAATTAACGGTTTGGTAAGACGTCTTTTAATGCATCGTGCATTTCAAGTAGCGTTTTTTCCGTTGTATCCCAATCGATACAGCCATCAGTCACGGATTTGCCATATTCAAGATCACATAAGTTGTCTGGAATATCTTGGCGACCGCCTTTAAGGTGGCTTTCAACCATTAACCCAACGATTGATTTATTGCCATCGAGAATTTGCTCAGTGACATTTTTAAGAACTAATGGTTGTAGGTATGGATCTTTGTTTGAGTTGGCATGGCTAGCATCAATCATGATTTTATTGCTAACTTTTGCTTTTGCCAAAGCTTGCTCTGCTTCTGCAACAGACGTTGCATCGTAGTTTGGCTTGCCGTTACCGCCACGGAGTACTACGTGGGCATAAGGGTTGCCATTGGTACGAATCACAGAAACTTGACCATCTTCATTGAGACCCAAGAAGCTATGTCCATGTTTTACAGCTTGCATCGCATTGGTTGCAACAGTTAAACCGCCATCTGTACCATTTTTAAAGCCTACAGGAGAGGATAAACCTGAAGACATTTCACGGTGAGTTTGGCTTTCGGTAGTACGTGCACCAATTGCAGACCAAGAAATTAAATCATGTAAATACTGTGGTGAGTTTGGATCAAGTGCTTCAGTCGCACACGGCAAACCGACTTCATTCAACTCGAGTAATAATTTACGTCCAATACGCAGACCTTTTTCGATATTGAATGAGTCATTCATATCTGGGTCGTTAATCAGACCTTTCCAGCCAATCGTGGTACGCGGTTTTTCAAAGTAGACACGCATAACCAAGTAAAGCGTATCTTTGACTTTTTCGCTGAGTGCTTTAAGGCGTTCAGCATATTCATGTGCAGCTTTTGGATCATTGATTGAACATGGGCCAATCACCACAAATAAACGTTTATCTTCACCATCCAAAATCTTACGAATCGTGTCACGTCCTTTGAGCACAGTTTGATAGGCTTGCTCAGAAAGAGGAAGTTCTTCTTTTAATTGTGCTGGAGTAACAAGCGGTTGGATACTTTGGATATTGATGTCATCAATATCGGCTGAGGTAATAGAATGGGGCTGTAAACTATTCATTGCCTTCACTGGTTAAAAAATACGATCATCAGGATGAATCTGACTATAGCATGCTTTATGAAACAAAGGAGCGTGATTGCACTAAAACTTTGGATTTAAAACGTCTATTAGTCTAATGCTCAACAGCATTAAACATGCTGTTGAGTTGAATTTGCAGGCTGAATCAACATTGCAGTTTCAGCTTTGGCTTTTGGCTTTTCTTTGCTTGGATGTACGATGAAGTTAATCCCCAGTAAAAATAAGGTAATGCCTAAAATTTTACGAATCATTTTTTCTGGCAGTTTCGAGCTGATGAGTGTGCCAAAAATAATTGCAGGAATCGAACCGATGAGTAACCAACCTAAAAGGTGAAAATCGACATTGCCCGAACTCATATGTGCCATACCAGCAACAAAAGTCAGTAACACGGCATGGGCAACATCTGAACCAATGATACGGATCATCGGGAGATTTGGGAAAAGTAGAATCAGCGCCATAACCCCAAAAGCCCCTGCACCGACTGAAGACAAGGTCACAAATATTCCTAAGACTGCCCCCATGATGATGATATAAATACGGCGTTTCCCCGTAAAAGATAATTCATCTGATGGTGACTGTTGGTCACGGAAGCGCTTAAAGAATTTCTCGATTTGTGAGCGAAAAACAATAGAAAGTCCTGTGATGGTCAACATAAAACCTAACACCATGGTCAGTAAGGCTTTGTATTGTGCGGACTGACTTAAATAATGCTCAAGAACCCAATGCGTTGCAAAGGAAGCAGGAATACTGCCAATAGACAGCCAAATGACGATTGACCAAACGATATTCAATTTTTTGGCATGTACTGCCGAGCCGCAAAGCTTAGAAATTGAGGCATAGATCAGGTCAGTACCAATCGCAATGTGGGGTTCGATCTTAAATAAACTGATCAGTATAGGCGTCATGAGTGAGCCGCCACCCACCCCTGTGATACCTACACAAAAACCAACAAGCATGCCTGCTAAAATGAACTGAACTGCATCAACCATGAGTGTATGCCATTATATAAATTTGTGCATATCTTAGGAGTTTTTATGAAAAAATGTAGTCATAAAATATGATTTGCTTATTCTAAAAATGAATAAACGCCTCAAATCTTGAAATTTATAGTTTTAGAGGTTTTTTTAAACGGTTATTGCATAAAATCAGTGCAAAAATGATGGGCGAAGCGAAAATCCAGCTACTAATAAAACCAATGGAAAATCCATAGATGGAAATACTCAGATAAAATCCACAAAGAAAGCAAAGATAGGCACTGAAACGTGTCAATTTACGATATTTTAAGATGATCTGAAAACGGGATTGAGCGGTTTGTTTGAGCTGTTTTTCACTCACTAGGAACAGGAGATAAAAGCCAGTAAAAATCAGGACAAATAAAATGACAATAAGCATCACGATTTTGCCTCAAGTTCTGAGTTCAAGGATGATTTTCGCTGTATACGTTGATGAGCCTGTTGCTGAATCGGTTGGATATTGCGATAGATTAAGAAAGCTAAACCTGCAAATAACCAAAAAAATAGATCAACACGTAAATATGTCCAATAACTTTGGCTAAATAAAAGATGCTGTTGATAGAGGCTATAGTAATCGACCAGTGGCAACAGTGTTGCTAAAGCAATCAATACGGTCAATTGGCTACGCCAAAGATAGGCTTTTTTTGTGAAAAGAGCAGCAACCAAGCTGATGAGCCATGTCAGAAAAAAGCCCTGAATCTCATAATTATTGCCATGTATATACGGCGTAACGAGTCGATTGAGATAGAAATAGACCAGCATTGAGATGGGTAATCCGACAAAACAAGCAAGATTTCCTCGATCTACCAGATAATGCCCAAAATGAAAGCTTTTAGATTTTGCATGTAGTTGACGTTTGAGACTCCAGAGCAGTAGTCCTGAAGCAATCATGGCACAGCCCAAAAGTCCGCTAAAAAATAACCCAAGACGTAAAAGTGGTTGAGCAAACGGCGCCATGTGTAAACCATAAACACCTGAATAAAGCGTAGCGACAGGACTGTAATTACGAATATCAGGCAAAATCTGTCCTGTTGAACCTGCAATTGAAAGCTGTTCGGGTTTTAAGCTAATGCTATGATCTTCTAACTGTTTAATTTGAATTTGTGCCAAAGATGTATAGGGAGCCTTGACCTCAATCGTATTGATCTCAGGCTGATTGGGCCATTGTTGTTGTATTTTATGGTTCAGTTGCTCAAACGTGAGCATGGCTGTGGATTGACCTTGTGCTGTACTGATTGGTTGAGTCGAGGTAATTTCTTCAAAAAATTGTAAGCTTTGCTTGGGTGAATAGACTTGCTGTATGCCATAAGGCAAATACAAGTTAAAGAAAATGGTCAGCCCCGTAAAGGTGATGGTGAGGAAAAACGGCAGAGCAATCACAGAAACCACATTATGAAAGTCTAGCCAAGAACGCTGCCCTTTAAATGTTCGAAAAGTAAAAAAATCGGTAAAGATTTTTTTATGGGTAATCACGCCTGAAATCAACGCAATGAGCATAATAAAAGCAGCAAAACTGACAATCAGTCGCCCGATCATGTAGGGCACACCAAATAACTGAAAATGGAAGTTATAAAAAAAGTCGCCGCCTTGCGTTGTCGCTGCCTGAACTTCCTGACCTGTAACAGGGTCTAAATTTTTAATGGCATAGCTGCCATCGGACTTTTGCCAATAGACATTGCTGGTGGGATGTTGAGCATTAGCAACGCTGATATACCATGATTTGGCATCATGAGCATTTTCTTCTAAATATTCCCATGCATTTTGAATAGCTTGCTGTTGATCAACCTCAATATGATTAAACTGAGGCTGCATCCACGCATTGATTTCTTGGCGGTAGTAGGATGTTGCTCCAAGTAAAAAAATACAAAATAGTACCCAACCAAGCATTAACCCTAACCATGAATGCAGCCATGCCATCGATTGTCGAATAGATTTATGCATCATTTAACCTATAAATTTCGAAGCTAGAAAAAATGAGGTACATAGAATCAGTGCAACACTACTGAGCTTGAACAATGAATGGATACAGAAACTGCTCAGAACAAATACGGCATAAAAAATGATGGCAATAAAGGCAGATAAATACACAGATTCAGCTTGGGCAAAGAAATGCTGAAAGACTTTAAGCAGAACTAACATGAATAAACTGGTGCAAGCATAGCCCATGACAAACGCCACTAAAAAGCGGTAGGCGACAGCCCAACGATATGACCAAGCAAGCATAGAATATGACCAGTTTATACGAATGAAAATTATTCGCAATATGATTGCGTATTGTGTTGAGAGATGCAAGTTAAATTGTTTTGTAAGCAGCAATAAAAAAAGCCAATCACAAGGATTGGCTTTAAGAAAGAGTTAAAGATGTTTGAGAATGGATTAGTATTTAAATTTGACCGCAACCGTATAGTTGGCAGGTGCGCCGTAATAACCTTGTCCCTGATATAAACCAGTCAGATACTTCTTATCGGTCACGTTGTTACCATTGACTTGGAAGCTAACGTGATCATTTAAGGTATAACTTGCCATTAGGTTGAGCAGGGCATAGCTGCCTTGTTTAATCAAGCCATAACCGTTACTGGTCGCTGGATCACTAATCGCATCTTGCCATTGCACACTTGCGCCCACTTTCAGTTTTGGTAACTGTGGAACGGTATAAGTGGTTAAAATATTAAAGGTTTGGGTCGGATTATATTGGCGAGGGTTGACACCAGTCTCCATATTTTTCAGGCTAAATTTACTATAGCCCATCGACACTTCTAGATTTTGACTGACTTTACCTGCAAGCCCCAATTCAACCCCTTGTGAGCGCACTGTGCCTAAATCCGAGTAGTATTTAAAATCGGTTGCGTTATAGGTTGAGTTAAGTGGGAAGTTACTTTGCTCTGTTCTAAATACAGCAATCGAACCCGTCAGGCGGTTATTCAGCCAAGCACTTTTTAAACCCAGTTCATAACTTTTGCCTTCAACAGGATCAGAAACTTTACCTGTGGCATTGTTAATAATGGTTTGAGGTCTAAAGATTGAGGTATAGCTGACATAGCCCGTGTAATGTGGGGTGAAGTTATAGGTCAGGCCTGCATAAGGCGATACCTTATTTTTTTGATAAGTATTTTTATTGTCAATTTCGGTGTAGTTTGCGCCTAAAATCATTTTTAAATCATCGGTCAGATGCAAACGTGTTGCACCATATAGCGATTTAATGATGATATTTACATCATCGACAGAATAAATACTGCTCCATGATTGCGTAGCAGGTGTCCAACTGGCTAAATCTGTTGTGGTCACACCATAGCTATCACCTAATGCATAATAACTTTTCACATTATAATCTGACCATGCGTAGCCAAAGTTAGCTTCATGACGCTGTCCAAATAGCCCATAAGTCCCATTGAAATTCAAATTGATAGTACGTTCACGAAATTTCTGATTGTAAATTTCTGGATAGAGGGTAATGCCTGAAGTGTTATCTGTTGCAGAGGGCGCGCCACCAAGATAAAGCATCTTGTCTTTCAGGGTAGATGCTTTTTCATCATAGCTCAGCTTGGCTTTCCAATCACCACCGAGTTTCTGCTCAATATAGGCAAAGTAGTTATCAATTGACCAGTCATAATACGTCCACGATGGTGCATAGTTATAACTACGAGAATAACTCAATTGTTGTCCTGCACTGTTAATCAGGGGTAAAGCCCCCCACTGTGAGCCATTGGTAAATTGGTGAACTTTGGAATAACCAACAGATGCAGTGGTCGAATCTGTTAAATCTGCTTCAATGATGGCTTGAACACCATTTTTCTCTTCAGAATAGCGATCAATATAAGAATTTCCTGCTTTTTCATAGCCAGTTAAGCGAGCACGAACTCGACCATCTTGGGTCAATGGGCCTGAAATGTCGGCTTCATAACGTTGAGTATCCCAAGATCCGTAACTAATTCCTGCATTTGCCTGAAATTCTTGAGTAGGGCGTTTGCGCACATAGTTAATCGTTGCTCCAGGGTCACCTAAAGCATTGGTCAAGGCATCTGCACCCTTGATCACTTCTACACGATCGTAGAAATAGCCATCGGGGTCATTACCGTTGTAGTTGTAGCTATCTACTTGGGGAATACCAACACCATCCACCAGAATATTGGAGATATCAAACCCACGCGCTGTATAGGTGGTACGGTTGGTTTCTAAACCTGTCACTGTAACCCCAGGCGTGTTTCGCAAAATGTCACGGGTCGTGGTCAGATTGAAGTCATCCATTTGTTGGCGCGTCACAACATTGACGGTTTGAGG
Source organism: Acinetobacter sp. ME22 (assembly GCF_022012315.1). Lineage (NCBI taxonomy): Bacteria > Pseudomonadati > Pseudomonadota > Gammaproteobacteria > Moraxellales > Moraxellaceae > Acinetobacter > Acinetobacter sp. ME22. The sequence goes on from NZ_JAKLTL010000002.1 coordinate 128,630, forward strand.
TGTTTCTTGGACTGGAATATTAAGTTTAGTGGCACTGCTACTGTCTTTGACCGTATAGGCTTTGGTTTTTTCAGAGCTGCTTGCAGTTTTGTCTGCTGAAACGGTAATGGTTGGGAGTGTTTGATTATCTTCCGCATAGACTGAGGTTGCAGTGATGCTGAGGATGGCGAGGAAGAGAGCATTCGGCTTAAACATCGTTATTCCAAATATTAGAAATAATGAAAATGATTCGCAATATGATTAACTATTATAAGGTCTGATGCAACAAAAAATTACATGAATGAGTATCATTCTTGGGTTTATCTTGTGAGGAAAAAGCAAAGCTGAATACAGAAAATCTCGTTGTTTGTATGACTTGCATGAAGTAAAGCGACGAAATCTCTTATAATATTGTGGATGATAAAGCCCAAAGGAAGACATTCTTGCAAAATCGTAAACTCAGAATAGGCATCGTGGTTGGTGAGGTTTCAGGAGATACTCTTGGCGTTGAGCTGATGCGTTGCTTTAAAGCGCAAGGTGTTGATGTTGAATTTGAGGGGATTGGTGGCCCACAAATGATTGCTGAAGGCTTCCAAAGTTTTTATCCGATGGAAACTTTGTCCGTGATGGGGCTGGTTGAAGTTTTAAAAGAACTCAAACAATTATTCGCAGTACGAGATGGTCTGGTTGAACGTTGGCAGGAAAAGCCTGTTGATATTTTTATTGGGATTGACGCACCTGACTTTAATTTACGTTTATCTCAACGCATCAAACAAAAACAGTTACCGATTAAGACCGTACAATATGTCAGTCCTTCAGTATGGGCATGGCGACAAAAGCGTGTCTTTGGGATTAAAAAGAATATTGATTTGGTGATGTGTCTATTTCCATTTGAAAAAGCATTTTATCAAAAATATCAAGTTCCTGCGATTTTTGTGGGGCATCCACTGGCAAAACAGTTGCCATTAGACAATCACGTTCAGCAAGCACGACAGGCACTTAATCTTCCTGAGCAAGCCAAATATATTGCTTTACTGCCAGGCAGCCGCCGTGGTGAGGTGGAACGACTAGCCCCCTTGGTGTTTGGCGCTGCACAGATTTTACAAGCCAAATATCCTGAGTATGAATATCTGGTTCCTGCAATTAATGAGCAGCGTTTAACGCAAATTCAGCAGATTTTGGCAAATTATCCTGAAAGTTTACGTGCCAAAATTCATGTTCTTGACAATCAGCATACCGAGTCGAAAATTGGGCGATTGGTCATGAATGCAAGTAATATCATTGCCTTGGCTTCAGGTACAGCGACACTCGAAGCGATGTTATTGCATCGTCCAATGGTGACATTTTATAAGTTACATTGGTTGACCTATCGTATTATGCGTTTGATGGTCAAAATTCCATATTATTCTTTGCCGAATATTATTGCGGGTAAAAAAGTCATTCAAGAGTTGATTCAGGATCAGGCAACACCTGAAGCATTGGCTGCGGAAATTGAAAAGTTAATGAATGTTGAAACGGCTCAAATTCAAGTGATGCAGCATATAACCATGCATAAGCAATTGATTTCAGGGGATACTGAAGATCCTGTACACGCGATTTTGCAATTATTGGCAGCACGTTAAGGCTAATCTAAGAATTAAAAAAGGCAGGAATTTCCTGCCTTTTTTATGATTTTAAGTTTAAGAGCGAATAATGATTTCGTAACCTGTGTATTTACGAATGTTGATCACGCCCGTATCTAAAATCAGATATTGACCTTTAATCCCTTGTAAAACGCCACGGATGGTTGGGGTTTTATCCAAATTATGTGATTTGATTTTTTCAGGATATTGCTCGACTGGATAGATGAATTCCCGCATTTTTTCGTCATCAAGCAGTTGAATACCTTCATCAAACTCCAGATTTTGACTGAATTCTTCACGAATACGCTGAATTTTAGGTGCAAATTCTTCGACCAGTTGCTCACGAACTTCAATCAGATTCAGTGGTTCAGCTTCACCTTTGAGTAACTTACGCCAGTCAGTTTTATCTGCGACTTGTTCACCAAACATGATTTCGAGTTGTCCTGACAAGCGCCGTGAACCGACTTGCATAATCGGCAAGGCTTGAGTTGCACCTTGATCTAACCAACGCGTTGGCATTTGGCTAATGCGGGTAATGCCGACTTTTAAGGCACTAGAGTTGGCTAAATAGACAATATGCGGTTGAAAGCAAACACTGTGGGCAAACTCATCTTCGCGGCAAGTCCCAAGATGATAATGGCAGGTTTCAGGCTTCATGATACACATGTCACAAGACGCTTTGGTTTTAAAACATTTAAAACAGTGACCTTGTGAATAGGATTTAGGTGTTTTTGCACCGCAAGAGACGCAGAAAATCTTCCCAGTCCATTCAATTTCAAGCTCTTGACCTAAAGTAAAGGGTAAATTGATCTGAGATTGGTCTAGAATAAAGCTGTATTCAACATGCGCTTTTTGAGTGTTCTGTTCGGTTACACTATGGTTGGCTAAATCGGCATGCATCTTATGGCAAATGCCTTGTAATTCCATATCAATTTCTCTCTAACTCAGATAAAGGTGCAGTTTATGGCTGAACAAAATGTCATCACTTCAATGCTAGACGATTTATGTCAGGAGCAGCCCATTGAAACTGCATTATGTATTGGACAGGATCTTTGCCAACACGGCTTACAACACTCAATTGACTGGCAATATTTTAACGTATCTGATTTTTTAAGTCTGCCTTTTACCCGTCGCTATGATTTGGGTTTCATTTTGCTCGACACCCCAGAAATGCAAAATTTAACCGATACCGAGAAGTCGCGACTTTTGGTGAAATTACGTGATCTCATGGCAAAACGCTTGGTGGTGGTGTGTCCACATCAGGATACGCAATTAATGCGCGCTTTGGGCTTAACTCAAATGTTAGATAAAACGCAGCAACAGGGTAGTCTGACCTTGTGGCAGTTTAATATTTTGACCTACAAACATGTGCCTGACTGGTTTAACTCGAAGTTTTGGGCGAACCCAGACAACTGGGACAAATTTCGCTGGTAATAAAAAAGCCAAGTTTAACTTGGCTTTTTTATACATACATTTGAATTATTTAAAGAAATATCCTGTTTCAGGTGAGCTGGCATTTGCCATGCGCTTGCGTGGCATACGTCCTGCCAAGAAGGCTTCACGACCTGCTTCAACTGCTTTTTTCATGGCAGATGCCATTAAAATCGGGTTTTGTGCATTGGCAATCGCAGTATTCATCAGCACGCCATCACAACCCAATTCCATTGCAATCGCAGCATCACTGGCTGTACCCACACCCGCATCGACCAACACTGGAACTTTTGCATTTTCTTTAATGATGGAAATGGTATGTGGATTTAAAATGCCCAAACCTGAACCAATCAAGCTGCCTAAAGGCATAATGGCGACACAGCCCATGCTCTCAAGCTCTTGAGCCACAATTGGGTCATCTGAGGTGTAGACCATGATTTCAAAACCATCGTCAATTAGGGTACGTGCAGCTTTCAGTGTTTCAGTGATATTGGGGTACAAGGTTTTTTCATCACCCAAGACTTCAAGTTTCACCAAATTGTGTCCATCAAGCAGTTCACGTGCCAGCATGCAGGTACGAACTGCGCTATTGGCATCGAAACAGCCTGCTGTATTTGGCAGAATGGTGTATTTCTCAGGTGGAACAACAGAAAGTAAATTCGGTTGATCTGGGTGCTGACCGATATTCACACGGCGAATTGCAACAGTCACAATTTCTGCGCCACTGGCTTGAATCGCTAAATCTGTTTCATTGAGATCTTTGTACTTGCCTGTGCCAACCAATAGGCGGGATTGAAAAGTACGTGAACCAATAATTAAAGGGGAATCGTTAAATTGAGCGTCTTGCATAATTATGTCCTATTAACCACCACCAACGGCATGAATAATTTCAATATGATCTTGAGCTTGAATCTGTGTTTGTTCTAATTTTGATTTCGGCACAATCATTTCATTGAGTTCAACCGCAAAGCGTTTATTTTCTAAGGCCAGAGATTGAACTAATGTAAGTAGGTTTTCACAAGACGTTTCAGTTGCCACGCCGTTTAAAAAGATTTGCATGCTGTCCTCATTTTGCAAATTTCATGGCATTCCAAGCCAATGCTAACCATCCAATAATCATAAAGGCACCGCCAATTGGCGTAATTGCCCCTAAAATACGGGGTAAACCTAAGCCCATGACATAGAGTGAACCACAGAAGAATACAATCCCAATTTGAATGCAAATAAAGCTGACCTTGATTGGGAACTGTGGTGACACTTTTGCCAAAATCGCAAGGGCTAATAATCCAAGCGCATGATAAAAAAAGTAATCGGTTGCAGTATGCCACCAAGAAAGTTGGTCAATGGTTGCCCGAGCTTTTAAACCGTGTGCACCAAAGGCACCGAGAATCACTGCAAGCGCAAGATTTAACGCAGAGATTGCAAGCCACATTGTGCTATTCCGTCAAGAATTTGCGCTATACCATAACATAATTTTTGGCTGGGTTACGATTATTTGCATGAAACTTGGGCAATAAAAAAGGCTGAAGAATCAGCCTAATTTATTCATTTTTATGAACGAAAAAATTAGTTGGATGACATCGCAACTTTAATTTTTTCCATCGCATTTTTTTCAAGCTGACGAATCCGCTCCGCTGAGACATTATATTCGGCTGCAAGCTCATGCAAGGTTGATTTGTCATCATCTAACCAGCGACGCTGTAAAATATTACGAGAGCGATCATCAAGCTGATTCATGGCATCGTGCAGTGCAGAGGTACTTTGTTCTTCATAGTCTTCATTTTCGACCAAACGCGCAGGGTCGTAACGACTGTCTTCTAAGTACAATGCAGGTGCAACATGGGTTGAACCTTCTTCATCATCATCATTTTGCGCTTCAAAGGCTGCATCGTATGCAGTTAAACGACCTTCCATTTCCAGAACTTGTTCTGGGGTAACATTCAGGTCATTGGCAATTGATTGTGCTTCCTCAAGCGTCAATTTTTTACTGGATTTTTTTAAGCTACGTAAATTAAAGAATAATTTACGTTGGGCTTTGGTCGTGGCAATTTTGACAATACGCCAGTTGCGAATCACATATTCGTGAATTTCTGCTTTAATCCAGTGAACTGCAAAAGACACTAAACGTACGCCCATATTTGGGTCAAAACGTTTTACGGCTTTCATTAAGCCTAAGTTGCCTTCTTGAATCAGATCGCCTTGTGGCAAGCCATAGCCTGCGTAAGTACGTGCGATATGGACAACGAAACGTAGATGAGACATGACCAGCATTTTTGCTGCATCAAGATCTTGGTCGTAGTAATAGCGTTCTGCCAACTCTTTTTCTTGTTCGGCAGTTAAAATTGGAATCTGATTGACAGTACTGATGTATGCGCCTAGGTTCACACCGGGTGCAGACAATGACAGGGGCATCAATTGATTGCTGCTGTCAGTCATGAAAACTCCTTATAGGGATGAGCTAGTCAAAATCAATGTGTTCATCTTAATCTGCTTTAGAAGCAGAATTAAGGCAAAAAGGGTAGCGAAATGTAAACTTTTATGCCAGTGTCTTCAAATTCTGTACATGTATTATTCATTCAGATTCAATGATGTAGTGTAGTTCATGTTCAGTAATTCTGATCATTTGACAGTTCAGTTGCTGCATCTGACAATAACGTAAAATATCGATTTCGCTGTTGGGGTCGGATGCTTTTAAGCAGAATTTTTGTTGAGCAGGTGCAGATTTTATTGCGCGTTTCAACATCAATAGCGGCATAGGGCAAGGTTTGCCTATCGCATCAATTTCAATGAAAGTTGCCTTAGGATCGGACATAAAGCTGGGTTCTAAACTCAATAAAGCCCTAGATACTAACAAAAAGCCTAGATCTTAAAAAGAGGAAAGGTGTGGTAAAAAACAATCTAAATGTAAGAAAAATCATGCGCTGATAAAATGCTATATTTATGAAAAATTTTTGTATCAATTCACTGAAAGGCATGCTACTCTCGGAACCGTATGTAGGATGCAATTTCGCAAAAAACCTATGACAATGTGGATATAACCGGATTTTGTTAATAGTTTTACAGAATGATCACAAGCTTAAAAATAATAACTATTTTTAAACCTTGTCGCTCTACTGTTTGCAACACCGGGTGATCCTTTTTTTTAATCACAGAGGATTAACTAATGACAGTACGTGAACAAGGCGTAGTTAAATGGTTCAACGACACTAAAGGTTTCGGCTTTATTCAACGTAGCAGCGGCGATGACGTATTCGTTCACTTCCGCGCTATCCTAGGCGAAGGTCACCGTTCACTTCGTGACGGTCAACGCGTTGAATTCAGCGTTGTACAAGGTCAAAAAGGTTTCCAAGCAGAAGAAGTTCAGCCATTAGACTGATCTTTTTAGGTGCTTAACCTTAAGAAAACGCCCCATAACATTTGGGGCGTTTTTTGTTTATAATGGCGACTTATTTTACGCGCATAACGGATTAACAGGTTTATGTCATCTGGTTTCGAAACCTTAAATTTACATCCTCAGTTAAAACAGGCGATTGATGCGTTGGGCTTTACCAGCATGACGCCGATTCAAGAAAAGGTTTTAAAGTTTACGCTTGCAGGTCACGATGCGATTGGTCGAGCGCAAACAGGAACAGGGAAAACGGCAGCATTTTTAATTAGTATTATTAATGACTTGTTGAATAATCCGATTCAAGAGCAGCGTTATCGTGGCGAACCACGTGCATTGATTTTAGCACCAACTCGAGAGTTGGCTTTACAAATCGAGCAAGACGCCAAAGACTTAACCAAATGCACTTCATTAAATGTTGTGACGTTGCTAGGCGGTGTTGATTTCGATAAACAGAGAAAACAGCTTGATGCGGGGTTTGTCGATATTTTGGTTGCAACGCCAGGTCGTCTGATTGATTTCACTGAACAAAAAGAAGTTTGGTTAGATCAAGTTGAGTTTTTAGTGATTGATGAAGCTGACCGTTTGTTGGATATGGGCTTTATTCCTGCTGTAAAACGAATTGTGCGTTTCTCACCACGTAAAGAGCAGCGTCAAACTCTAATGTTCTCGGCGACTTTTAGTTATGACGTTTTAAACTTGGCGCGTCAGTGGTTATTTGAACCTGTCACCGTTGAAATCGAGCCAGAAAAGAAAACCAACGCAGATGTTGAACAGCGTGTGTATGTGGTTTCTAACCGAGACAAGTACAAATTATTGCAAGAAGTTTTGCATAACGAGCCGATTGAAAAAGTCATGATTTTTGCCAATCGCCGAGATCAGGTGCGTCGCTTATATGACAGTTTGAAAAAAGATGGCTATAAGGTCGTCATGTTGTCGGGTGAAATTGCTCAAGACAAACGTTTAAAAATGCTTGATCAGTTTAAAAATGGTCAGCACAACATCATGATTGCAACCGATGTGGCGGGTCGTGGTATCCATGTCGATGGCGTATCACATGTGGTGAATTTTACTTTGCCTGAGCAATCTGACGATTATGTTCACCGTATTGGACGTACAGGCCGTGCAGGTTCACAAGGCGTGAGTATTAGCTTCTTGTCAGAAGATGATGCCTTTTATTTGTCTGATATTGAAAAAGCGATTGGACAAAAATTACCGCTTACACGTTTAGATGGTTATTGCTAATTTAAGATATTGAGATGAAAAGGGGTCATGATTGATCCCTTTTTTTATACTTATTTGTTCTGACAAGTGAAAATCAAGGTGGTTTGATAGTCATCATCCCGTTGTAATTTTGGACTATAACCTAAAATTCCACCAATAACTTCCGTCGCTGTTGTGATGCTTCGACCAGTTTGTTCATCGGTTACATTTTTAAAAATACCGTTGTAGTTTGTGGATTCGTTACGAAGAATTGGTGTTTGTCGTGAGCAGGTTTTATTGGCAGCAAGAATGGCATTATTTTTGGCGATCACAGCCGTTTTACCTAAACCTGTTACTTCAAATTGATGGTTTTCATTTTGTAGTACCAATGTCGCAGCTGGATTAGAGCTACAGGCACTGAGAACGACTGCTATGCCAAAACTACTGATCAATGTTAAATATTTCATTTGACCTCTGGAAACTTGATTGAAGGCAGTTGTAGTGTGCCTTAGAAATATTGTGCAGTGTGTATGGTGATCATAGGCATGTTGCTGTTTTTTGCTGATCTTTTGTTGCTGTGTTTTTTATTGCTAAAACTAGAGTTCATTTTTTAGAGTATGTTAATCTAAATTATATTGTTTAGATGAAAAGATGACAGTCTTCATGGCAAATACAACAGTACAAGCAGTTCATGATAATATTCAACAGCGCCAGTCAGTCGGTCTTCTTGTTGAACCTGCACCCACTGCACAGCAACTTGATTTGGCATTTGCAGCAGCACTCACTGCACCAGACCATCATCGTTTAAAACCAACCCGCTTTGTGGTGGTTGAAACGAATCAACGTATTGCATTTGGAGAGCTCGTTGCCAATTCAATGCAGCAAGATTTTCCTGAAATAGATCCAGTTCAAATTGAACGTATTAAAAATCATCCAATGCGCGCACCTTTGCTGGTTTTGGCATTAACTCATCTTGTTGAGCATCCAAAAGTACCTGAGTTTGAGCAAATTTTAAGTTCAGGCGCGGCTGTCCAAAACCTTCTTTTATCACTTGAGAGTCAAGGTTTTGCCAGTATGTGGCGCACAGGTGCTATTGTTGAATCAGTGAGTTTGAAAAAAGCGCTAGGTTTACAAGCACATGATCTGATTTCAGGCGTTATTTATGTCGGGACAGCCGCAAAAGCATTAGCACCACGTGCTGAACTGACAGTGTCGAATTATGTCAGTTATTGGTCAGCACCGTAATCAAGTTGAGAAAGAAAAATGTCTGAAGTGAAATTTACAGATTTGGTAGATGCTGTGCCCGTAGATAAAAAAACAGCATTACGTGTGACTGTGCTAGGTGGTGGTAGTTTTGGGACAGCCATGGCAAATTTAGCTGCGCGTAATGGCTGCGATACCATGCTGTGGATTCGAGATGCTGATACAGCCGCACAAATGAATCAAACACATGTCAATAAACGCTATTTACCTGATTTTGAACTTGAACATAGTTTGCAAGTGACAGCCGATCTAGAACATGCAGTTCGTGAGCGAGATTTAATTTTAGTCACGATTCCAAGTCATTCATTTCGCAGTATTATCCAAAAAATTAAACCATTCATTACTGCACAAGCCATTATTTCATTGACCAAAGGGATTGAAGCAAAAACCTTTAGTTTTATGAGTGAAATTATTCGTGAAGAATTGCCAGAAGTGCCTTATGGGGTATTGTCAGGGCCAAACTTAGCCAAAGAAATTATGGCGGGTATGCCCGCAGGTACAGTCATTGCGAGCCATTCAGAACAGGTTCGTTATGCAGTCCAGCAAGCTTTGCATAGTGCATTGTTTCGTGTTTTTGCCAGTGATGATGTGCATGGTGTAGAGCTAGGCGGTGCATTGAAAAATATTTATGCAGTTGCGATGGGAATGGCGGCTGCGCATGGTGTAGGGGAAAATACCCGTAGTATGATTTTGACTCGTGCATTGGCGGAGATGAGTCGTTTTGCAGTAAAATTAGGAGCAAATCCTTTAACTTTCTTAGGGTTGTCTGGTGTTGGTGACTTATTTGCAACCTGTAATAGTCCACTGAGTCGGAACTATCAGGTTGGGTTTGCACTTGGAAAGGGAAAAACCTTGCAGCAAGCAACAGAAGAATTAGGACAAACAGCAGAAGGGATTAATACCATTGTACAAGTGCGTACTCGTGCCAAAGAATTGGACGTTTATATGCCGATTACCAATGCGTTATATGATGTGATCTTTGAACAAGCACCACCACTTTCGATTGCATTGTCATTGATGAAAAGTGGGCATCGTAGTGATGTGGAATTTGTTTTGCCACACCAGCAGGTGTAAGAAAATCTTCATCTTATTGAGGTATAAAGCCTCAAGATTGCACTTTCAGGAAATTTTATGCAATTAACTTTAGTTCGTCATGGTGAGGCTGCACCTCCAGTCCATGGGAATGATACCAAACGCCCGCTGACCGAACGTGGACATTTACAAGCTGAACAAACCGCGGAATTTCTGCGACATAAGGTTCAGCCAGACCTTTTTGTGGTTAGCCCATTATTGCGGGCACAAGAAACACTGGCACATATTCAGTACTATTTCTCAAATGTGCCTGTCATGTTATGCGATCACATTAAACCTGATGATGATCCTGATTTAGCTGTGGACTGGTTATCAAAACTGCCGTATGAGTCGATTGTGGTGGTCTGTCATATGAATGTTGTGGCTTTTATTGCGGAGCGTTTAACACAACTTGCCTTTCATCCTTTTGCGCTTGCTGAAGCTCGAATTTATGAACAAGCTGTGATTGCTGAAGGTTTATCAACACAAACTGCAAGCTTTATTCCATTGGCTTAAGATAAATTTGTCATTGAATTGTTTGTGATAAATGAGCAATTCAATGATTTCTCAAGAATTAGTGATGAAAATCACAACACCCCTGTTACGAATATGATAAATAAAGCGTTGTGAAGCATGGCGTTTTTGAGGATGCATGCCTATAATAAGCGCGTTTTAAAACTACCCACTTGATGATTTTATGATGTATTCACTGGCTCGCCCTTTGTTGTTTTCGTTAGCACCAGAGCGTGCGCATGAACTTACATTATCATGGCTGAAAACTGCGCATAAAATGGGGTTGGTGCAAGCAAAGTTTGTTGCTAAACCTGTCACCTGTATGGGAATCGAATTTCCAAACCCTGTTGGCTTAGCTGCGGGTCTAGATAAAAATGGTGACTACATTGATGCCTTGGCGGCACTAGGTTTCGGTTTTATCGAAATTGGAACAATTACTCCACGCCCTCAATCCGGTAATCCGCAACCTCGTTTATTCCGTTTGCCGAAAGCTCAAGCCATTATTAACCGTATGGGTTTTAATAATGATGGCGTAGACAAACTCGTGGAAAATGTCAAAGCAGCCAAATACAAAGGTGTTTTAGGTATCAATATTGGCAAAAATGCTGATACGCCTGTTGAAAAAGCAGCAGATGATTACTTGATCTGTTTAGAAAAAGTTTACAATTATGCGTCGTATGTGACGGTGAATATCTCATCACCCAATACAAAAAATCTCCGTAGCCTGCAAAGTGGCGAAGCATTGACCCATTTGCTTGAAACTTTAAAAAATCGTCAAGCTGAGCTTGCTGAACAGTACGGTCACTACGTGCCTTTGGTACTGAAAGTTGCACCTGATTTAAGTACAGATGATATTGCTTTTATTGCCAAGCAATTGTTGGCATTTAAAGTTGACGGACTGATTGTGACCAATACGACATTGTCACGTGAAGGGGTGGAAAATCTACCTTTTGGTGATGAAGCAGGTGGTTTGTCGGGTGCGCCAGTGTTTGAAAAAAGTACAGCCTGTTTAAAAACTTTTGCTGCTGTGTTAAAAAATCAGATTCCACTGATTGGTGTTGGCGGAATTTTGGCAGGTGAACAAGCACTTGCTAAACAACAGGCAGGTGCAAGTTTGGTTCAGATCTATAGTGGCCTGATTTATACAGGTCCAGACTTGGTACAAGATTGTATTCATTCTATGACGTAAAATTATGAATACCTTAGACATTATTGTTATTGCAATTCTGGCATTTAGTTGTGTCAATGGATTGCGACAAGGACTATTCAGTGCTTTGGCGAATTTATTGGGTTGGATCTTGGCCTTGTTTATTGCGAGTCGTTGTTCTGCGACACTTGCACCATTAATGTCTGGGGTCAGTCATAGTGTCATGGTACAAAAAGTGGCTGCCTTCGCCTGCGTAGCATTGGTGGTCATTGTGCTGACATGGCTGGTGACAGGGGTGCTCAATAGCATGGTCAAGACTTTGAAACTTGATCCTTTGAACCGCCTAGCGGGTGCAGCTTTTGGTACACTGAAAAGTTTATTTATCGTTCTCATTATTATGCAAAGTTTGGCACCTTGGTTACATCGTGCCGACTCATGGAAGCATTCCTTATTTGTTCAGGCACTTTTGCCTTATGCACCGCTTGCAGCCGATCTATCGAAAGATCTTGCCAGTGATGCAATTAAACATATGAATCATCATCAGAGTCAGACTGAAGTTCAAGCTTCAGATGACTCATCTGAGCGCGAGTCTTCTCTAGGGAATCGCTCAGAGCATTCGACTAAAAACCCTTTTAATTAATCCAAGCTTGTCTGCGAGGTTACTATGTGTGGAGTTGTTGGGATTGCTGGTCATTCGCCAGTTAACCAATTGTTATTTGATGCTTTGACGATGTTGCAGCATCGTGGACAAGATGCGGCAGGTATTGTCACTTGTCACAATGGGCGTTTATTCTTGCGTAAAGACAATGGCTTGGTACGTGATGTATTCCACACTCGCCACATGCGTGCTTTGCAAGGTAACTACGGGATTGGTCACGTTCGTTATCCAACTGCGGGTTCATCAAGCAGTGCAGAAGCACAGCCGTTTTATGTAAACTCACCTTACGGGATTACATTGGCGCACAATGGTAACTTGACTAACGCAGACGACATTCGTCAAGATCTGTTTGAAACTGACTTGCGTCACATGAACACAGATTCAGACTCTGAAGTTCTATTGAATGTATTTGCACATGAGTTGCAAAAACTCAGAACCTTGCATCCGACCCCAGAAGATATCTTCTATGCAGTTCATCGCGTACATCAGCGTTGCCGCGGTGCTTACGGTGTTGTTGCCATGATTACTGGTCAAGGCTTGGTCGGTTTCCGTGATCCAAATGGTATTCGTCCATTGATTTACGGTTCACGTATCAACGATGCAGGCAAAACTGAATATATCATTGCGTCTGAATCGGTTGCGATTACCGCACTCGGCTTTAAAGTTGAGCGTGATATTGCACCAGGTGAAGCAATTTATATCAATGCTGAAGGCGAATTGTTTACTAAACAATGTGCAACAGATCCAAAATACTTCCCATGTATTTTTGAATATGTCTACTTTGCACGTCCAGATGCAACGATTGATGGGATTTCAGTGTATAAAGCCCGCTTAAAAATGGGTGAAAAACTGGCGCATCGTATCTTAAAAGATTGGGGTACAGATCACGGTATTGATGTAGTCATTCCAATTCCAGATACTAGCCGCACATCTGCACTTGAGCTTGCAAATATTTTGGGGATTAAGTTCCGTGAAGGGTTTATGAAAAACCGTTACGTGGGACGTACCTTTATTATGCCAGGTCAGCAGCAACGTAAAAAATCAGTACGTCAAAAGCTGAACCCTGTTGAGCTTGAGTTTAAAGGCAAAAACGTTTTGTTGGTGGATGACTCGATTGTACGTGGGACAACCTGTAACGAAATCATCCAAATGGCACGTGACTCTGGTGCGAAGAAAGTTTACTTTGCTTCAGCAGCGCCGATGGTGAAATATCCAAACGTGTATGGTATTGATATGCCTGCAAAAACTGAGCTGATTGCTTCTGATCGTACCGTTGAAGAAATTCGTGAAATCATTGGTGCAGATCGTCTGGTTTTCCAAGATTTGGAAGATTTGAAAGAAGCAATTCGTATTCCAAAAGTGCCTGAAGTGAGTGAATTTGACTGTTCAGTATTTGACGGTGTTTATGTCACTGGCGATATTGATGAAGCCTATTTGGACAACTTGCAGCGTAGTCGTAGTGACAATGCCAAAAAGAAAAAAGATGGTTACATTGATGTGAATATCGATGCAGCATCGGTTGATTTGACGGGTATTCGCGAAGAATAATCCTGTTACTCAGCGCAGTGAAAAAGCGGGATTTCCCCGCTTTTTTATTTTATGATTGAAAGCGCAGGTATGCATTGAGGCTGTTATTGAGTCATGGAAACACTTTCTTCAGGACATCAGAAAAGTTTGTTTTGGTCAACGACCATTTGTTCATTGGCAATTGTGCTGACTTTGGTGGTGCTTAACCTATCCTTTGGTTTGGTGATGCACTATATCGATCCAACTCAATCCGTGTTTTGGTATCAGTATAGCCCAATTGTGCTTTTGGTTATCTTGGCGATCATGCTTGGTTCGGTGCTTTATGAGGTCTATGTTTTTCGTGAAGGCGGACATTCATTAGCAAAACAATTACGAGCGCGATTTCTCAATCCTGTAGAGAGTACCCCTGAAGAAAAAGTCGCCATTAAAATTACACAGCAGTTTGCCAAGCAATATGGGGTCGATGTTCCTGCGGTATATGTGCTTCCTGATGAGGTTGGAGTCAATGCATTAACGGCAGGAGTTCATCCTGAAGATACGGTGATCGTGATTACATGGGGTGCTTTGCAAAACCTAGATGAAGTTGAACTTTATGGTTTATTTGGAAATGCCTTTAATCAGATTTTAACAGGGGAAACCTATCAGAATACCCGTTTAAAAATCATGTTCAGTAGCCTGACCACATTTAGCCAGTTAGGCAGTAAAGTGGCACGGCATGGTTTCAAGCCTTATCACAGTAAGCGTCAAAATAAGTTCGAGACCATTTTGGTGGCTGTGGGTGGTGTGATTTGGCTGATGGGAAGTCTTGGCTTGCTCATCTCACGTTTTATTAAATTTATTACCTTAACAGGACGTACCTTTAAAAATGATGTGAGCACGACACAGTTGGTTGCTAATGATGCCAATATTCAAACCTTGCTACGGATTTATGTGCATCATGCAGGCTCTCAGATTCATAGTGCCTACTCAGAATCGATTGCGCATATGTGTTTTGCAAATTCTTTAAGTCGCCAGAGTTGGTTGAATATCCATCCCGATATTGAGCGTCGAATTTATGAACTGAATCCAAATTTGCTTGAAGATCTTCGTCTTGAAAATCTGAGAAAAATCAAAACTCAACCACTCTTTAGTTTATTTCGTCCTTTTGGTGATGAAACCCATGAGGTTGCTTTTACATGGTCTGCGCCACAGCCTTTACCTTTGCTGCGCTTATCCCCGATTAGCTTTACCATTAAAGATGCGATTAAGCCACTTAATCCAAAAATACGGGTTAAAATGGCACGCCCTGAACAAATTGATCGTGCTTTGCAAACAGCAACAGGCTCACGCGAGGTACTGGTTGCGATTTTAATGATTCGTCAATACCGTGAGTTTGTGCCCAAAAATGCCGAGGTCAGTCGAGCGATTGTTGATGCTTTGCTCAGTATTGATGGTCGGCAACATGTTCAGATTTTCTATTTGGCATGTCAGAACATTCAGCGTATGCCACTGAGCGCATCACGGCAGTTTTTAACCAAACTGGCGCTGATTGCACAGGCAGATGGTGAAATTGGCTTACTCGATGGTCTATTGATAGAGCGGGTGAAATATCAACTGAATTTATTACCCACACACATGCCGACAGCATTTGAAGATGTATTGCCTGAGATCGTTCGTTTAATGGATGCGTTATTGCATGTTCAACAGCTCAATACCAGTAATCAATTGGAGATTCGAGAAAATCTAATCCGAAAATTGATACAACCTGAAGACTGGCAGCATTACCAAGATTTATCTGATGAACCGATTGATTTAGGTGAGATTTTGCAAGATATTTCAGGCTTGCTACTGCGAGATCGTTTGCGGATTTTGAGTATTGCAGAAGAGTGTTTGTGGAATGATCGAGTCATTACCCAAGATGAACTGGATGTCTTGCAGTTGCTGTACTGGCGTCTTGGTTTTGAAACAGATGAGATCGTTGATCAGGTGATGAAGAAAAACAGCATTATGATCGTGTAGCAAATCGGCAAATATAGTTCGGTTTCCTGAGAAAATCGCCTACACTATGCCAACTTTTGAAAGATGATGAGAACATGATTCAGCAGCAGCGCCAACAACTTGCCATGATGGGAATTGATGTCTGGATTCCTCGGCATATGGCTGCGCGTACGTTGCCAAGTTCTGCAACGTGCTGGCGAGATCAAGATATTAGCAGGGATCAAACGCCTTCAATTTCTGTGCAACCTGTCACAGCAAAAATTGAGATCAAAGATCCAAAAGTCATTCAACCCATCAAGCAAGAAATTCAGCAGCCTGTTCAGAAACAGGTACTTTCTCAAGCAACTTCAGTTGTTGTGACGGCGCAGACTCAGCCAGTTCAAGCTTTTCAGCTACAGGCATTGATTGCCGAGAAATTTGTGCTGTTCACAGACCAATTGAATTTAAACACGGAAACTTTAGTGCTTTGGCGAAATATTCAGGCTGCATTATCTTTGCAGGATGCTGGATTGCAATGGCCGTTTCCTTTAGCCAACTTGCAAGATACAGCAGGTTTGGGCGATTATGTACAAGGTTTTCTTGATGTGATTGCTGCTGAAAAAACAATTTTTTGTTTTGGGAGCTTGCCAGCAGGTTTGGCACTTGAACATCAACAGCTTGCAAGTTTAGCTGATATGCTACAACAGCCATTGTTAAAACAACAATTATGGAAACTGATTCAACCTTTAAGACTCTAGGATCACTTCATGCCAAAAAAAGTACTGGTTTTTAGTCAAATCGCTCCAGAAATTTTGAAACGACTTCAGCAAGATTATGATGTTGTGCAGATTAACCCGAAGCAGGGCGATATAAATGAACAAATCAGGCAGCATGTGGTTGATGCAGATGGCATGATTGGTGCGGGTCGTTTGCTCAAT
The DNA here is from genome assembly GCF_022012315.1 of Acinetobacter sp. ME22. Classification (NCBI taxonomy): domain Bacteria; kingdom Pseudomonadati; phylum Pseudomonadota; class Gammaproteobacteria; order Moraxellales; family Moraxellaceae; genus Acinetobacter; species Acinetobacter sp. ME22. The sequence continues at coordinate 145,323 of NZ_JAKLTL010000002.1, forward strand.
GAAAGTAATTTAGCCCCTGCACAGCGCTTAAAAGTGATTTCGAGCGTGAGCGTAGGATATGATAATTACGATGTAAATTATTTAAATCAAAAGAAAATTTGGCTTGCCCATACCCCACATGTTTTAACAGAAACCACCGCAGATTTAGCATTTACCTTACTCATGAGTGCAGCGCGCCGCGTGCCTGAACTAGATCAGTGGACTAAGCAGGGACAATGGCAACGCACTGTAGGGACTGCACAATTTGGTCAAGATGTTTTTGGGAAAACTTTAGGAATTATTGGACTCGGGCATATTGGTGCAGCTATTGCACGCCGTGGTTTTTATGGTTTTAACATGAATATTTTGTACCATAATCGCCGTGAGAAAATTGAAGCAGCCCAACCTTTTAATGCGCAATACTGTGGTTTAAATGAGTTATTACAACGCTCTGATTTTGTGGTCGTTGCAGTGGATTTAAATGCCGAATCTAAAGCACTGATCGGGCAAGCAGAGTTGAACCAAATGCAGCCGCATGCTGTTTTGGTGAACATTTCCCGTGGTTCAGTGATTGATGAAGCAGCATTGATTGAAACATTGAAAGCCCAGAAAATTTTTGCAGCAGGGTTAGATGTTTACCATAAAGAGCCGCTACAAGAGTCTGAGTTATTTCATCTGAAAAATGTCGTTACCTTGCCACATTTGGGTTCTGCAACTGAGGCAACACGTCTAAAAATGGCTGAGCTTGCTTACCAAAATCTGGTGGATGCATTGCAGCAGCGTCAACCTCGTTATGCTGTAAATCCCAATTTTTCCTAATCCTACGTAGGTGCATTTGATATGCGGATGGGGGCATCTTTTTTCTATTCATTGATCTGTTGCATGGGCTTAATGACAGCGAGTCATGCAGCAGACGATGACTTTTCACAGCAGCATTATCGTCCTGAAGCCCTTGATGTTCCTAATATTGGTGGGGTAAGTGTTGGGGTGATCGATCAGCAGAATGAAAAAATTTTAGGAGAAAAGGTTTATCGTGAGATTCATGCTCATCTGAATGTTATTCAAAATCCGTGGCTGGAAGATCAGCTTGATCGTATTTTTTACAATATTATCAGCCAAACCAATTTGGGTGCGCCTATTGGTTTATTCATTATTAAAGATAAACAAGTCAATGCCTTTGCTGTGCCAGGTGGTGTTTTTGCAATAAATACAGGCTTGATTGAATTGGCAAAAAACCGTGATGAAGTTGCAAGTGTGATAGGGCACGAAGTGGCGCATGTGACTCAGCGACATTACAGCCGTTCACAAGAAGCCTTTAAAGGACAAGGTTTGTTGGCACTTGCAGGGATTTTGGTTGGGGCTGCGATTGCAACCCAGTCTGATGCTGGAGCAGGTTCGGCGGTCATGCTTGGTACACAGGCAGCTTTAGTAAGTCAACAACTGAGTTATAGTCGTGATCAGGAAAGAGAAGCGGATCGGATCGGGATGCAATACCTTGTTGCAGCAGGTTACAATCCCAATGCAATGGCTGATTTTTTTGAGAGAATGCAGCGTTCATCAGTTCAACTGAGTTTTATGCCTGAATTTTGGATGACTCATCCACTCACGACAGCACGTATGAGTGAAGCACGCCTTAGAGCAAGGCAATATCCAAATGTTAAACCCAATATCAGTGATCCAGATTATGAGCTGGTGAAGTTATATGCAGCAGTGTTATCTAACGATGTCACCGAACAGCAACTCAAAGCCTTGCAAACTCAGCATAATCAAGCTGCAATTTTGGCATTGACCGCATTTTATGTGCAACAAGGTGATGCTATGCAGGCACAAGCAACACTGAATACTGCACAGCTGAAAACCGAGCAAAATATATTGGCAACATTATTGCAGACAGATATTTTTCTTTTAAAGCATCAGTTTGAACAGGCATATCAGACGATTTTGGCACAGCAGCAAATCATGCCAGAAAATCGGGCTTTAACCTATAAATTGGCTGAAGTTTTGATTCGTAAAAATCAGCCTGCACCTGTTTTTAATTTGGTCAATAAAATATTGCGTGATAATCCTAGAGATGTACTAGGGTGGGATTTGATGCAGCGTGCCGCAGCACTTGATGATGCATCTCCTGTGCAAGCAATACGGGTACTCCGTTATCGTGCTGAGGCTGAGTTTTGGTCGGGTCATGAAGAAGAGGGGATTAAATCCTTATTACATGCACAGCGTTTAGCAAAAGATAATGTATCATTATCTGCAACGATTGCTCAGCGTTTAAAATATATGCAGGCGGAGCGTCTATTTACTTTATAAAAGTGACATAAATTTAGAGAAATATATGAAAAAATTGGTTGGTATTATTATTTTGGGATGGGTAAGTTGCTCAAGCTTTGCTGCAATGACTGATGATTTGAAAGTCAATAATCAACAAGAATTAGAGCAAAAACTTGATCAATCAACACAAAAGCATGATCAAGAAATGCAGGATTTTTTGAAATCAATCGATCCTAAAGCAACTCAATTTACCCAAAAACAGTCGCAACGCTTTTGTCAGATTACTCAGGGTTTAATTAATGATATGTATGCAGTATTAGACCGAAATCGTGATTTATTGGCAGCAGAAGATCGAAGTTTAACCAAGGCTGAATTTATTCAACAGGCAGTTTATGCAGCACCTGATTATCAAAGTTTGCAAAAAATGGGGGTGAACTGCAAGTTAAACTAACGCTTTGGCATAATGTGGGCGTTGATATTATTATGCCAAATTTAAAATCATAACCGATAAATAAAAAATTAGAGTGAAGAACTGATGAAGAAAATGATTGTAACTTTACTTTTGGGGTGTTCAATGAGTCTATCCTGCTTTGCGGCGAGTAGTTCATTGAAAGTACACAATGTGGCGGAAATGGATCAGAAAATGGAGCTATATAAGCGCCAATATATACAAAGCCGTGATGAGCTACTTAAAACAATCGATCCTTCTGCAAAACAGATCACGCCTCAACAAAGCCAAAGAGCTTGCCATATTACACAGATTTATTTTAATAATCTTTATAATTTGATGGATCAAAATCGTGATTTATTAAAACCTGACAAGCGTACATTTACGCGTGAGCAGTTAAAAGCCATGATTTCGACAAGAGCAGGTTTGAGTCTGAAACAGTTAAATTGTAATTTGATATAAAAAAAATTCTGATTGCACAGTATATCGATGATGCTGTGCAATAAACTTTGGAGAGGGTGTGTTTTTGACTTGGAGTTTTGCAGTATTAAGCGAGTTTTGCTTTTACTTTTGCAGATGCAAGTGCAGGATCGGCACGCCCGGCTATGAGCGGACGTAGAGAGTTCATCACCTTACCCATATCTTTCATGCTAGTAGCTTCTTGCGCAGTAATGGTCTGTGCAATGATGGAATCAAGCTCTTCCTCAGTCATAGCTTCTGGTAGAAACTGGGATAACACCTCAATTTCGGCTTGTTCCTTACTAGCTAAATCTTCTCGGCCAGCACTTTCAAAGGCTTTAACCGATTCTTTACGTTGTTTGACTTGCTTTTCAATGACCGCAAGAACCTGAGTATCGTCAAGCTCTATGCGCTCATCGACTTCGATTTGCTTGATTGCTGCCTGTAGACTACGAATCACCGTCAACTTGTCCATTTCTTTAGCACGCATTGCGGCTTTCAAAACATCAGTGATTTGGTTTTTTAAAGTAGTCATTTATTTTGTCCAGGTGAGTCAATCAATCACAAATTAATCTTAGTAAAGGCGAGTAGTACGTACTGATTCGCGAGTCAATTTCTTTTGATAGCGTTTAACAGCAGCAGCTTTTTTACGTTTACGTTCTTGAGTTGGTTTTTCGTAAAATTCACGTTTACGAACGTCAGCTAAAACACCCGCTTTTTCGCATGAACGCTTGAAACGACGGATAGCTACGTCTACTGGTTCGCCTTCTTTCAATTTAACTTGTGGCATGAATAATCCTCATTAAGTTATGGGTAACAGCCGTGCACTGTGCATGGCTGACAAGTGAAGGTCAGTATTTTACTCATTTACATCTCATATCACAAGTCTATAATAGCGATGGCTGTAATTTGGATAGTGAAAATAGGCATTTAAATGATTGTTTTAGGCTTAGAAACATCTTGTGACGAAACAGGGCTGGCGCTTTACGACAGTGAACAGGGGCTTTTAGGTCAAGTATTGTACAGTCAAATTAAGCTACATGCCGAATATGGTGGTGTTGTACCTGAGCTGGCATCGCGTGACCATGTTCGTAAACTGATTCCTTTATTAAATGAACTGTTACAGCAAAGTGGCGTTCAGAAAAACCAAATCGATGCGATTGCCTATACCCGCGGGCCTGGTTTAATGGGTGCGTTAATGACAGGGGCACTGTTTGGTCGTACTTTGGCATTTGCTTTAAATAAGCCTGCAATTGGTGTGCACCATATGGAAGGGCACATGCTTGCGCCACTGCTTTCTAAAACACCACCTGAGTTTCCATTTGTCGCTTTGCTTGTTTCTGGTGGGCATACCCAGTTAATGGCAGCTTATGGCATTGGTCAGTATGAGCTACTTGGCGAATCTATTGACGATGCAGCGGGTGAGGCGTTTGATAAAGTCGCCAAAATGATGGGTTTACCTTATCCAGGTGGGCCGAATATTGCCAAGTTGGCGTTGAGTGGTAATCCTGAAGCCTTTGAATTTCCACGTCCAATGTTGCATCAAGGTTTAGATTTTTCATTTAGTGGTTTAAAAACTGCGGTTTCAGTGCAAATGAAAAAACTGGGTGATGAAAATCGTGATGCCGATATTGCTGCATCTTTCCAAGAAGCGATTGTCGATACTTTGGTGAAAAAATCAGTGAAAGCTTTAAAGCAAACTGGTTTAAAACGTTTGGTGATTGCAGGTGGCGTCAGTGCCAATCTGCGTTTGCGTGAAAGTCTGGAACAAAAACTCGCCAAGATTAAAGCTCAGGTCTATTATGCAGAACCTGCGTTGTGTACAGATAACGGTGCGATGATTGCATTTGCAGGTTATCAGCGTTTAAAAGCAGGCGCGTGTGATGGATTGTCTGTGACCACAACTCCACGTTGGCCAATGACTGAACTAACTGTACCTGAAGCATAATGCTTAAAAGATCAAAATCAAAAAGCCTGTTTTCACAGGCTTTTTTATTGGAGAAAAGAAGTTTAAAAGTCTTCTTGTTCACCTTGCTGACACCATTCTTGTAAAGCAGGATGTTGCAAAATTTGCTGCATCCATTGCTGTACGCTATCAGAAAATTTAAGACTGTAACTGCGGGCACGTAATGCGACTGGTGCAAAGAAAGCATCGACAGCCGTAAATTTTTCACCTGCTAACCAAGCTCCACCAAACTGAGTCAGACCTTGTTGAAGTAGTTCATCCAGTCGTTGAATATCGTGAACGAGCGCAGGCGTGTGTTCAATTTCAATGCCAGTCAGTGAGCAATTCATTGGGCAACGTGAGCGAAGTTCTATAAAGCCTGAGTGCATTTCTGCCATAGCGCAACGCGCCCATGTACGTGCAGTTTTGTCTTGAGGGAATAAAACAGGATATTGTTCAGCAACATATTCAATAATCGCCAGTGAATCCCAAACCACATGTTCACCATCCACTAAGCAAGGTACTTTACCTGAAGGTGAGAATGCTTTGAATTTGAGGTAACTGCTGCTCCCCAAATTCAATGTACTGAGTTGTTCTTCAAAAGGAATCTCTAGGGCGCGTAGGCTGAGCCATGCCCGCAATGACCATGATGAATAATTTTTATTGCCGATCCATAAAGTGTACATGAATGAATATCCTGTTTTTCAGGGTTATTGGAAAACGTCTTCTAAGAGTTCATACATGGCTTGAAAGCCACGTTTTGATGATTTTTCGTTATATTCTTGGATGCCTGGATTGTTCGCTGTTTTTTCAGTAAAAGAATGGCAGGTATTACCATAACTGATTAACTGCCAGTCGAGTTCAGTTTTTTTCATTTCTTCGCTAAAATCTTGCAATTGCTGACGAGGAACCAGTGGATCACACGCACCATCTAGCACTAAAACCGAGCCTTTAAACTGCTGCATGTTATATAAACCAGATTGATCGAGTGAGCCGTGGAATGAAACGGCTGCTTTAATTTCTGCTCCACTACGTGCATATTCCAAAACATTGTGTCCACCTAAGCAAAGTCCAAATGCTGCAACGTGGTTTGGTTCAATTTTGCAAAACTCTTGTTCTAAGAATGCTTGATGTGCTGCACGTAGTAAACCGACTTCGTGTTCTGTATTTTTAATTTTGGAAACCCATTCACCTGCTTGGGCGGCATCTTTCGGGCGGCGACCTTGACCATATAAGTCCAGTACAAAGACACAGTAACCTTGCGCTGCAACTTCAACCGCCATTTCTAGGTCACCATCTTTAATGCCCATCCAGTTTGGTGCCATCAGTAATCCTGCTAAAGCCTGAATATAAGGTGCAGGGTAAATTAAATAACCTTCTAATTGTTGATCTTGATATGAATATTGAATGACTTGAGTTTGTATGCTCACGATTTTGATCCTGTTGACTACTGAATTGATTGTTCCATCAATAGTTTAATTTAACTTTAAAATCGCATGATTTTGGTGCTAAATTCACAAAAACACAATATTTTGTTAGTGTTAATATTTTTACAATTCACACAATAATTTTAACAGTTTAAATAATAATGCCATCGATTTATCAGCTTAAACCTGCATTTCAACGATGTTTACGACCAAGTGTTCGATACTTGTATAAGCGTGGTGTAACAGCAAATCAGGTAACGCTGATCGCGATGCTGTTATCTATACTGCTTGCCTGTGGCATTTATTTTTATAACTTTAACGCAATACATGCATGGAGTTTTGTGCTGATTCCTGTATGGATGCTACTACGGATGGCATTTAATGCAATTGATGGTATGTTGGCACGTGAGTTTAAACAACAATCTAAGCTTGGTGCATATCTCAATGAATTGTGTGATGTGGTTGCAGATAGTGCCTTATATGTCTGTTTTATCGTAGTCACACAAATTCAGACTGAACTTTTACTTTTCGTCACTTTTCTGGCGATATTGAGTGAATATGCAGGCGTCATGGCGCCATTGGTTGGAGTCGACCGCCGATATGATGGACCAATGGGGAAAAGTGACCGAGCATTTGCCTTTAGTCTGTTGGCACTTCTGGTGGCTTGCCAAGCTTGGTTGACCGAAAAAATCGTGCAATTTTCTTGTAATAGTATTTTAATCATTATCTTATTTTGTTTATTTATCACGATTTTTAATCGAATTAAAAAAGCACTGTAGTGCACACTTTGGGGTAACAACGATGTATAACAATACGCAGCAATATTTTAACAGCCATGATGGCGCTTCTCTGTTTTATCAGGCTTGGCGCAATCACAAGCAACCTGTAAAACAGGCGATTATTTTGCTGCATCGAGGGCATGAGCATTCGGGACGAATGTCACATTTGGTCAATGAGCTGGATTTACCTGATTATGATTTTTTTGCTCTAGATGCAAGAGGACATGGAAAATCGCCAGGTCAACGTGGTGATGCACCGAGTTTTTCAGCATGTGTGCAAGACTTACAGTATTTTGTACAGCATATTCAAAAGAAATATGCGATTTCCAGCGAAAATATCGCTGTGATTGGGCAGAGTGTTGGTGCAGTGATTGCTGCGACTTGGGTACATGACTATGCGCCAAAATTGCGGGCACTGTGTCTAGCATCACCTGCATTTGAGATCAAGTTATATGTGCCTTTTGCCAAATCGGGTTTGAATTTACTGAGTCAGGTACGCGGTAACTTTTTCATTCAAAGCTATGTTAAAGCCAAAATGTTGACCCACGATGAAGAACGCGCCAAAAGTTATGAGCGTGATCCTCTGATTGCCAAAGCCATTTCTGTGCGTATGTTACTCGGTTTATCTGCTGCTGCGGAACGAGTGGTCGATGATGCCAAAAATATTTATGTGCCGACGCAAGTGCTGTGTTCAGGTTCAGATTTTGTGGTGGAACAACAACCACAGCGTCAATTTTATGCCCGTTTGGCACATCCACAAAAAGAGTTTCATGTTTTGGAAGGTTTTTTTCATGACACTTTAGGCGAAAAAAACCGTGAACTGGCAATTGCCAAAATTCGTCGTTTTATTCAGCAGTGCTTTGCACAGCCTTATCAAGCGCCACAACTTTTAAATGCCGATAAAATCGGGGCAAGCTGTGCGCAGGCAGAACGACTTTCAACTGATTTGCCGAAACATTCAGTCAAAGACTGGTTCTGGAAACTCACCAAGGGCAACCTGAAACTGGGAAGTCGCTGGTCTGAAGCCTTAAAAATCGGCGAAGATACAGGTTATGACTCGGGTAGTACCCTCGATTTTGTCTATCGCAATCAGACAGAAAGTCAGCACTTACTGGGTAAAGTGATTGATCATCAATATTTAAATGCGATTGGCTGGAAAGGGATCCGTGTGCGTAAACAGCATATTGAGCAGTTACTTGCCAAATATGCCAAGCGTTTACAAGATGATCAGCAATCCGTGAAAATTTTGGATATTGCGGCGGGTCATGGGCGTTATATTTTAGATGCGATTGCTCAACTGAAGACACCACCAAGCTCAGCCTTACTGCGTGATTATAGTGATTTGAATGTCGCGGCAGGGGAGCTGTTGATTGAGCAGCGAGGCTTAGAAAAAATCGCTAAGTTTGAACTGGGCGATGCCTTTAATCGAGATGAACTGGCTGCGATTGAGCCGAAAGCCAATTTGGCTGTGGTTTCAGGTTTATATGAACTGTTTGCCGATAATGATGCACTGCGCCAATCGCTACAAGGCTTAAACTTGGCGATGGAACAAGGTGGTTATCTAATTTACACAGGGCAAATCTGGCATCCACAACAAGAATTTATTGCACGTGCGCTAACCTCACATCGTGAAGGACAAGCATGGGTGATGCGTCTGCGTAGCCAAGCGGAAATGGATGCGTTGGTTGAACAGGCAGGTTTTAGTAAAGTCGATCAATGTATTGATGAATTCGGTATTTTTACCGTATCTGTTGCGAAAAAGCTTTAAAGTGCGAGATTTACTCACTGAAAAACAGGCAGGCACATGGCGTTATGGCGTGTTGTATTTGTGCCTGCTCGCGCCGTTTTTCTTTTTAAGCTATGGTTTTGCCAATCATTATGCGGAAAGTCTGTCCCATGTGCCCAGTATTGTCTTTGCATGGGAACGGCATATTCCACTTTTACCATGGACAATAGTGCCGTACTGGTCAATCGATTTGTTTTACGGTTTATCCTTGCTGCTGTGCTGGAATCGTTTTGAGCTGAATCGGCATGCTTTACGTTTGCTGACCGCGCAATTGATCAGTATCGGCTGCTTTTTGGCATTTCCACTGATGTTTAGTCAGCAACGACCTGAATTACAGGGCTTCTTTGGCTGGTGCTTTGATGTGTTGATGGGCTTTGATCGTCCTTATAATCAGGCGCCGTCGCTGCATATTGTCTTACTGCTGATTCTTTGGGATTTTTATCGTAGACATGTCGCAACATCATGGCGTTGGTTGGTGCATCTGTGGTCAGGGTTAATCGGCATATCGGTATTGACCACATGGCAACATCATTTTATTGATCTGCCAACAGGTCTACTGGTGGGAGCATTGTGTCTGTGGCTGTTTCCCTTGCAGGTCAAATCTCCATTTGCGAGTGAGCCGTTGCAGCAGCGTCAAAGCAAACACATCAAAATGGCAATTTTTTATGCTATTCCAGCCATCATTTTATTGGTTTTGGCCTGTTGGCTTAGATCGTGGGCACTTTGGTTAATTTACCCTGCATTGAGTTTTGCCTTACTCAGTTTGGCTTATGCCTTAGTGCGTGTGCATTGGTTGCAGAAGACTCCACAAGGTAATTTAACGCCTGCGGCATGGATATTATTTTTACTTTATCTGTTTTGTGCATGGATCAATAGCCGAATTTGGACACAAAAACACCCTGAAAATTCATTGGTACTTCATCTTTCGCAGCATGGCATCATGCTAGAGTTGGGGCGTATTCCGAGCCAACCACAACCAAACACACAAGCATGGATGGACTGTTGTGCTGAGTTGCCTGTTGCTGCACATACGGTTTATGCACAGTATGTCAGTTTGGATTTGACTGTATTGGAAGCGCAGCAACTACAGCAAGCGGTTAAGGTGTTTGAGCAACTTTACCAAGAAAGCCAATACCATCATATTCGGCATATTGTGGTGTTCTGTGCTTTGGGCTACTCGCGCAGCAGTGCAGTTTTGGCGGCATGGATTTTGCAGAAAGGTTGGGCAGAGCAGACCGATCAAGCGATTGCCATGATTCAGCAGGCACGACCGTGGATTGTCCTGAAACAACAACAAATTTTAGAACTTAAAAAATTTAATCATGAGTTGAAATAATATGTTACAGCAAATTCAAATCATGGCGCAGTTGTTGCGTTCATGTCGGCATCTTATTTTTGCCAGTTATACCATTTTTACCTTGAGTTTATTCATCGCACTTTTTGTGGGGTTGCGTGCATGGAGTCTGATTTTCTATATGGTGGGGATTTCATCTTTATTACTGGTACAAATTTATCTGCACAGTCGTGTTCAATTTGATGCGGCATTGTTGCATCAGCTGACCCAATCTTCAGAGGTGGAGTTATCATGGCAAACTGAGCAGATGGATCAAGCACTTGCGGCACTCGGTTTAGCTGATCAGAAAAAATTAGGACGCCCATGGTCACAGCGTTTACGGGGATGTTTGATGCTGGTACGTTGGCAGGTTGCCTTTTTGATTTTGCAATTTTTCGGTTGGTTTTGGTTGATTCAACAGACCTATTTTTAGAAAAAATGAATATTTCTAAAATAAAACAATATATTAATAATAAGTTGATCTAAAAATGAAAATGACCCGTGATATTGTCAATGCACCACAATTAAAAAACAGTATTGTACAACGTAGCCAACAGCGCCAAGATGCTCCAGAAATTACTCAATGGCTAGAGAAAAAATTCTTTGAGCATTTAATTCAGCAATTTCAGCCTGTAGCACGCATTAATTCCTTACAAGCATGGCAAATGTGTCAGCTACCGCAACCTGTCCCACAGTGGTTTAGGCTTAAACTGGATGATCAACATGCTGAAATGTTATATATTGATCCGTACCATCAGCAGATTACTCAGTTAGAAAAACCATTATTAGAATTTTTTAATGCACATTTGCATACGCCACTTGCCCGAAAATTTATGAAAATGACCTATGAGCAAGTCATGCAAGCGTGGCAAAAAGACCATGAGCGCATGAAAAAACGCTTGGCAAAAGGGCAATGGGCAAGCAACTTACAAGCCATTCAACCGATACTTTCGGTTGAAACTGGACAGTTTGTTGAAATCGTAGCGCGAGGACAGTTATTGCGGCAAGAGTTAGCGTATGAGTCATGGCATATGCAGCACTGTCTAGGGCAGTTTGAAGATCTTGAAGTTTTAACAGGCGGGTATGCCGAATATTACGTGACTGAAAAAGAAGAGGGGATGTTGCGCCTGTTTAGCTTGCGTGATGCCCATAACAAGCCTCATGTAACCTTGAGTCTAGAACGAGATATGACAGGCACAGGCTGGCGAATTGAGCAAATTAAAGGCAAACAAAATGCGGTTCCAATTGCTAAATATGCCGATGATGTGCTGAGTTTACTCAATTTTCTTGCGCCGAGTTCTGAGTCTAATCCTGACTGTTTAAACATGGGGATTTTGTACCGACCTGAGCTTGAGCAAGATCAACAGCTACAGCAAGAAACAGGTGATTTATATTTTTATTTTCATGAACTCAAGCATGAACAGGCCGTAGAGAGTATTGTTTTTGAGCATCCTTGGTTGTTACAACGTTTTCCTGTAGAAACCGCATGTTTAAACTGGATTTTACTGGCAGGTCGCGCAACACAAGACACTGAACTACCGCAGCAGCCAACAGAGCATAGCATCGTGCAGGCAGTGCGCCAGTATCAGCAACAGGTCAGAGCTTCAGATTTAAACAGCTTGCAGCAATTTCCTTATTTTAATTTGCCATTTCAGTTTAAAGCGACGCAAGCTCCATCTTTTGCCAGACGCATGTTGATGCTGTATCTGATGCTTTGGGTTTTATTTTGGGCGATGTTAAGCCGTATTCCAATCATTAAAGGCTGTTTTTATGGAATAACTAAATATTGTTATCGCTTGGTGGTATCACTTCGAAATTCAGGTTATGAAGCACAGCGTTGGGCACTGGCAACGGGCGATGTAATTTATTATCGTCAGGGCATATTGCAGGAAGTCACTTCTGAAAAATTGCAGTCTGAGGTATTTGAACAGAATAAAACACAATATTTAAGTCATTTAAATCGAATGCTGGAAATCAAATCGAATAGTCCGATTCATCAGGAACGACAGCTTTTAAAATTTCTTAAAGATTACTTTGTGACGGATCAGTTGGATCAGATCTATCAATTGAGTTATGCCAAAGCCCATCAGCATTTACGTGACATGATTGTATTTGACCATATTCAAAAGATTTTCTTAATGCGCTTATTGGTTCAGTTTTATCAGTTTTCAGAACAGGTAGCGTGGTCATATATTTTTGCATCTGCTCAAATTATTCAGGATTGTTGTTCGAACTGGGAATCTCTTGGGGATGCTTATGTCAAGGGGCGCGAGTTAATTTTACTGATTTTAACGTCGCATGATGAAAATATTGACCGTTCAGCAACCGTTGATGTATCACGTTATTTGCAACATCATCAGAATAACTGGGATTATTTGGCATGGGATCTGTCTTTCTTGCAAGAATTACAACTTGAGCAGGCAGCCTAATAATGATCCATGCAGAATATGTCCATGAATTTTTGCGTAAACAGCGTCAGTTCCCACAAGATCTATTAGCTCAGCATCAGTTTGATGAATTAGAGCAATATTTTACGGATCTGTGGCAACGCCGTGAGCAGCTTCCAGCCTTTGCATGGGAAGAGTTGTGTTTAATTACGCCTGAGCAGATGTTCCGTCATCAGTTTTTACACAATCCTGAACATGCATTGCAATGTCTAGATGCTTGGCAACGGGCTTATCCTGAAAGTTTTTACCCCCACTGGATCAGTTGTTTTTACTGGTTTATGTGGGGTGAGCAATATCGGGGCAATGCATGGGCAGTTGATGTTGATGACAGCCATTGGCGTTGTGCTCGGGAAACTCAAAAACAGCTATTTGCTCATGCTATGCAGGCCTTCCAGCGCTCGGAACAGGCAAGTGTCGTTTGTGTGTATTTGCTGCAAAGCGTGATTAAACTCAATATGCCAAGTTGGTGGCGTGAGTGGTATATCAAGCAACGTTCTTTTCATTTACAGCATAAAATTCGTAGTGAAGATCTGAGCTTGGCACAGCGTAGCGGTTTACATTCGCATCTGAAAATTGATTTACCTGAGAAAATTCCTTGTTATTTGCAAAATAAGCAGCAATGGGAAGAGGTAGAAACGCCTTTATTCTGGCTAAAAATTTATGCGCAGCAATGCCAATATGCTTTGGGATTGTGTCGCATCTATTGTCAGTTTTTACTGCCACAATGGGTGCATGACCTGACAGAGATTATAGAATTCTGCGATTCGGATTATTGTCAGGATTTCTCAGAACTTGCAAAAAATACTTTGGCTTTTATGGCATGGTTTGCTGAGATTGAGCAGTATTATACGGCTGAGCAGCAAACGGATATTCGCCGTAGTTTGCTTAAAGCTCAAGCTTTATATCAGCGTCCGCTCCGAGAGCAGGATCGTGCACGTGTTGGATTGTATCTGATTCATCTATATGGTTTGCTTGAGGATGGTGAAGATTATCAGCCACACATTTTGGCATGTTATCAGCATGCAGCAGCATTTCCTGTCTTTGAAGCTGAGCACATTAATCAAGCCATCAGCTATTGGTATTTGCATGCCAGATCTTCAGATTTTTTAGGGAAAATTGCTTACCATTCCAGACAGTATCAGGCGACTGCGGCTGTGTTGTATGGTTTTTTATGTCAGCATGGTTGGTCAGGGGTTGAGAAAAATCCGTTGGTTTCCTATTCATGGTATGAATATGCAATTCCATTAGAACCTCCACGAGCTTATCCTGAAGGGGCACATTGTGCATATTATCAAGTCACAGAAATATTTAGTGAACATCAGGATTATGCCATCATTTTAGATTTGCTTGTCGCAGCCAGTCATTTAGGCTATGTCTATCCGTCTTTTTTAGCAGGCTATATTTATGCTCAACAAGACAGTGAATATTTTGATCCAGATAAAGAGTTGCTGTATGCCAAACGTGCCGCAGCGCAGCGACATCCTTCAGCATTGTTTAATATGGGGGTGTATTTTCTAAATAAAGCACTAGAGCCTGAAGAACAGCAACCTAAATGGTATTTGCAAAAACATATTGAATATTTGGAAGAGTGCCGTGGTATTTGTGCAGCGCTTGAAAAAAAACGCTATGGCAGTTATCAGTTTTTAGTCGATGATATTGGGCGTATTTATACAGAGCGATTATTTCAATACAGCTATTATCCTGATATTGCCTCTGTTGTGATTGAGTATTTATTGGTGATTGCCAATCAGCGTCAAGTTGCGGCAATGCTTGCACTGGCGGCTTTATATGCTGATCAGGTTAATCGTCCACAATATTTTGACTATGTGCAAGCCGTGCGTTGGTGTGAAGCGGCATATTTACAACAGCCTGATAACCAAGAAACAATGACCTTGTTAAATCAACTCAATGGTCAAGCTGAATATTTAACCCAGCCTTATTTACAAGCGCTTGGTGGGTTAGGTTTTGCTAATACCCCAGGGCGGCAAGAGCCACTACTTTAATCTTTACTGAGGGAAAATTGCAAAAGCACATTTGCTTATGCCATCAGACCTTTTATGATATGCCTCCTAAGATTGGGAATAGAAACAGGGTTATGCCATTTACCATTGCAGCATTGGTGAGTTTTGAAGAAGACATTAAGAAAAGCCGTTTTCAGGCATTTGCCACACCTGTTGAATCCGAACAGGATGTGAAGGATTTTTTGGCTTTGTATAAAGACACCACCACCACCCATCAATGTTGGGCATGGAAAATTGGGCATCACGTCCGTTTTAATGATGATGGTGAGCCATCTGGGACAGCAGGACGACCGATTTTAGCCACCATTGAGGGTAATGAACTGACCAATGTTTTGGTGTTGGTCAATCGCTGGTATGGTGGAATTAAACTTGGGACAGGTGGCTTAGTTCGTGCTTATGGCGGTACAGCAGGTCAATGTTTACTCTTAGCTGAAAAGATCGAACTGATTGAAAAAAAACAGGTGAAATTTTCCTGTTCATTTAGTGAATGGGCAATCTTTCAATATGAGCTACAACAACAAGAGATTGAGTTTCAAGAAGACTATACCGCTGAAGGTGTTGCAATTTTAGCAAAGTTACAGGTTCATCAAATTGAAGGGCTTGCCAAAAAAATTCAGGATGTAACCCGTGGACGTGAACAGTTACGTATTTTAGAGGAGCAACAGCAAGATGCAGGCTGATGATCCATTACTCAAATATCGTGAACAGCATAAACAGCGTCTCAACTATATGCCGTGGTTGTACTGGCGTTTAAAGCCGAAACATCGTGAATGGGCGGAGCAGTGGCAGCGTGAATATCAGGCTTACCTGATGGATATGGAAACCGTTGAAATTGGTCAGAACTGTTTTATTTCCCCGCAAGCGCATATTTTTGCCGAACGTGGTCGAAAAATCACGATTGGGGACAATACCTTTATTGCTGCGGATTGTACCTTGCACGGCCCATTAACCATTGGCAATGAAGTGGCGATTAATCACCATTGTATTTTAGATGGTGGACGTGCGGGCATTACTTTGGGTGATCAGGCACGTTTGGCTGCGTATTGTCATTTATATGCGTTTGATCATGGCATGGACTTGGCTGAACCGATTTATCAGCAAGCGGTACGTTCGCAAGGTATTCAGGTTGGGCGAGATGTTTGGCTTGGGGCACATGTGGGCATCAAAGATGGCATCAACATTGCAGATCAAGCCATTGTCGGTATGAATAGCATGGTGACCAAATCGGTAGAAGAACGACAGATTGTCGCGGGTAATCCTGCCAAATTGATCCGTTACCGTGAATAGCCTTGTTGTCAAAATCTGATCTTATTTTGAGATCAGATTTTGGAATTCGAATTGCTTTTGTTTTTTGCGAATTGCCAGCACAAAGACCTGAAAGACTGCTCCGCACATCCATGCGGTCAGCGTAATACAGACAAAAATCGACACCATCAAATCGATCCAAATAAATTGGCTGTGAATTAAAATCGGTTGGTAAATCAGTACCATCACAATCACGACCCAATGACTCATACAATAAAAACACTGAAACAGATAGCCCAATAATCTGTGACACCGTTGCATCCAGTGTTGTACAGGAACAAATAACTCAGTTTGAGTAATGGTGATGGAAATACTGGTTGCAGCAAGTGCAATCACCAGACACATCCAAAAAGCATGTAATATTTCAGAAGACATTATTTACCCTATCACGTAACTTTAAAAATTACATGATAGGGTAAACTAATTAAAGTGCAAGCATGATGTTTAAAATCAGTCTTTAAAAATGAGTGAGCTTTGCACCTGCATTAAAGTTTTTAGAGAGATCTGATAGCTTGATATTTTTAAGGCGTTGCACAATTAAGTTTTCAGCTTCATTGAGGATGCTTTGCAGAGATTGATTTACCACTTCTTCAACTAAGCAATCGGGATGCTCAGTCTCTGTGTGTAGAGTAAATAAGTCACCTTGACCGACAGCTTGGTAAATATCGAACAGTGAAATATCTTCCAGTGCACAATTGAGTATCCAGCCACCATAATGCCCTTTAGTGGATTGCACATAGCCTTGTTCTCTTAAACCCGCCAAAGTGCGCCGTACAACGACAGCATTACTGTCGATCATTTTTGCAATTTGTTCAGAAGTGAGGGGGGATTTGGCATATGCCATGTGCAAAATGACATGCAGCATACGGGACAGCCGACTATCTTTACGCAAGTCTATGACCAATGATGAAGAAATTTGTCACAGATTACGGAAAATAGTAAAGAAAGACAAGTTGTGTGAAATTACCGTGATAAAAACATGATTTATCAAGTAATTTTAGATCTGCTGTAGGGATATAGTATTTTCTTTAAAAAATGGCGTTTAATATATTAATGATATAAGTAAAATAATCTACAGAATAATGATTAAAATATTCTGTAGATATATTTTAATTATGCTTTTGGCATATCAGGTCTAAATCGAATTTCACATTTTCCTGTCATATTTTTATCTTTTTGATTGAGTGTTACCGTATCTCCAATTCGCTTCCCTTGACATGGGTTTGGCATTGGCGGACGTGCTCCACCTTCAGGTCCCTGTTGAGGTTTCGGCGGTCTATTTTCACCATTCATTGGAGGATGATTGGGTTTTAAACCCAATTCACATGTGCCTTTTATTGTTTTATCACCTTGTTTATTTGATACTTTTGTCCCAATTGCTTTGCCTCTGCATAAGTCTTCAAAGTTATGCTGCTGTGGCGGTTGTTGAGGTGGTGCTGCATATAATGTACTGCTGCATATAAATAATATTGTCATAGACGTAAAATAGGCAGGTATATTTATTTTCATGAATAGATCACAATAAAAATGTTGATTTTAAATCTTAAAAAATAAATATGGATTTAATAGGTATTTAAAATAAAAAAGAGCCTAAAGATAATGTTTATTAAAATACAATTAATAGTAAATTATTATATGTTTAAAGCATAAATTATAAAAAAGATAAATGAAAATAATTATTAAATTAACTATCATTCTCATTTAAATCTGTTACATTAGCTCGGCAATTTTTACATATTCATGACAAAACAATAGGTTTTATATGTCTAAGCGCATCATGCAATCTCTCTTATCCATTTCTGTATTGACAGTAATGGCGACTATGGCACAAGCTGCTGATAGTACTGATCAAGAAGATAATACTAAAAGTTCGACACAGTCAGATGTCGTTCAAATGCAGAAAATCGTAGTGACGGCAGAACAGCAAGTAAAACAGTCTTTAGGGGCTTCAGTAGTTACTGCAGAAGATATAGAAAAGAACCCTGTTAGAAATGATATTTCAGAAATTTTAGCGCGTCAGCCGGGTATTAACCTGACGGGAAATAGTGCTAATGGTGTGCGTGGCAATAACCGACAAGTTGATATTCGTGGCATGGGACCTGAAAACACGCTAATTCTCATTGATGGTCGTCCTGTCAACTCGCGTCAATCTGTGCGTTATGGTCGAACAGGAGATCGTGATACCCGTGGTGATACCAATTGGGTTCCTGCTGAAGATATTGATCATATTGAAGTTTTACGTGGACCAGCCGCAGCGCGTTACGGTAATGGTGCAATGGGTGGTGTGATTAACATTATCACCAAAAAAGCCAGTAACAAAACGCATGGATCACTTGAATATTATACCAATCAGCCTGAAAACTCTAAAGAAGGTGCTTCTAATCGCGTTGGTTTTAACTTAAGCGGCCCGATTATTAATGATGTGCTGTCTTATCGTTTATATGGTAACTGGAATAAAACCGATGCGGATTCCGCTGATCTTAACAGTGCGATTGGAAGTACCGCAGCACCACGTGAAGGGGTGCGCAATAAAGATGTATCTGGGCAGTTGCTTTGGAAGCTCAATGACCAACAGTCTTTAACTTTAGATGCATCTGTGAGTCGTCAAGGTAATATCTATGCAGGGGATACACAGTACAACTACGATACAACCTCAGGAACCAATACCAAAACGACTTATGCAAGTCCATTGATTGGTCAAGAAACCAATACCATGTACCGTCAGAGTTTTGCGCTGACTCATAATGCGGATTGGGATTGGGGGAAAAGTAAATTTGTTGTCCAGTATGATGACACTAAAAACAAGCGATATATTGAAGGCTTAACTGGTGGAGTAGAAGGAACAATTAACTCAACCGATAAATCGACCAATAATTTACGAACTTTCCGACTTAATGGTGAAGTTAATATTCCGTTTGAGTTCTATGTACCTCATGTGCTAACGGCAGGGGTGGAATATGTCGATGATCATTTTGTAGATCCATCATCAATGACTGTGGGAGCCAGTGATGGTTCGACGTATGCTGCACAGTTGACCACGGGCGATCGAACCAAAATGAGCTCAGATATTAAGTCGACTTATCTTGAAGACAATATCAGTTTAACCAGTAGTACAGATGCTGCGGTTAGTTTACGCTTTGATGATCACAGCAGTTCAGGGACAAGTTGGAGTCCAGGTCTGAATTTAACTCAGAAATTGGGTGATTATGTCACTTTAAAAGGCGGGATTGCCAAAGCCTATAAAACTCCAAACTTGTATCAAAATGCTGAAGGTTACTTGTTGCTGAGTCGCGGAAATGGCTGTCCAGCAGGTTCGAGTTATACCTACTGTCTGATTCAGGGGAATGCTGACTTAAAACCTGAAACTTCAGTCAATAAAGAGTTTGGGATTCAGTTTAAGAAAGATATCGTAAATGCTAGCTTAACATGGTTCCGCAACGACTATAAAAACAAAATCGAAGTTGGTACGGATTTACAGGACACCGTGACCAGCAATGGAACAACTTATTATGTCTTTAAATGGGAAAATATTCCAAAAGCATTGGTTCAAGGTTTAGAGGGAAGTCTTGGGTTTGACTGGGGGAATATCCGTTGGACAAACAACTTCACTTATTACCATGACAATGTCAATAAAGAAACAGGTAACCCGTTGTCAGTCATTCCAATCTATACGATTAACTCGATTTTAGGTTATGACATTACTGACAAACTAGATATGAATGTTGTTTATACGCAATATGGTCGCCAAAAGCCACGTCAGTACGCAGTCACCAAAGCAGATGTTACAGACCTCGATAATTTAACCAGTTTGAAGAGTTATAGTATTGCAGGAATTAATTTTGGCTATAAGTTCAATAAGAACCTGAGTGGACGTATTGGGGTATCGAATCTGTTTGATAAAGTCATTTATCGGGATAGTAATTCCAATAGCCAAACTTATAATGAGCCGGGTCGTGCGTACTATGCGTCGATCAAATATTCGTTCTAAGTTGGGCGAAGTGACAGAAAAAAACCAGTCTTTTATAGACTGGTTTTTCTTGAGGGTTTGACTGCCAATAACAAAAATAGATGATCAAATGATGAAATCATTTGAAGAAAACCAAGCTTTTGCTCAGATTAAAATAAAAAAATTCTATCTTTAATTTAAATTGTTGATTTTTAAAAATTATGTAGATAATAAACTCTTAAGGTTTACAGGCTTTAATAGCGATCATTCTCTAAACAATGATCTGATTATGCTGGCATTTATTTCAAAAAATAAAATCAGTCTGCCTTTGGCGCTATTTAATGGTTTAGTTGCGTGTTGGTTGGCAGGATTTACCAATCTCAGTTTTTACCGCAATATTTCACAATTAAGCTCATATCAGGGTATGAGCAATTATTTATTTGTCTTTGTGACATTTATTTTGTTAAGTAGTTTTTACTTTTTTGTGTTGCAGTTATTGAATTGGCGACGTACAGCCAAGCCGCTGAGCATTATTTTAGTGATCATGACGGGGATGACCTCTTATTTTGTGAATCAGTTGGGTGTTGAGATGAGTACTGCCCAAATTGAAAATGTTGCGCAGACCGATTTACATGAAACACTGGATTTATTGTCCTTTCCCTTTTTACTCTGGTGTCTGCTCACAGTCGTTTTGCCTGTTGTGGTCTTGAGTTTTTTGCAGATTCAACCCCAATCCTTTAAAAAAGTCATACTTACCAAAGTGGCATCGTTGGTTGTAGCATTGGCTGTGATGGGAGGAGGTTTATTTTCTTTTTATAGTCAATATGCCCCAATTTTTCGTGAGCATCGTCAGCTTAAAGCCCAGATTTCACCGATGAACGTCTTGTCGAGTGGCACAAGTTATATTCGTAAACAATTCAAACATGCCAATAAACCACTGGTTGCTTATGGGCAAGATGCGCATGTGGTTATATCTGCTACACAACGTCAGCCGAAGATTTTGGTGCTGGTGGTTGGTGAAACGGCTCGTGCCCAAAATTTCAGTTTGGATGGTTATTCAAAAAATACCAATCCTGAACTGTCTAAGCTGGATATCTTAAATTTTAATAATGTATCATCTTGTGGTACGCAAACTTCGGTGTCTGTACCGTGTATGTTCTCAGGTATGCCACGTAAAGACTATGATGAAGGTTTGGCATCGCATCGTGAAGGTCTGCTCGATATCGTACAGCGTGCGGGTTATCAAGTCACTTGGATTGACAATAACTCAGGCTGTAAAGGCACATGTACCCGCATTAAAAACTATATTTCACCGAAAGATGATCCACGTTATCAAAAGTGGTGTGATCATGGCGAGTGTCGTGATGGTATCTTGATTGATGCATTGACTGATTATTTAAAAACTTTAGATATGAAAAATTTAAAACAAAATCAGTTGATTGTTCTGCATCAGATGGGGAGTCATGGACCTGCTTATTACAAGCGTTATCCTGCTGAATTTAAGAAATTTACACCGATTTGTGAAACCAATAATATTCAAAACTGTGATCATCAGGCATTGATTAATACATATGATAATACCATTGTATATACAGACCATATTTTGGCATCGACCATTGATTTGCTGAAACAGCAGCCTGTTGCCAGTAGTATGCTGTATTTATCTGATCATGGTGAGTCTACAGGTGAAAGTGGTTTGTACTTGCATGGCACACCTTATATGGTTGCGCCTAAAGAGCAGACACATATTCCAATGTTGTTTTGGTTTTCGCAAAACTGGTCAGAACGTCATCATATTTATCAATGCTTGTCACATTATAAAGACAGTGCATGGAGTCAGGACAATTTATTCCCAACCGTTTTGGGTTTACTCAATGTTCAGACTCAAGTGTATGACCAAAAACTAGATATGTTGTCGAGTTGCAAAGGGCAAATTTAGCATGATTCGAGTGCTGTATATTGAGGATGATGCAATGATTGGGAAGAGTACTTACCAGTTGTTGCAGCACGAAAAATTTCAAGTGGATTGGGCACAAACAGGTTTACAGGCCTTAGATTTGCTATTTCGCAATGTTTATCATATTGCTTTGCTTGATCTAGGCTTACCTGAATTGGATGGCTTGGAAATCTTGAAACATATTCGTAAAAAAGCCGATCTTAATCGTATGGGGGTGATTATTATTAGCGCCCGAGACCAAAGCAAAGACAAAATCTTGGGCTTGAAACTTGGGGCAGATGATTATCTGATTAAACCTTATGATTTTGAGGAACTGACGGCACGGATTGAGTCAGTTTTACGTCGTAGTCACTTGAGTATTGATGAAGAAATTTGCTTTAAAGTGGGTAATATTCAACTGTTTCCAACCACGCATCGCATCTTAAAAGCAGGTAAAAATATTGAGCTATCCCAAAAAGAATGGGCAATCTTAGAGCCAATGATGATGTATCCCAATCAAATTTTTTCGAAGCAAGTGCTTGAAGAAAAACTGTATGACTGGCAAACCGAAATCAATAGCAATACCATTGAAGTTCATGTACATAATTTACGGCAGAAATTGGGAAAAGACCTGATTCGCACGGTACGAGGTTTAGGTTACTGTATTGAAACCCATGCAAAATAATTTATTAGGACTGCGTAAGTATGTCCAGCAGTTACAACAGCGATATGAACATTTAGCACTCAGCTCAAGGATGTCCTTGAGCGTTTGTATTTTTAGTATCTTATTGTTTTTTATGATCGGAATGTCGGCTTATCAGATTTCTCTCGAAGAGTCCGAAGAGGTACTCGATCGGCAAATGCAAGAGATGGCAAGTTTTTTAGATAAGAACAATATTCCGAATCGTATGTCGGTGTATGACTCACATCGACCTTATGATGAAACAGATTTATTTATTGATATTGTGCCAAAACAAGAATTGTTATCAAAGAAAGCACATCCGAATTATTTAATTGCTTATGCCAGTGAAGCACATTTTCAGAAAATTCATTCTTCTCGTGGTGAGTTGAAAGTTTATGTCCTGCCACTACCTGACAAACAGATTCAGATTAGTCAGTTTATTAAGGTTCGTCGTCATCTCGCCAAGCAATTGGCATTTACCATGCTCATTCCTTATGTGCTGTTTATGCCATTTGCAATTTATGGATTTTATCGACTGATTCGTCATCATTTAAAACCGCTTGATCAACTTAAACAAACCTTTGCGGTACGTGATTATTCAGATTTATCGGAAATACGCATCGCGCATTTACCTGCTGAAATTACTCCTGCAATTGATGAGTTGAATCATTTGTTTCAGCGTATTCAGCAAGCACAGCAGCAGCAGAAAATGTTTATTGCCAATGCGGCACATGAATTACGTACCCCCCTGACCGCGATTCGCTTACAGACATCATTACTTACAAAAACTCAAAAAGACTCAAAAGCTTATGCTGAAAATTTACAAGATTTGGAGCAAAGCCTAAAGCGTATGTCGCATTTGGTCGAGCAGTTGATGAGTTTGGCGCATCAGGAAGTACAAGGTAAGGAGCAGTTACAAGCGGTCGATTTGGTTGATAGCACTCGACGCTGTGTTGGGCAGTTACTGGCCAGTGCGCATAAAAAACAAGTCGATATTCAGTTGAATATTCAAGATGAGCATGTCGATAGTGTGGTGGCTGCTTTGCCCGCTGCCTTAGAGACCATTTTATTGAATCTGCTAGACAATGCGATTAAATATAACCCTGAGCAAGGGATTGTGTTACTGAATATGAAACAAGATGCTCAATATGTGTATTTGGAGATTCATGATGATGGTGCAGGCATTGAGCCAAGCCAATATGATCATGTTATGCAGCGCTTTGTGCGCTTGGAAAAGACGCAACATCAGGCAATGGGCAGTGGCTTGGGATTGTCGATTGTACAGACTGCATTGCAACAAATTCATGCAGAGTTACAGTTTCAGCCCTCTGCATGTTTGCATGGATTGCAGGTTAATTTGAAATTTCTGAAATGGTCGAATCCTCAGTCTGAGGCATTGCATGAAAGCAATGTGCTTGAATGATATAAATCACAAGATCTACAGCCCAAGTCCACCACAGCGCCCACAAATTATGACTCAGAAAATGTGCGCCACGAACCATTTGTACACCGCTCATGATGCCGCCAATCAGTAAACCGAGTACAAGCCACATGATTGCCAGTCGTGGATGCCGATGACGATAGCCAAAATATAATGCAATCAGGGAAAATCCCGCAGAGGCATGTCCACCGGGGAAACATTTGCCCAAGCCAATGACATGTTTACTCCAAGTCACGGTTTGACCATGCATTTCAACAATATTCCAAGGACAGGCATGCTCAGATTGCGATTTAAGTAAGCCCACAAGACTGGTACTCATGATCATTGCCAGCAAAATATAACCACATAAACGGCGATAACTGCGCCATTTTTCTTGCCAGTAACCTGCAATTAAAATATAGAGATGCACAAAAGCAATCAACCAGACACCCTGTTTTAAGGCGTCGTGCCCAATCCGTGTTAACCACCAGTTATCTCTCAAATAGTAATGCCCCTGAGCATCAACCCACGGCAAACTCAAAGACAAATCCAGTGCACCTTTGACTGGAAAAAATACAGATAAAATCAAAGCTGCGAACAGCAGTAAAATTAAATTGTTCCGCTCATAGGCAACAAGTACAGGGCGAGACCATTTCAAGATAAAGCATCCATAATGATAAACTATTCAGAACCTTAGAAGAGGAAACTTAAGACTTTCTGAGAAAAGCTTAAGAAAAGCTGAACATTGAAAATAACTTGTTATTTTATAAATGAAATAAGCTGATTTGGCAGGGCTAAATCGCTTGATCACAAATTATTTATGCTGTTTCGAGTGTACTGTTAGCGTTAAACATAATCGTGTTGAAAATCAACGTGACCTAGAGGTAAAAATCCCTTAGATTGGGCTGAAATATATGACTTTCAGATTGAATAATAAAATGCCAAAAACCTTTGTGCTTGCCCCCGATTCGTTTAAAGAAAGTATGAGTGCTGTTGAGGCTTGCCGAGCCATGCAAACAGGGATTTCCCGTATTTTCCCAAATGCCTGTTTTATTCATGTACCTATGGCAGATGGAGGTGAAGGCACAGTTGATGCCCTGCTCTTGGCACGAGAAGGTCAGCGAATTAGTTTTGAGGTCACAGGTTCATTCTATCCAGATAAAGTGCGGGCTGATTTTGCACTGATTGATCAGGGAAAAACTGCGGTGATTGAGATGGCTCAAGCCAATGGCTTAGATTTACTCCGCCCTGAGCAGCGCAATCCTTTGTTGACCACAACTTTCGGTACGGGGGAACTGATTCGCGCAGCACTCGATTATGATGTCGATAAAATCATCATTGGATTAGGGGGCAGTGCAACCAACGATGCAGGTGCAGGAATGGCACAGG
Source organism: Acinetobacter sp. ME22 (assembly GCF_022012315.1). Taxonomy (NCBI): domain Bacteria; kingdom Pseudomonadati; phylum Pseudomonadota; class Gammaproteobacteria; order Moraxellales; family Moraxellaceae; genus Acinetobacter; species Acinetobacter sp. ME22. The sequence goes on from NZ_JAKLTL010000002.1 coordinate 170,893, forward strand.
CCTTGGGCGTGCGCTTTTTCAATGCAGATGGGCAAATCCTTGCAAAGGGGATGTCAGGTGGACAATTGCAGCAGATTGAGCAGATAGATGTAACTGAACTTGACCCACGTTTACAGCATGTCGAAATTTTGATTGCCAGTGATGTGAGTAATCCATTGGTTGGAGAAACAGGTGCTTCGGCAGTTTTTGCCCCACAAAAAGGTGCAACACCTGACATGGTTAGGCAATTGGATGAAAATTTACGCTATTTTGCCAAAAAAATTCAACAAGCTTGTCAACTTGATCTTGCTCAAGTGACAGGTACGGGGGCGGCAGGCGGTCTGGCTGCGGGGCTGATGGCATTTACAGGTGCAAGGCTGCATTCGGGTGTCGAGTTAGTGATTGAGCAAACAGAACTTGCCAAGCATATTGCCTGTGCTGATTATGTCTTTACAGGTGAAGGTGGAATTGATTTTCAAACCCAATTTGGCAAAACACCTTTAGGCGTTGCAAAAGTGACTAAGCAGTTCAATAAACCAGTGTTTGCTTGTGCGGGCTATGTCGGAAAAGGTATTGAAACACTATATAGCGAAGGATTTACAGCGATTTTTGGCATTTTGGATGGTTGTTGTGATCTAGCAACAGCATGTCAACATGGGCAAGAAAACTTGGCTAGAACTTGTGAAAATATTGCCAGAATTTTAAAAATTTATGATTAAAATCAAATGAATAATCTTATATTTTTTGACTGATAAATAACAAAAATAAATAATTGAAATTGAGCTACTGTAGCATCAGTTCAGCACTTTTTGAGTCAAAAATAGCTTTTACATATCATTTAACTTGATATGTAAAAGCGTTGAAGATTGAAAGGCTTATTAATTTTAATGATTTAATATTCAGACCTAGAGCGCATACACTCAGCGTCATTACAAATATTTATAAATTTAAATGATTTAACGATAAGGTGACAAATCATGCTGAAAAAGGTGTTGGTGATTGTCGCGGTTGCCGTTTTGATCGGTGTTGCCGTTTGGATGAATTATAAAAGTAAAAATCAACTTCCTGAAGGTTTTGCGACCTCCAATGGTCGACTGGAGTTACAGCGTCTAGATGTTGCGACCTTGTACGCAGGGCGTGTTCAACAGCTTTTGGTCAATGAAGGCGATAGTGTCAAGGAAAATGCAGTCTTGGCTGAATTGTCTTCAGAGCAGAGTAATAGTCAGCTTATGGCTGCTGAAGCAGGAAAAGATCGTGCCAAAGAAACTGTGGTACGCGCTGCCGCAGAAGTGAGCGCTCGTCAACAACAGCAAAAAGTTGCCAAACTTGACTTGGAAAATACTCGTCAGTTGTATCAGCAAGCCTTGGTTTCTAAAGCCGAACTTGATCGCCGTCAAGCTGCTTATGATGCTGAAGTGGCAGCCGTTCATGCAGCACAGGCAGCCCAAGCCGAAGCAACCGCTGCGGTTGGACAGGCACAAGCACAAATTCATTCAGCCGATTCGACACATCAAGATATGCTGATTCGAGCGCCAAAAGCGGGTCGGGTTGAATATCGAATTGCAGAAGTGGGCAATGTCTTGGCAGCAGGCAGTAAGGTGGTGACTTTACTTGATCCGAGCGATGTCACCATGACGGTATTTTTACCGACCAATACGGTTGGAAAGCTAAAAGTTGGAGATGATGCCCGTATTGTGCTGGATGGTTTAAATGCGGTTTTCCCTGCCAAAATTAAATTTATTGCGGATCAAGCACAATTTACACCCAAGTATGTTGAAACAGCCGATGAGCGTGAAAAACTCATGTATAAAGTCAAGCTTGCAATTCCGAGTGAGATTGCCTTGCGCTATAACCAGTTACTTAAAGGTGGCATGACAGGCAATGGTTATGTCCGCCTGAATTCGCGGGCAAATTGGCCGAAACAGTGGGCAATTCAACTTCCCCAATCTTAATGCGAGGACACTTTTATGTCAGAGCAACAAGTCGCGGTATGGTTGGATGCTGTTTCGCATCATTATGGTCGAGTGTGTGCATTAAACGCGGTGAGTCTGCGTTTGCCACGCGGTGTTACAGTTGGCTTAATTGGCCCCGATGGTGTTGGAAAATCAACTTTACTGAGTCTGATTGCTGGGGTTAAAACCATCCAGTCAGGGGCTGTAAAGGTCTTGGATTATGATCTGTCCAAGAAAAAACAACGCCAGTTGGCCTCTCATAAAGTGGCATTTATGCCACAAGGTTTGGGACATAACCTTTATCCAACATTATCGGTTTATGAAAATGTCGATTTTCATGCACGTTTATTTGGTTTGGCACGTGAGCAACGTCAGGCACATATTCAACGTCTTTTGAATGCGACAGGTCTAGCACCATTTGCAACCCGTGCCGCAGGTAAGCTGTCAGGAGGCATGAAGCAAAAACTCAGCTTGTGCTGTGCATTGGTGCATCAGCCTGAACTGTTGATTTTAGATGAACCGACCACAGGGGTCGATCCTTTGTCGCGTCGTCAGTTTTGGAGTTTGGTGGATAGCTTGCGGCAAGAAAATCAGGGCATGACAGTCTTGGTTTCCACCGCCTATATTGATGAAGCAGAGCGCTTTGAATATTTATTGGCAATGGATGATGGACAGTTAATCGCCAGTGCACCTACTCAGCAAGTATTGCAACAGACTCAAAGTCACAATTTGGAACAGGCGTATATTCACTTGTTGCCTGAGCAGAAACGAACAGATGGACATGGGTTGCAGCTAACGCCTTTTGTGAAAGATGAAAATTCTCCACCTGCGATTGAAGCGGTTAATTTAACTAAAAGTTTTGGTGAGTTTACCGCAGTTGATCATGTCAATTTCACCATTGAACGTGGTGAGATTTTTGGCTTTTTGGGTTCAAATGGATGTGGTAAATCAACCACCATGAAAATGCTGACAGGTCTACTGGAGGCGACAGAAGGAACAGCCAAACTGTTGGGAACGCAGATTGAAACCAGTGATATGCAGACTCGTTTACGTGTGGGCTATATGTCACAGGCATTTTCCCTATATGAGGAGTTGAGCGTCCGACAAAATTTAGTGTTGCATGCTCAGTTGTACCGCATGGCTGAACATCAAATCACTCAGCGTGTCGATCAGGCTCTAGAAGAATTTGATTTAGGTAGCATTGCTCAAAGCAAACCCAATGAAATTTCTTTGGGAATGCGCCAGCGTTTGCAGTTAGCAGCCGCGTGTTTGCATCATCCAGAAGTTTTAATCTTAGATGAACCGACCTCAGGGGTTGACCCCGCAGCTCGTGACATGTTCTGGCGGCATTTGTTACGTTTATCAAGAGATGATCGGATTACCATTTTTGTCTCAACCCATTTTATGAATGAAGCGGCACGTTGTGACCGCATTTCATTTATGCATCGAGGGCGAGTACTGGCAGTGGGTTCTCCTGAACAGCTTTGTCAGCAGCAACAGACCTCCGACTTGGAAGAAGCCTTTATTGCTTATTTGCAAGCGGCATCTCAGGAACAGCAGCCAACTCCCCAAGCTGTCGAAGCTGAAGCAGAAGCACATGATTTGGCGGATTTATCCCACTTGGCAGTTTTTCAGTCTGCTCAGGTACAAGGCTGGCTGTATTGGTTTGCAACCATTTGGACTTTTGCTGTTCGCGAGGGCAAGGAGCTGTTTCGCGACAAGATCCGTTTGTTTTTTGCTTTGATCGGCCCCGTGATTTTAATGATGGCGGCAGCTTATGGCGTGTCTTTTGATGTCAAAAAAATCAAGTTTGCTGTGCTTGACCGCGATCAAACCATCGAAAGTCGCGAGTTAATTCAAAATTTCTCGGCATCGAGTTATTTTAGTTTTACCAAGAATTTGCAAAGTAGCGATCAGATTGATTATAGCTTGCAAAGTTCTGAAGCTCGCTTGGTGATTGATATTCCTGCGCATTTTGGACAACAGTTATTACGTGGAGAAAAGCCTGAAGTCGGATTTTATATTGATGGATCATTGCCTTTTATTGCAGAAAATACCAAAGGTTTTATTTTAGGTATTTTAACCCGTTATTTAAGCGATAAATTGACCGCGAGTGGTTATCCACTGAATCAGGTAACTTCGGTACAGTTGCAACCACGCTATGTTTATAATCAGGATTTTAAAAGTATTTATGCGATTGCTCCGGGCATGATCATGCTAGCAACCATGCTTATTCCTGTGATGATGACCGCTTTGGGCGTAGTGCGTGAACGTGAAATTGGTTCAATCACCAATTTATATACTTCACCTGCATCGGTACGGCAGTTTTTGATTGGGAAACAGTTGCCTTATATTGCGGTTGCGATGTGTAGCTATTTTCTTTTGGTGTGGCTGGCTGTTGTGGTTTTGGGTGTCCCTGTGCGTGGTAATTTCTTTGCTATGGCATTAGGAGCTTTTGCTTTAATTTGTGCCGCAACATCATTTGGACTACTTATTTCTAGTTTTGTGAAATCACAAGTGGCAGCCATTTTTGGTTCAGCAATTTTGTCGATGATTCCTGCGTTAAATTTTTCAGGTCTTTTTTATCCACTCTCGACCCTGACAGGCATCAAGGCATGGATTGGCTGGGGATTTCCAACTGCATGGTTCCAACTGATTAGCCTTGGTGGTTTTACCAAAGGGCTGAGTTTTCAGAGTTTCATTCCATACTACCTGATTTTATTTGGTTTTGCCGTGCTGTATGTGTTTGTTGCAGGACTGATTCTGAAAAAGCAGGAGCAGTAACATGTTACGTTGGCTAAAAAATGTTTGGGTATTGAGTCTTAAAGAGCTTAAAAGCTTGTTAGGCGATGTAACTTTGCTAGGGCTGATTGTGGTGTTTCTTTCAGTTGCGGTATATACCGTAGCAACGGGCATTACCACAGAAGTTCGTAATGCTTCAGTGGCGATCATTGATGAAGACCATTCACAGTTGTCATTTCGGATTCGAGATGCTTTACAAGCGCCTTATTTTAAAACCCCTGTGATGATTTCACCCGATCAGGTTGATCAGGCGATGGATAAAGGCGACTATGTTTTTGTACTGACCATTCCAAGCAATTTTGAACGGGATGTGATGGCCAATCGTGAGGTTTCGATTCAAGTCCTTGCCGATGCAACCGCAGTGACTCAAGCGGGGGTGGGGACAACTTATCTGAATCAGATTGTGCAAAATGAAGTGAATGATTTTAAACAGCAGTCCCCTTCAGATTTATTGCCACTGACACCTGTTGTCCAAGTTTTATTTAATCCCAATACGCAAACCCACTGGTACACAGGGGTAGCACAAGTCCTGAACAATATTACCTTACTCGCCATGATTTTGGTTGGGGCAGCGGTTATTCGTGAAAAAGAACATGGCACGATTGAGCATTTACTGGTTATGCCTGTACATGCCAGTGAAATTGTGATGTCTAAAATCGTGACCAATGGCTTGGTGATTACCTTGTCTACATTGCTGTCATTATGGTTGGTTGTGCATTGGGCTTTGGCTGTACCTATTCATGGTTCGATAGGCTTATATGTGCTAGGCACAGCAATTTACTTATTTTCAGTGTCTTCTTTGGGAATTTGTCTGGCAACCGTTGCGCCAACAATGCCGCAATTTGGGTTGCTCTGTCTACCGATTTATATGGTGGCACGTCTGCTATCAGGTTCTGAATCACCGATTGAAAGTATGCCAGACTGGATTCAAAACATTACTTTTTATTCGCCTGTAACCTTATATATGCAGTTTGGACAAGAAGTACTGTTTCGAGATGCAGGCTTTGCAATCGTTTGGAAAAAATTATTGGTCATGAGTGTCATGGGCGCAGCGTTTTTAATATTTGCATTGAAACGCTTTCGCTCCATGCTGGCCAGTCAAGGCTAAATTACGGAGAATAAAAATGCAAAAATCATTTTTGCTAGGGTTAATGAGTAGTTTGGTTTTAGCCGCATGTAGTCCAGTACAAGTTAAATTGAACTCCAGTGTTGCCGTACCCGCACAGTTTCAGCAAGTCGCTCCAGTCACTCCTGAGCATACCGATTTATCACGCTGGTGGTTGACGTGGCATGACCCTGTATTGACGCAGTTGATTGAGCAGGGCTTAAAAAATAATCATGATTTGGCAGCAGCGCGTGCCAATTTACAGGCGGCACGTGCCAATGCTGCTTTGGCTTTGGCAAATTTAGGTCCAAGTGTGGCTCTGTCCGCAGGTGCTGAAGCACATCATCTCCAATTGGATAATCCACTGAGTCAGCAAACACAAACGCTGCTTTCAACAGTTGGTGCAAGCACGTTAACTCAAGATCAATTAAAAGCCACTGGCTACAGTGAACATGTCGGATTAGCTGCAAGTTGGGAACCTGATTTTTTTGGAGGAAAACGCAGTGATGCTGATGCTGCCCAATATGCCAGTGTTGCCGTGATGCAGCAGGGATATGCTGCGCAAATGTTGATTGCCAGTGATATTGCTGAAAATTATTTAAAAGTTAGAGGTTTACAGAAAAGAATACAGATTGGACAACAAACCATTCAAAGTTTGTCTGAGCTGCAGCGTTATATTGATGGGCGCTTTAAGGCAGGGCAAGTAACAGCCTATGATGTGCATGATGTTGAGATTAAAAAGCAAAGCTTACAGGCACAATTAGCCACTTTACAGGCACAGGCAGACGCGTATCAACGCAATATTGCGGTATTAACAGGACAAGACCCACAGCAGTTTCATCTCGCTCATTCGATAGATATTCTTCAGCATCTTCCTGCACGTCCTCAGGGAGAAACGCCGCTGAGTGTACTCAATCGCCGACCCGATTTACGTCAGCAATATGCTTTATTACAAGCCTCTAGCGCACAGATCGCCAGTGCCAAAGCCGATTTATTGCCACGCTTTAAGTTGGAGTTCTTAGGGCAAATGGGACAAATTCGACTGGATAGTGATCGCTCAGAACTGCAAGGTTTTGCAGGTTTAGTGAGTGCAGGTGTAAGCCTGCCGATTTTTACTTCTGGACGAATTCAGCGCAATATTGAAGCACATGAGGCGCAGACTCAAGCGTTATTGGCACATTATGATCAGTTATTACTGAAGTCTTTGGCGGAAGTAAACAGTGCCTACCAATTACAAAGCAGTTTGTTTCAGCAAAACCAGTATTTGAGTCAAGCGACAGCTCAAGCCAATACCCAAGTTAAACAAGCCAATCAGTTGTTTAAATTTGGCAATCTGACTTTAGATAAAGTCTTACTTGCAAGAATCAATGCTCAAGACTTGCAAGATCGCTTGGTACAAGGACATTTGGCAGAAGCCAGTAATCTACTCAGTTTATATAAAGCGCTAGGTGGAGGCTGGCAGCCAGAAATGGAGTAAGCGAAGTTTTGTTCGGTGAATTTTCTATTTTCAAGAGGGCTTGATGTTTTTGGATATCAAGCCCTCTTTTTTGACTGGTCATATCAAAGAAAATGATAGATAAAACAAAGAGAATATATCTGAATATGAATTCAAATCTACTATACAATAAGTAGGTTATCGGCACAGTTCAGACAATAACAGGAAGAACGATCAGGGTTCAGGGGATTGAATATGCGTATGAAAAAATTACTATGGCTTGCAACCACAAGCCTTATGTGGCTGAGTGCGACACAAGCACAGGCAACCAGTTTTAATAATGTGGTTATTTTTGGAGATAGCCTAAGTGATGGTGGTAACATTGCCTTATATACCGCAGGAACTCAAGCACGCTACACCACCAATCCGGGACAGACAGCGGCAGAGTTGGTGGCTGAGGGAGTAGGAACAACCACATCTCCCTCATTACTCGGTGGAACGAACTATGCGTGGGGTGGCTCGGGAGTTGTGAATAGCTTATATAGTGGTATTCCAACTTTACAGCAGCAGTTACTTCAATATCTGAGTTCAACAGGTGGAACAGCCGATGCCAATACTCTATATCAAGTATGGGGTGGAGCGAATGATATTTTTGGTCTGATCCAAACTTCAGGCATTACTCAAGCTCAGTTAGTGACAGGCACAACCACAGCTGCAACGACGGAACTCTCTTTACTGTCTTCGCTGCAACAGGCGGGTGCAAATTATGTTGTGGTCTATAACTTGCCAAATATGGGTTTAACGCCCTCTGCATTAGAGCAAGGAACAACGGTTGCAGGTTATCTGACGCAGTTATCTCAATTGTATAATTATAATTTAAGCAATGGTTTAGACAGTTTAAGCTCATCAGGGCTTAATATTGTTCCTGTCAATGTGTATGGGTTACTCAATGAAGTGGTTGCTAATCCAAGTGCTTATGGCTTTAGTAATGTAACCAATGAAGCTTGTGGTTTAGGTTCATCTTCGGTTGCTTGTGGACCTGCGGGTTCGGGGGCAACTTATACCTATGCTGCAGGCACAGATGAAAGCTATCTGTTTGCAGACGGGGTACACCCAACGACGGCAACTCATCGCTTATTAGCTCAAGCTGTACTGGCGGAGCTTGCTGCACCAGGTCAGATGTCTTTATTGTCAGAAGTACCCCTTGCGATCACCAAAGCGCAGTATCGAACAGTTAAGAATGAAATGCTGACCGATGTAGATGGCGGAGATACACGGGTATTTTTTAATCTGGATTATAATCATCAAAAACTCAAAGCATCTGACAGCTCACCACAACTGAGTAATAATAATGTGAACTTCATGGTGGGTTCAGATACTCAAATTACCCCGAATTTTTCAGCAGGCGTTGCGATGAGCCTGAATCAGCAAAATGGTAATTTTTCGAGTCAAGGTAATTATAAACTATTTGATGTCAGTGGTTTAGGATACGGTATTTATCATAAAGATAATGCTTATATTGGTGGCTTTGCCAATGCAGGCAGTTTGCATTTTACGGATATTAAACGCCGTTTACAGTTAGGTACAGCAGAGCGTACCGAAACAGCCGATGCACAGGGCTACCATGTGGGCGGTGGCTTAGATGGTGGATGGTGGTTTAACTTCAATGATTTGAAAACAGGGCCATTTGTTCATTTAGAATGGCAAACCATTAAAGTCAATGATTTTGCTGAGCATGGTACAGACAGTACAGCCATGTGGTTTGGTGAACAACAACGCGATTCATTTGTAACCAGTGCAGGCTGGCGTTTAAAAGGTGATTGGAAATACCGTGATGTTGTTGTATCGCCATTTGCTGAGGTGGCTTGGAATCATGATAATCAAGCTGACTCACATAGTATTCGTGCGGGTCTTAATAGTATGGGCGGAAGTTTTGTACTTTCAGGTTATACTCCTGATAAAAACTGGGGAAGTGCAAGCCTAGGTTTAACGACACAGTATTCAGCAAATCTTGCAGCATGGGCAAGTGCCAATGGTGAGTTTGCCAACAATCAGGCTGAAGATTTTGGTGTCAATGTTGGGATGAAGTATTCATTTTGATGTGTAAGTTGATGGAAAAAGAGCCACCTTGATATGGCTCTTTTTGCTAATCAATCAGCATCAGATCCGCAGTATTTTCCAGTTTAAGCGGACGCAGTGCAAAAATAGAACGGGTATGCCGAATCCCCTTAATCGAATACAATTTTTTTCTAAGAAATTTTTCATAGTGCTCGGCATTTTTAACAGCAACTTTAATTAGATAATCATAATCACCTGTCACCAAATGTGCTTCGATCACTTCAGGAATATCCGCGAGTGCCTGACTAAACTGTTCTAGAATTTCATCGTCATGCCGTTCCAAAGTAATTTCAATAAAAAACAGTTCATTGATCCCAATCGCTTTAGGATTGATGTTTGCGGTATAGCCATCAATAATTTTCAGTGTTTCCAGTCGCTTTAAGCGCGTCCAACATGGGGAGGAGGATAAACCAACAACTTCTGAAAGCTGTGCAACGGTTAAACGTCCATTGGAACGTAATGCAGATAAAATTTTTCGGTCAATCTGGTCAAGTGTGTATTCTGTACTGTTCATGAATTAAACTACGGAAGAATCATCTTAAAAATACCAATATACTTTATTTTTATTTTGCTGAATCAAGAAAAAACCAAAAAATCGGGCAACATTTGTGATTCATCGGTTATACACTGAATACATAAGGTCAGAGTCACTTGGGTAATGGCTTTGATTGACAAAATGCCCCTGTATGGGAAGGGTACCTGAACAGGGGCATTTTGTTATATTTATTTAAAATTTATCAGAAATTTTTCAATCTCTGCTCGCCAAGGAATCGAAGGCTGTGCGCCTGCTTTGGTTACGGCTAAGGCTGCTGCTGCACTGGCAAAATAACAGGCATCGATGAAACCCTGACCTTCAAGGAGTGCGGTCATTAATGCACCATTAAAGGTATCACCCGCGCCTGTGGTATCAACTGCATGAACTTTAAATGCAGGAATGTGTTGACCTTGCCTATTTTGACTGAGCCAAACACCATGCTCACCTAAAGTAATCATGACATTTAAGATACCTTTGTCATGAAGGATTTGCGCTGCCTGTTCAGCACTTGAAAGGTCTTTGACCTGTATGCCTGTGAGCTGTGAAGCTTCCGTTTCATTGGGGGTGATGAGGTCAATCTGTTGTAAAAAATCGGTAGATAACGTCTGTGCAGGCGCAGGGTTGAGCACCACCATTTTACCTGCTGCCTTGGCAATTTTTACAGCTTCAAGCAAACTGTCTAAAGGCGTTTCGAGTTGCAACAACAATGCATCTGCTTGACGAATCTGATTCGCATGTTTCTTCACATAACTTTTGTCTAAAAAGGCATTTGCACCTGCATAAATTCCAATACAGTTTTCAGCTTCACGATTGACAAAAATCAGCGCAACACCTGTGGTCTGCTCAGGAACTTTATGAACAGATTGGAGGTTGATTCCATCTTGAGTGAATTGCATCAAAATATCATCGGCAATAGCATCACTGCCTAAACAGGCAATAAAAGCTGTGTTCGCACCACTTCGACTGGCGGCAACCGCCTGATTTGCACCTTTGCCACCAAAAGCCAACTGATAATGCTGTCCAGTAATGGTTTGTCCTGCTTGGGGAAAAGCAGGGACATTTAAAATATGATCGACATTGATACTGCCAAGAACTACGAGCTGTTTATTGTTATTTGTCATATATAGGCTCACAACGAATTATTGCTGACAGCATAAAAGATTTTGAGGGGTGGGTGAAGATGAACCTAGACGATGGTTGCTGCACAGAGAAAATTCCTCAAAGTTTATATGGAATTTGTTAATATCGAATTTTACTTTTTCGTGCCTTTGCCATGGCAGTTTCAGCTTACTATCGTCGTACACGTCGCTATTGCTATGATGTGCTTCATAATTCTGATTATGATACTCCTGCAAGCCGTTATTTTAACTATTTGCTGATTATCATGATTATTGCCAATGTTTCGGCGGTTTTGGTTGAGTCTATTGATCATGTTTATTTGGCACACGCGGTTTATTTTGATCGCTTTGAACATATTTCAATTGCAGTGTTCACGTTTGAATATTTGCTAAGACTATGGAGCGTGGTCGAAGAAGATACGGAAACACCTGCATGGAAACAGCGCTGTCGCTGGTTGTTAAGTGGTGCAGCTATCGTTGATTTTATTGCAATTTTCCCTGCATATCTCAACTTTTTTGTGCATATGGATTTGAGCTATTTACGAATCTTGCGCTTACTGCGGTTACTGAAATTGACCCGTTATTTTGTGTCATTACAAATTTTGTTGAATGTTATTGAGCGTGAGAAAGGTTCATTTCAGGCGGTCATCTTTATTTTAATCATTATGATTGTACTGGCAGCAGGAGGTGTTTATGCCTTTGAACATCATGCTCAGCCACAGGTATTTGGCTCGATTCCACAGGCCATGTGGTGGGCAGTTGTGACTTTAACCACCGTTGGATATGGCGATGTCACTCCTGTGACCAACGCAGGAAAATTGCTTGGTTCGGTGATTATGGTACTCGGGGTGGGACTTGCGGCTTTACCCGCAGGTATTTTAGCAACAGGTTTGGCCAATGAGCTGAACGTGCGTAAGCAACGCCTTGAACAGGAATTTCGCGAACTGATTATCGAAAAAGATTTGGATTTGGTAAATGATGAAAAACAAATACAAAAAATTGGGCGTACAGTAGGGTTAAGAAAAGAGCAGATTCATGAAATTCAGATGCAACTTATTCGAGAACAAATCCTTGAAGAAAAAGAACAACAATTAAAACATTATAAATATTGTCCACATTGTGGTGAAAAATTGCATGATTAAGATTAGCTTAATTTTTACTTAATATTATCATCATATGAAAATTAATCTGCTTTTGTACTATTTTGTATCTATATGCATGAGATTACAACAAGTATAGTTTTCGCCAATTTGCACCTTGAAAAATTTTCGTTACAATGCGACCTTAGTCTTTTATAAAGTTTTGCTAAAGACTAAGCAGTCTTGCAAAAAATACTATCTGGAGGAATTGCAATGCAATGGACTAAACCTGCTTATACTGATATCCGTATTGGTTTTGAAGTGACTATGTATTTTGAAGCGCGCTAAGCCTCGCTGTTTATAGTCAATTTATAAGCCCTAGATTTACTAGGGCTTATCTCTTTGTAAAAGTTAAAAATTATGTATATTCATGTATTAGGATCAGCAGCAGGTGGTGGTTTCCCACAGTGGAACTGTAACTGTGCCAACTGCTCGGGCTTACGCCAAGGAACGATTCAGGCTAAACCGCGTACTCAGTCTTCAATTGCCATTTCCGAAAATGGAGTTGACTGGATTTTGTGTAATGCTTCTCCTGACATTCGTCAGCAACTTTTTGATTTTAAAGCGGCACAACCTGCACGTAAATTGCGTGATACAGGAATTCGTAGTGTCGTATTGATGGACAGTCAACTCGATCACACCACAGGGCTCTTAACCTTGCGTGAAGGTTGCCCGATGGATGTGTGGTGTACCGAAATGGTGCATCAAGACCTGACCACTGGTTTTCCGATTTTTAATATGCTGAAACACTGGAATGGCGGTTTGCAGCATCATCTGATTGATCCAAAACAAGCTTTTCAAATTACTGGCTTTGATCAATTGGAATTCCAACCGCTGATTATTCGCAGTGCTGCGCCGCCGTATTCTCCACATCGTCATGATCCGCATGATGGAGACAATATCGCACTGATTGTTCGTGATCTTAAAACCCAAAAACAACTGTTCTATGCCCCAGGGCTTGGAAAAATCAGTGACGAGATCATGCAGATTATGGCAGCGTCGGATTGCGTGATGATTGATGGAACATTGTGGGCAGATGATGAAATGCAGCAATGTGGCGTCGGTCAAAAAACTGGGCGTGAAATGGGGCATTTATATATTGGTGGCGAAGGTGGTTCGTTGTCTTATCTGGATCAGCTCGACAAACCGCGCAAGGTGTATATCCACATTAACAATACCAATCCGATTTTAAATGAAGCATCTGCCGAATGTGCCGAGTTACAGGCGCATGGTGTGGAAGTGGCATTTGACGGCATGCAGATTGAACTTTAAGGGATAATAATGACAGAGCAAACACAGGCAATGAGCCCTGAACAGTTCAAGCAGGCGATTTTAGATAAAGGGCGTTATTACCATATTTATCACCCGTTTCATGTGATGATGTATGAAGGCAAAGCCACGCAGCAGCAAATTCAGGCGTGGGTGGCGAACCGTTATTATTATCAGATTAATATTCCTCTGAAAGATGCAGCGATTATGGCGAATTGCCCTGACCAGCGCGTGCGTCAGGAATGGATTCAGCGCATGATTGATCAGGATGGTATTTTTCCTGATGGCGGCGGGCGTGAAGCATGGTTGCGCTTGGCGGAAGCTGTGGGCTTGACCCGTGAACAAGTCATGTCTGAAGAACTGGTACTGCCAGGCGTGCGTTTTGCTGTAGATGCCTATGTCAACTTTGCCCGTCGTGCGCCGTGGCGTGAAGCGGCCAGTAGTTCATTAACCGAGTTGTTTGCACCGCAAATTCACCAGTCACGTCTGGATTCTTGGCCACAGCATTATCCGTGGATTAATGACCAAGGCTATGAATATTTCCGTTCCCGTTTGAGTCAGGCACGCCGTGACGTAGAACATGGGATGAGCATTACCCTTGAATCATTTACCAGCTATGCTGAACAGCAACGTATGCTGGAAATTTTGCAATTTAAACTCGACATTTTATGGACGATTTTAGATGCATTGACCTTGGCCTATGTACACAATCAAGCCCCATATCATAGTGTGACTGAACAACGCGTTTGGCATACAGGATTGTTTAAGTGAGTGAAAAAATGGATTTTGACTTAGCGCAAGTGCCTGCATGGCGACAAGGCTACCGCTTCCAGTTTGAAGCGGCACAAAATGCCCATGTGATTTTGTACCCTGAGGGAATGATCACACTCAATGGCAGTGCCGCCGCGATTGGACAGCAGATCGATGGACAGCGTTCAGTGGCAGACATTGTGACTGCACTGAAACAGCAGTTTGGTGATATTGCGGAAATTGAGCAGGACGTGGTGGATTATATGCTGGTGGCACAGCAACAACACTGGATTGACCTGCATGGCTGAGGGTGTTGGCTTACCACTTTGGCTGTTGGCAGAGCTGACTTATCGCTGCCCGTTACAATGCCCGTATTGTTCCAATCCACTGGATTATGCTGCGTATCAGCAAGAACTCAGCACTGACGAATGGTGTCGGGTGTTTGATCAGGCACGTCAGATGGGGGCGGTGCAATTGGGGTTTTCGGGCGGTGAGCCTTTGGTACGTCAGGACTTGGAACAACTGGTTCAGCATGCGCATCAGCTTGGGTTTTATACCAACCTGATCACTTCGGGTATGGGACTGACTGAAGAACGGATTGCCGCGCTGAAACAGGCGGGGCTAGATCATATTCAGGTCAGTTTCCAAGCTAGTGATCCAACGGTGAATAATGCCTTGGCAGGTTCCAAACATGCTTTTGAGCAGAAATATGCCATGAGCCGTTTGGTCAAGCAGTATAATTATCCGATGGTGCTGAACTTTGTGATTCATCGGCATAATATTGATCAGATTGATAAAATTATTGAACTGTGTATTGAGCTTGAAGCCGATACAGTGGAATTGGCGATTTGTCAGTTTTATGGTTGGGCATTTTTAAATCGTCAGGGATTGTTGCCGACCAAAGAACAACTGGTTCGTGCAGAACGAATTACCAATGAATACCGTGCCAAACTCAAACAGCAAAACCATCCTTGCAAATTGATTTTTGTGGTGCCCGATTATTATGAGGAACGTCCCAAAGCCTGTATGAATGGTTGGGGCAAAATCTTCCTGACTGTTGCACCCGATGGCACAGCATTGCCATGTCATGCTGCACGTCAGTTACCGATTCAGTTTCCGAATGTCCGAGAGCAAAGCTTGTCAGAGATTTGGTATCAATCCAAAGGTTTTAACACATTTCGTGGCGATGCGTGGATGCCAGAACCGTGTCGAAGTTGTGATGAAAAAGGCAAAGATTATGGTGGCTGCCGTTGCCAAGCCTTTATGCTGACAGGGGATGCCAGTCAGCCTGATCCAGTCTGTGGAAAATCGTCACAGCATCATTTGATTGAACAGGCACGGGCTGAAAGCGAGCAACCGCTGACTTTTGAGCAACTGCAATTTAGAAATCCGCGCAATTCTAAAAAATTAACCCGAATCCAAGTGCAACAACTTGAGGGTAAATCATCATGAGTTTGGTGTTTGATGGGCACAATGACGTGCTGACACGCTTATGGTTGAGCGATTTACCCAACCCTGCTCAGGCATTTTTACAACAACGCCTTACAGGGGAAATGGATTTGCAGCGTTGCCAAATGGCAGGTTTTGCAGGTGGCTTGTTTGCCATGTTTGTACCGCCATTTGAATATGTACAGCAGCATACACCTCATAAACTGGCTAATCCGCAGGCTGATCAGTTTAGCCAGCAGGACATGCAAAACATTTGTTTGAAGCAACTGGCAATTTTACAAGAGATTGTTGCAGATTCTCGGCAGCAGGTGAAACTCTGTACCCGTGTGACAGAAATTCGTCAGTTTATTGAACAGCAGAAATTGGCAGTGGTGCTGCATCTGGAAGGTGCAGAAGCAATTGCCGAAGATCTTGAATTGTTAGATGTGTTTTATCAAGCGGGTTTGCGCAGTATTGGTCCGCTATGGAATCGCCCCAGTTTGTTTGGACATGGCTTAAAAGCAGCATTTCCACATTCACCCAACACAGGTGCAGGGCTGACTGAGTTAGGTAAACAGTTGGTGAAGCGCTGTGCTGAACTGCGCATGCTGGTGGATGTATCGCATATGAACGAACGTGCCTTTTGGGATACGGCAGAACTGTTGCACCAGCCGCTGGTCGCTACGCATTCCAATGCCCATACCTTATGTCCACAAGCACGTAATTTGACCGATCATCAATTGAAAGCCTTTCAGGAAACGCAAGGCATGATCGGGGTGAATTTCGATACCGTATTTTTACGTGAGGATGGTCAGCGTAATCGCGAGACTTCGCTTGATGTGATTTTAGATCATATTGAATACTTGATAGCACATGTCGGAGAAGCACACGTGGGCTTTGGTTCAGACTTTGATGGTGGTTTTATCAGTCAGGAACTTGAAGATGTGACAGGTTTGCCAAAGATTGTGCAACGCATGCAGCAGCGTGGTTATTCTGAACATCTGATTCATCAGTTATGTCGAGAAAACTGGCTCAATACCTTGGAACGAATTTGGGGTAAATAGCCTAAGTCATTCAGATACACGCCACCATCAAGATGGCGTGCAAACCCAAAACTTAGAATGTCCAGTTTAAAGTGAGTGTTGCTTTTAAAGGCTCACCCGGTTGAACCCAGTAATTGGTATAACTCGACACATAATAGGTGCGGTTAAACAGGTTGCTGATATTGAGCTGCACCCGAACATCTGGACGCGGCAAGAGATAACCACCGACATTCACTACAGTAAATGAAGGTAAGCTTGTGCCATTATCGATGTAATTCGCGCTGCGTTTTCCAAAGTAGTTGATATTTCCCACCAGTCCCGCAGGGTAATCTGCAATATGGAACTGATAATCTGCTGATAGGTTCGCGGTATGTTTTGGAATATTTTTCAGACGTGCACCTTTGACATCAACTTCACTTTCAATCACTGAAGCATGGGTCAGCGTATAGTTCGCGTTAATCCGTAAATTTTCGGTGAGTTGATGCTGCAATTCGACTTCGAGCCCGTGACTTTGTACATGCCCACTATCGACATAACTGTCGCTAATGCCTTCAGTCAGCAAATGGTGCTTATCCAGATTAAAATACGTCAGTCCCAACCAGCTTTTTGGCAAGAACTGATATTTCGTGCCGATTTCCCAGCTCTCGGTTTTTTCAGGGGCATAGAGTTGATTGTTCTTGTCTAAACCTGTATTGAGTTCAAAGGATTTGCCCCAGTTGCTATATAACGACCATTTTTCAGTCGGTTGATAATTAATTGCAGCGCGTGGGGTAAATGGAGTAAAGGTTTGTTTGGCAGAAATCCCTGTGCGGTAATCATCAATCTGTTGCTGTAAACGGTTATAGCGCCCACCTAACACCACATTCCATTGATCATTCAGGAAGATCTGATCTTGCAGGTTGAGTCCCAACATGTCTTGGGTTTCTTGGCTGTATTTGGTGGTACGGGTCAGCGGTAAAATCGTCTGACCATAGGCAGGATTGGCAATGTTAATCGGACTACTTGCCCCAGATGCACTTCTTAACTGTAACTGGTCAATGGTGTAGTGACCTGCTTCAACGTTGGCAACGACTTCATGGCGAATCGAACCTGTACTGAATTTTCCACGTAAAATCTGCTGAAACTGGGTGGTGTCAGTTTCAAAATGTCGATAGCGGCGGAAACGGTTGGCTGTTAAACCATTACTACTGATCGATGAAATTTCAGTCGATGTACCTTCACGTTCGCCGTGTTCATAGCTCAGTGCAGTGGTACTGTCCCAATTGTCATTAAATTGATGATTGAGGCGAAGCTGAACCATTTGATCTTTAATCTTGATATCGCCATCGCTGGGTTCACCGTAAAAACTGTGAATGTTCCCAAACTGACCGTTGACCATGGGAATGCCACGGTCAAACACACCGCGATAATTTGCAAATTCGGTATCGAGATTGAGCTGGGTCTGATCGGAGATTTTCCATGCCAGTTGTGGCGCAATGTAATCGTGTTGATTGTCCACATGATCGCGGAAACTTTGATTATTTTCATACGCCACACCTAAGCGGTAGGCAAGTGCATCATTGATGGCACCTGTGGTATCGATTGAACCACGATACTGCTCTTCGGTACTGCCACTGACAGAAACTTCGGTTTTAGGTTGCCACTCAGGCTGTTTGGTGGTGATGTTCATGATTCCGCCAATTGCACCTTGCCCATACATGGCTGCCATCGGCCCTTTGAGAAAATCAATCGACTGGATGTTGACCATATCTCGGGGCGCATGAATCCCACTCAGAGAACTCAAACCGTTACGCATGTACATCGTGCCCATATTCGGGTCGGTGCTAAAGCCACGAAATGAATAGTTATCCCAAAATCCACCACCATAACTGTCCTGATACATCACGCCATTCACCAAAGCCAGTGCATCGCTGACCCGCTGGATGTTGTAGTTTTGAATATCTTTTTCAGAAACATGCGATTTGGTAAAGGGCACTTCAAGCAAGTTGTGTTTGAACTGGGTGATGGCCTGAGAGGACAAATGGCGTTCATCCTGTTTTTCGGCAGAAACTGTAATAGTCGGTAAATCTGAAACGGTGGTTGAGTCACTCACCTGATCAGCAGCATAAGCCGTTGCAGAAATAGATGCAGCAAGAATTCCCCAAGTTAAAGGGTGCAATAAAAAATGATTTGGCATAACAAAGAGCCTTTCAACAAAAGCAAAATAAGGGTGTGCGAATAAAATTCGCTTAAACAAAACTATGCAAAGTTGAAGGCGAAAGGCGGTGCTCGACCTTGAGGGCAGAGAAATAAACGACGTAGATAGAAAAACACATAGCTGAGCGCTGCGAAGACGATCAGGCGAACCAGAATTTTGTCTTCGATGAGCGTTAAGCTCGGCTCAGTGATTGGCGAGAGGTGATGGAATAACTCGCAAAAGTGACAATGCTGCAACATTTTGTCATGTTGTTTTTGCATTTGGGAATGCTCAGCCGCAGACATATTCATCTGTGACATGGACATGCCGCTTTGTTCAAGTGCAACGCTAATCTGTTCACAAATCATGTTGTTTTGCATGCTTTTAGGCATAGCGACTTGCCAAAACACAAGGTTTTGCAGCAAAAGTGCCATCAAGCCGAAAAACAAACCATAACGCCGCATGACTTAATCCAAGTTTCAGCATTCCCCAAAAAAGATGCACAGCGTAGCATAAGATTGATAAGATGCAGCCTATTTTTGAAGGTTCTGGGCTGTTTTATGCAGAAAAATTCATCGCAAACTCACTTTTCCAATCAATTGCTACATGTCTTGCATGTCCAGCTAGGAGTGTTGGTTGCGCCGTTTATTTTTATTGCTGCATTGACAGGTTTGCTTTATGCACTGACCCCACAGATTGAACATGCAGTGTATCAAAAGCAGCTCTTTGCTGTACATGATCTGTCCCAGTCAGAACAAGCATTAAGTTTGCAAGTGGCTGCTGCACAAAAGGTTTTACCAAAACAAGCAATCATTACGGCTGTACGTCCTGCACCGCAACCCGATGCGACCACGCGGGTTTTGTATCTCGATCCGAACGACCCTGAGCATAGCCATGCTGTTTTTATTAATCCGTATACGCTTGCCGTACAAGGACAATTACCTGTGTATGGCACCAGTGGTGTGCTGCCAATTCGTACCTTTTTAGATAACTTACATCGCAACTTGCTATTGGGTACATTTGGGCGTGCCTACAGTGAGCTGGCAGCCAGTTGGCTCGGGATTTTTGCGTTGACTGGATTATGGCAGTGGTATCGAAAGCGTCAGCAGATGAAAGTCAGCACAGCACATGCGCGACAAAAGAACTTGCGCTGGCATGCGTGGATAGGTTTAAGTGTATTTCCAATGCTGCTGTTTTTTTCAGCTACAGGGCTGACATGGTCAAACTGGGCAGGGGCGAATATTGCCAAACTGCGACATTTGGCAAACAGCGATACGCCCACTCTAAATACTCAACTCAGCCCCATGTCGATGTCTATGCCGATGGACGCTCATGCAGAACATCACATGTCGATGCCGATGTCAGTTCAGCAGCAGCCGCTGATTTTGAAAAATTTTGACATCATTGAAAAACTGGCACAGCAAAATGGGCTGACTTCAGAATATTTGCAAATTAAACCGAGCTATAGCAGTGACAAGGCATGGACGATTGAAGAAATGCATCATCGTTGGCCTGTACAAGTCGATGCGATTGCGGTGGATATGCAGCAACAGAAAGTGGTCGATCAGATCGAGTTTGCCAAATTCCCACTGTCTGCCAAGTTGACCCGTTGGGGCGTTGATGCCCATATTGGGGTGCTATTTGGCTGGGTCAATCAACTGGTGTTGGTACTCAGTGGTGCTTTGATTTTGGGGTTGGTGGTTTTTGCTTATCGGGCGTGGTGGAGCTATGCACAGGCACGTTCAACCTTGCAGCATCTCAATCGTCAGGTGATACGTTTGTGGCAGTCTGCCAATGTCGTACAGCGTGGGGTCAGTTTACTGGTTTTAGCGGTGCTTTATTTTTTAATGCCTGTCTGGGTTTTAAGTATTTTGGTATTACAGATCATATTGTGGATGTTGAATCTCAGAAAGCCACAGGGTGCGGTGGACTAAATATCAACCTGCCAATTTGAATGATGCATTGGCAGGTTGTCATTTATTTGAAATGGTTTAGCTATGACTGAGTAAGGCTTGTACTTTATCTAAATACGGGCTGTCTTCAGGCAAAATTTCCAGTAACCGTTCAATGGCATCCAGACGTTCAGGCGCACGATTCACTAGATTGAGCAGTAAGTTTGCATCCTGACAGTGATAAATATAGTGGCTCAAACGTGCATCAAAAGCATCGCGCCATGCCCGTAAAAATGGGCTATCGGTTTTCGGTAAAAATTCACCTTTATATAAATTAAACACGGTTTGCATATAGCCTGCATTCAGGGCTTTTTCTGCCATGAGAAAGTCACATTGCAACTCACAATTCAGACGATAACAACGTGACTGAATTCCACCTTTAAGCAAATGGCGGAGCTGCGAAATTTCGGCTTTTAAGGTCGTTAAACTGACATCCCGATCGCCATAAAGCGCATAGTGCAGTTCATCAAGCTGAATCCCTGCGGGGCAGAGTGCCAAAATGCATAAGATTTCGGTTTGGCGTTGGGTTACGGTAAGAATCGTTTGATTGAAACTGATTTGGGGTGTGCCAAACAGATTCATGGACAGGCAGTCTTGCTGTTGTACATGAAAAATTTGACTGAGTAATTCTGCACAGCGTTCGACTGCCAATTTACCCAAAGTACTATGGCGTTTATATTTGGCAGATAAATTCATAATGCCATAATATTGCTTGGTTTTTTGGTCAATAATTGGGGTGGCGTAACAGACCCAGTCACGCACACTGTTCATGCTATTTTCATGAGAATAGACACAACTGGTTTGATGGGTATTGAGTGCCAGACCAATCGCATTGGTTCCCACCGATTGGGTTGACCATTGTCCACCTTCAACAAAATGCACCTGTTCGGCAGAAGAACGCATCGCGCTACTGCTCCATGTCCAGAGCAATGTGCCACAACTGTCAGTGACCCCAATTGCCATGCCTGCTTCATCAGCAATGCTGGCAAGCTCGCGTTGTCCGTGTTGAATACTGCGCCCAAATAAGGAAGACTGCCAGTTTTGCTCTAAACAAAGCAGTGGTGCGGCAGTTAAAGAAAGAAGTGAATCAGCAGATGTGCCAGAAAAACGGCTGTGTTGCATATCCATGTTGTTATCCTTCAAGGGATGGGACATTAGGCTCATATCCGTTGAGCATTTTGTCTGTCCCATCGCAGTTTAGTGCATTCAAATTCACAGCAAAGAAACGATTTTTTATGATCTAAAACAGCAGTTTGTCCCGATCTCTTGGCTATTTTAAAATCTTGTGTCGCCTCATCTCCCACACCAATTTATAGCAGATTGTTGCTGTAGTTTGCTCGAAAAATGTTAAAAAATTTCGGTACTTTGTGAACTGTAAAATGAAACACTTGTTTTTTCTATGGTTATTAAAAAACAGGTAGATTTTCTCCTTTATATTGCTTGTCGGCAAAGTAACTGGAACGCACCATAGGCGCACTCCATAAATTAAAAAACTGCAAATGCTGACCATGCGTTTGATAATGCTGAAATTCGGCAGGATCGACAAAACGTTGAATAGGAGCATGCGCAGGGCTTGGCTGTAAGTATTGTCCAATTGTGACCAGATCGACCTCATGGTCTTTCAGATCATTGAGTAAAGCCAACACTTCGGCTTCAATCTCACCCAAGCCCACCATCAAGCCGCATTTGGTCAAAATATCAGGGCAACGCTGCTTAAACTGTTGCAACAACTGGAGTGAGTGCTGATAGTCAGAACCCGGACGCATGGCTTTATACAAGCGTGGTACGGTTTCAATATTGTGATTAAATACATCGGGCGGGCAGTGACTTAAAATCTCCAGTGCCAAGGGCATACGTCCACGAAAATCAGGCACTAAAATTTCAATCCGCGTCTCTGGACTTTGCGCTCGAATTGCTTGAATGCAATCCACAAAATGCTGTGCGCCACCATCGACCAGATCATCCCGATCTACGGAAGTAATCACCACATAATTGAGCTTTAAACGTGCCACCGTTTCGGCAAGATGCATGGGTTCATCGGCATCGAGTGCCAACGGGCGACCATGTGCCACATCGCAAAATGGGCAGCGCCGCGTGCAAATATCACCCATGATCATAAAGGTCGCTGTGCCACTTCCAAAGCATTGTGGCAGATTGGGGCAAGCGGCTTCTTCACACACGGTATGCAGCTTTTGTTGTCTTAATAAACGTTGAATGCGCTTAATTTCTTCAGGATCGCTGATTTTACTGCGTATCCACTGCGGTTTTTTCGGTAAATGTTCACTGGGAATAATTTTAACGGGAATACGTGCCAGTTTATCTGCACCCCGTAATTTTTCACCTTGTTGTGGTTTTATACTTTGTGACATTTAAAACATATCCTTATGTGATTTAAATTGATTGATTTACTCGGAATAATGTATAAATAACCTCTATTTTAAAATCATTAATGCCGTTAAATTAAAATAGCAGCATTATAGATTATCAGGCAAAGGTTGGTTGAAGGTTTGTTTTTATAATTTATTGATTATTAATAAAAAATAACATTTTATTTTGTGGGTTTAATTACTTGTTTTATTTCATTTTTATCTAAAAATAAATCAAAAACTTTTTTAGTCTAATATCCAATATTTAAAATTTGATTTTATATAAATACAGATGGTTTAAATCGAACTGTCAGATTAATTTTATTTTAAAGACGATATTTAAAATATAAGGGATATGGATATGCAGCTTACTGAAGAGCAATTACTTGCCGCATATAAACGTATGCGGGATATTCGTGAATTTGAAGACCGACTTCACGAAGAAAATACCAATGGTGATATTCCGGGGTTCATTCACTTATATAGTGGTGAAGAAGCGGTTGCAGTGGGTATCTGCGAAAATTTAACCGATAAAGACTACATTACCTCAACTCACCGTGGGCATGGGCATTGTATTGCCAAAGGCTGTGATATTCACGCCATGATGCTGGAAATTTTTGGGAAAGATGACGGTCTTTGCCGTGGTAAAGGCGGTTCGATGCATATTGCCGATTTGGACAAGGGCATGCTCGGCGCAAACGGGATTGTGGGCGGTGGTCCTCCTTTGGCGATTGGTGCGGCATTGACCGCGAAAACCCTGAAAACGGGTGGGATTGGGTTGTCTTTTACAGGCGATGGCGGCTCTAACCAAGGCTTGACCTTTGAAGCCATGAATATGGCGGTGGTGTTGAATCTTCCAGTGATCTTTGTATTTGAAAACAATGGTTTTGGTGAAGGTACAGGGCATGACTACGCAGTGGGCAGTAAAGACATTGCAGGGCGTGCAGCAGGATTTGGTTTACCTGCGGTCAAGGTCGATGGTACCGATTTCTTTGCGGTGTATGAAGCAGCGAAAAAAGCCATTGAGCGTGCACGCCGTGGTGAAGGGCCAAGTGTGATTGAAACCGTGACCAACCGTTTTTATGGGCACTTTGAGGGCGATCCGGGATTGATTCGCTCTAAAGAAGAAGTGGACTATGTCAAAGAACATAAAGACCCACTGAAAATTTTCCGTAAAAAAGTCAAAGGCAAAGTCGATGTTGCCAAACTCGATGCGATTGATGCGGCATCGAAAGCCAATGTCGATGATGCGGTTGCCAAAGCACGTGCGGCGGAATATCCAAAAGCCGAGCAACTTTTGACCGACGTTTATGTGTCTTACTAAGGGAATAGTGAATCATGCCAAATAAAAGTTTTCGTAACGCGATCAAAGAAGCCATTGAACTGGAAATGCGCCGTGACCCAACCGTATTTGTGGTTGGGGAAGATGTCCGTGGAGGACATGGTGGTAAAAACACTGAAGAAAATAAAATTGAAGGTTTTGGTGGGGTACTCGGTGTCACCAAAGGTTTGTGGACAGAGTTTGGTTCAGAGCGCGTGATTGACACGCCGATTACCGAATCTGCGATTATCGGGATGGCGGCAGGTGCAGCCGCAACAGGTTTGCGCCCTGTAGCGGACTTGATGTTTATGGACTTTTACGGTGTCTGTCATGACATGCTGTATAACCAAGCTGCGAAATTCCGCTATATGTTTGGTGGTAAAGCTAAAGCCCCAATGGTAGTGCGTGGCATGATCGGTGCGGGCTTCTCGGCAGCAGCGCAGCACTCGCAGTCACCGTATAACGTGTTTGCAGCCGTGCCAGGTTTGAAGGTGGTTGTGCCATCTAGCCCTTACGATGTGAAAGGTTTACTCACTCAAGCCATCCGTGACGATGACCCTGTGGTGTTCTGCGAACACAAAATGCTGTACGACATTAAAGGCGAAGTGCCAGACGAAGCCTATACCATTCCGTTTGGTGTCGCAAATTACACCCGCGAAGGAACAGACGTCACCATTATTGCTTTAAGCCTGATGGTGCACCGTGCCAATGAAGTGGCTGACAAACTGGCCAAAGAAGGCATTTCAGTGGAAGTGGTTGATCCGCGTACCATTTCACCACTGGATGAAGACAGCATTTTGGAATCGGTCGCATCGACAGGGCGTGTGGTGATTGTGGATGAGTCAGCAGCGCGTTGCGGCTTTGGGCACGATGTTGCTGCGCTGATTGCGCAAAAAGGCTTCCACTATCTGAAAGCGCCGATTGAACTCGTCACGCCTCCACATACGCCTGTGCCATTTTCACCTGTACTGGAAAAGGAATGGATTCCGAGCGTAGAACGCATCGAGCAGGCTGTACGTAAAACCTTGGAGGCTTAGGATGAGCGAAATCAAAACGCTGGAGATCCCGAAATGGGGATTGTCCATGGAAGAAGGCACGATTGCCCAATGGTTGATTCAGGAAGGCGACAGTTTTAGCAAAGGGCAGGAAATCTGCGAGATTGAAACCACCAAAATCGTCAATGTCCTTGAAGCGCCCTTTGGCAGCACGCTACGTAAAATTATTGCCAAAGATGGCGATACTTTACCTGTGGGTGGCTTGATTGCGGTCTGTGCAGAAAGCAGTGTTTCCGATGCTGAAATTGAACAGTTTGTGCAATCTTTAGGTGGTGCAACAGCCAATGCTGCACCTACGGTTCAGGCGGAAACGGCAGTGGCAGCAACCGCACCGCAAGCTGAAGTCGCAGCACCGTCTGTAGCTGTGGCAAGTACGACTGTGCCAGTTGCCAAAGCACCTGCGACAACACAAACGGGTTATGTTGTGCCAGCAGCATTACAAGGTTATCAGCAAGATACCGCGATTTTTGCCACGCCACATGCGCTTAAACTGGCTGAAAAACACAATGTGAATTTGGCAAAAGTTTCAGGTTCAGGGCGTGAAGGACGCATCAGCGTACAAGACATCCAGACTGCGGTACGTGCTGCAGGAGGACAATGGGCAGATGTAAAAGTTCAAGCTCAATCCTCTAGTAAAGTTGCGAAGTCTACTGCCGATGACAGTCAGGTTTTGGCAACACCCGTGGCGCGCCGTTTGGCGAAACAGTGGGGCATTAACCTGCATGATTGCCGTGTGTCAGGTTCGCGTGGACGCGTGTGTAAGGAAGATGTCGAAGCACTATATCATCGGGGCAATTCGAGTACTGTGTGTGCCGAATCTGCTGCAAGCAGTTCAGAAGCGACACCGAAAAATCAGGTCACTTCGATTGCCTTAAATGCCATGCGTAAAGCGATTGCTTCACGCCTGCAAGCGGCAAAACGCAATGCACCACATTTCCGTTTAACAGTGGATTTGAATGTTGAGGCTATGCAAAACCTGCGTAAGCAAATCAATGATAGCGTTCCGCAGGTGAAATTATCGATTAACGATATGTTAATTAAAGCGGCTGCGGCAGCATTGCTGAAAGTGCCTGAGGTCAATGTGCAATTCGATGAAGCGACTCAGTCGATTTTGCAATTTGCTCAGGCTGATATTTCGGTGGCGGTGGCGATTCCCAATGGTTTAATTACCCCGATTGTCAAAGCTGCCAATCAAAAAACACTATCTGAAATTTCAACTGAAATGCGTGATTTAGCCACTCGTGCCAAAACTGGAAAATTACAGCCTGATGAGTTTCAGGGCGGTAGCTTCAGTATTTCCAATTTGGGCATGCTTGGCATTAAACAGTTTGATGCGATTATCAATCCGCCACAAGGCGCGATTATGGCACTCGGTGCATCTGAAGCGCGTGCTGTGGTTGAGCAAGGTGAAATCGTGGTTCGGGAAATGGTGACGGCAACTTTATCTTGTGATCACCGCGTGATTGATGGTGCAGTTGGGGCAAAATTTTTGGCAAGCTTCAAGCAGTTTGTTGAAAATCCCGCCCTGATTTTGGTCTAGGAGAAACCGCATGTCAGAAACACAATTTGATGTGGTGGTGGTGGGTGCAGGGCCAGGGGGATATGTGGCTGCCATTCGTGCAGCCCAGCTCGGGCTGAACACGGCGATTGTTGAAGCACAGCATTTGGGCGGGATTTGCCTGAACTGGGGTTGTATTCCAACCAAAGCTTTACTTGCAGGGGCAGAACTGGCGACCCAACTCAAACATGCGGGACAGTTTGGTTTTCAGTTGTCGCAGATCGAGTTTGATCTGCAACAACTGGTCAAGCATAGCCGTCAGGTGTCAGCACAACTGGTACAGGGGATTGCCCATTTACTGAAAAAAAATCAGATCACGGTGTTCGATGCCAAAGCTAAACTGATCAGCAAAGAAACCCTGCAACTGACCGATGCTAACGGAAAACAGCAAATCTTAACTGCACCGCACATTATTTTGGCGACAGGCGCACAAGCTCGGCATTTGCCGCAGCTCCCTGTCGATGGCAAATATGTTTGGAGTTATAAAGAGGCCTTAGTTCCTGAACAATTGCCAAAGCGTTTACTTGTGGTCGGTTCGGGCGCAATCGGCAGCGAGTTTGCTAGTTTGTATCAGGACTTGGGTTGTCAGGTCACACTGATTGATATTGCCAAGCAAATTTTACCGACTGAAGATGCTGAAGTTGCCCAATATGTGCAAAAGCAGTTTCAGCAAAAAGGCATGCAGATACTCACTCAGGCCGCGATTCAAAGCATCAGTATTTTGAATGAACAAGTGCAGTGTGTAGTGACGACACCTCAAGGTGAAGAGACACTTGAATTTGATCGGGTACTTTCAGCGATTGGGGTGCAGCCAAATACCAAAAATTTAGGATTGGAAGATTTAGGTGTGGAGTTAAATCCGCAAGGCTTTATCCAGACTGATGCTTACTGCAAAACCAATGTTGTCGGGTTGTATGCGATTGGAGATGTTGCGGGTGCGCCGTGTTTGGCACATAAAGCCAGCCATGAAGGTATTTTGTGTGTTGAGAAAATTGCAGGGGTGCAAGGCGTACATGCACTAGATCGTAGCCAAATTCCAGGGTGTATTTTTACTCATCCACAAGTCGCCAGTATCGGGTTACATGAAGCGGCAGCGAAAGCCCAAAATCTGCCGATTCATATTGGCAAGTTTCCACTGTCTGCCAATGGTAAAGCCTTGGCACTTGGCGATAGTGCAGGCTTTGTTAAAACTATTATTCATGCGGAAACGGGTGAATTACTGGGCGCGCACATGGTCGGGCATGAAGTCACTGAACATATTCAATGTTTTGCGATTGCCAAATATCTCGAAGCCACCGATGCGACATTGGCACAGGTCATTTTCCCGCATCCGACCTTGTCGGAAGCGATGCATGAGTCGATTTTGGCATCTATGCAACGCGCGATTCATATTTAACTTTTTCACTCATCATTTGACGGATACAAAACAATGAAAGCAGCACGTTTTTATGACAAAGGGGATATCCGCATTGAGGATATTCCAGAACCAGAAGTCGCCGCGGGTACAGTCGGCATTCAGGTGGCATGGTGTGGCATTTGCGGCACTGACCTGCATGAATTTATGGAAGGCCCGATTTTTATTCCACCATGTGGGCATCCACATCCGATTTCGGGTGAATCTGCACCGATCACGATGGGGCATGAGTTTTCAGGCGTGGTTTATGCCGTTGGCGAAGGCGTGACGGATATTCAAGTGGGGCAACATGTGGTGGTTGAGCCATATATCATTGCCGATGATGTGCCGACAGGCCCAGGTGAAAACTACCATCTCTCCAAAAATATGAACTTTATTGGCTTGGGCGGTCGTGGTGGTGGCTTGGCTGAAAAAATTGCGGTGAAACGCCGTTGGGTACATCCGATTTCTAACCGCATTCCGCTTGATCAGGCAGCGCTGATTGAACCGCTTTCGGTGGGGCATCATGCCTATGTGCGCAGTGGCGCGAAAGCAGGTGATGTGGCTTTGGTGGGTGGAGCAGGGCCGATTGGTTTATTGCTGTCTGCGATTCTTAAAGCCAAAGGCTTAACCGTGATCGTCACCGAACTGAGCAGTAAGCGTAAGGAAAAAGCCAAAGAATCGGGCGTGGCTGATTATATTCTCGATCCCTCACAGGTCGATGTGGTTGCTGAAGTCATGAAAATTACCCAAGACCGAGGTGTCGATGTTGCCTTTGAATGCAGCAGCGTCAACAAAGTTTTAGATACCTTGGTCGCTGCAACCAAACCGACAGGCGTGATTGTGATCGTGTCGATCTGGAGTCATCCTGCCACTATCAATGTGCATAGCGTGGTGATGAAAGAACTGGATGTGCGGGGCACGATTGCCTACGTCAATGATCATCAGGAAACCATCAAACTGGTTGAGCAAGGCAAGATCAATCTTGAACCGTTTATTACTCAGCGCATTCAACTGGATGATCTGATTTCACAAGGTTTTGAAACCCTGATTCATAACAATGAATCTGCGGTGAAAATTATTGTTCATCCATAAATATAGAGAACATAGACTTCTCTTGGTTAAACCTGATTCTTTGCGCTGAATAAAAGACCACAAGAATTAAACTGAGGGAAGTCATCTTGATTACAGGAGCAGGATTCTCCTGATCATTCAAATCAAAAGGATCAAAAAATGCCAAGAGGATTACACAATAAAGTTGCCTTGGTCACAGGTGCAGCACAGGGAATTGGACGCGGGATTGCACTACGTCTGGCACAAGAAGGCGTGCATGTGGCATTGGTCGACATGCATCAGGAAAAATTACAAGCAGTGCAACAGGAAGTGCAGGCATTGGGTGTTCAAGCCTGTACTTTTATTGCCGATGTTAGCCAGTTGGAACAGGTCACATTGGCGATTGACCATGCTGAAAGCAGTTTGGGTGGTTTCGATATCATGATCAATAACGCGGGCATTGCTCAGGTTCAGGCACTTGCCGATGTCACACCTGCGGAATTTCATAAAATTGTTGATGTGAATATCGGTGGCGTGTTGTGGGGCATACAAGCCGCCGCCAAGAAATTTCAGCAGCGCAAGCACAAAGGCAAAATTATCAATGCCTGTTCAATTGCAGGGCATGATGGCTTTGCTTTACTGGGTGTGTATTCAGCGACCAAATTTGCAGTGCGGGCACTGACACAGGCCGCTGCCAAAGAATATGCCAGTCAGGGTATTACTGTAAATGGCTATTGCCCTGGAATTGTTGGCACAGACATGTGGGTGGAAATTGATAAACGTTTTTCTGAAATTACAGGCGCGGCGATTGGTGAAACCTACAAAAAATATGTTGAGGGCATTGCCTTGGGACGTGCCGAAACACCAGATGATGTAGCCGCTCTGGTGGCATTCTTGGCCAGCGAGGATTCGGACTATATTACAGGGCAGTCAATTTTGACTGATGGCGGGATTGTTTATCGCTAGCCTGAGAAAGCCCAATTTCGTTTTATCTCCAACCGCTAAATCAAGCGGTTTTTTATTCTTAGAATATGACGATATCAGAATAGAAGAACGACCTATTGACGAAAGTTGATAAAAAAATCATTTGCGAGGATGTGAAAGTTAATTTATATTAATTTAATAATGATACGATACGTATCGTTTTAAATAATTAAAAAGCTCAGGATGGCTTGGTTGTCATGTCAATTAATCCGCTTCTCGTCGTGAATGACGAGAGTGATGAGTTGAAAGATGATGATGCAATAGAGGGAAACTATGTCACACCGTATTGTTTTACCACGTATTTTAGAAATTGGGCGTAATGCTCGAAGTCAGTTGCCCGATATTTTGGCATCGTTAGGGGCAAGTAAACCTTTAATCATTACTGACCGTGTCATGCTGTCTTTGGGTTATGTCGATCAACTACAGGCGATTTTGGCTCAAGCCAATATCTCAACTGACTACTTTGCCGATACCATTCCAGAGCCGACCGCCAGCTCGATTGCTGCGGGTGTCGAAAAAGTTCAGTCTCAAGATTACAATGCGATCATTGCAATTGGTGGTGGCAGTGTGATTGATAGTGCCAAAGCGATTGGTATTTTAGGGAAATTTGGCGGAGAGATTCGGGACTATAAATTCCCACGTCAAGTGAATGAAACAGGTTTGCCGATTATTGCGATGCCCACCACGGCAGGCACTGGTTCGGAATGTACCAAATTCACGATTATTACCGATGATGCCACGCATGAAAAAATGTTGTGTACAGGAATTGGCTTTTTGCCAGTCGCGGCGATTGTCGACTATGAACTGACACTGAGTTTACCTGCGCGTACCACCGCCGATACAGGCATTGATGCACTCACCCATGCCATTGAAGCTTATGTTAGTAAAAAAGCCAATCTATACAGTGACTCACAAGCACTCGCAGCCATGAAATTGATTGGTCAAAACCTGATTCAAGTCTATTTGCATCCTGAGGATGCTACCGCACGTGAACAGATGATGCTCGGTGCGACCTTGGCAGGGATCGCATTTTCCAATGCTTCGGTGGCTTTGGTGCATGGTATGAGCCGACCAATCGGGGCATTTTTCCATGTGCCACATGGGCTTTCCAATGCGATGTTATTACCGATGATCACGGCTTATTCGATTAAAGCTGCACCTGAGCGTTATGCCACCTGTGCCAAGGCGATGGGTGTTGCAGAACCCAATGATGCGACCGATCTTGCTAATCAAAAACTGGTTGCTGCACTAGAGCAGATCAATCTAGAACTCAAAGTACCGACTTTGGCAGAGTTTGGTGTCAATAAAGCTGATTTTGATGCTGTGGTTGAAACTATGGCAGAACAAGCTTTAGCATCGGGTTCGCCAAACAATAATCCTGTTGTACCTAGCATCGAAGAAATGGTACAGCTTTATCAAAAATTATGGCTGTAAATGGCTTATTTTTAAAATCAACAATGATCTTAGAATCACAACGAGGAACTCCCACAATGGACATGATTGGTCACTTTATCCAAGGCAAACTGTGTTACGACCATGCACGTACCCAAGCCGTTTATAACCCGTCAACAGGCGAGCAAAGCAAGGAAGTTGCGATTTCCAGTGTAGAAACTGTTGAGCAGGCGATTGCCGCTGCACAAGCCGCATTTCCTGAATGGCGTGATACCCCTGTGATTAAACGTGCGCGTGTCATGTTTAAATTTAAAGAATTACTCGAACAACATGCCGATAAAATCTGTGAATTAATCGGGGCTGAACACGGCAAAATCGTGCATGATGCTGCGGGTGAATTACAACGTGGTATTGAGAATGTGGAATATGCCTGTGGTGCACCAGAATTTTTAAAAGGTGAATTTAGCAAAAATGTCGGGCCATCAATTGATTCATGGAGTGAGTTCCAACCGCTCGGTGTGGTCGCAGGGATTACCCCATTTAACTTCCCCGTAATGGTACCGCTGTGGATGTTCCCGATGGCAATCGTCTGTGGTAACTGCTTTGTCTTGAAGCCATCGGAAAAAGATCCATCTTCAACACTGTTTCTTGCTGAATTGTTAAAACAGGCAGGTTTACCAGATGGTGTGTTTAATGTGGTGAATGGGGATAAAGTTGCAGTTGATACTTTACTGCACGATCGCCGTGTACAAGCGGTGAGTTTTGTTGGTTCAACCCCAATTGCCGAATACATTTATCAGACTGCAACTTCAACAGGTAAACGCTGTCAGGCACTTGGCGGTGCAAAAAACCATGCGATTGTGATGCCTGATGCAGATCTTGAAAATGTCGTGAGTTCATTGTTGGGTGCAGCATTTGGTTCATCGGGTGAGCGTTGTATGGCGTTGTCAGTTGCAGTTGCGGTAGGCGATGAAACAGCCGATGCGTTGGTACAGCAACTCAGTGAACGTATGCAAGGTTTGAAATACGGACACTTTGCCAATAAAGACAATGACTTTGGTCCAGTCATTACCGCAGAACATAAAGCCAAAGTGATCGGGCATATTGACAGTGCAGAGCAGCAAGGCGCAACGGTGGTGGTCGATGGTCGTCATGCTGCACCTGAAGGCTATGAAAATGGCTACTTTGTGGGTGCAACCCTGATTGACCATGTTAGTCCAGATATGCTCAGCTATAAGCAGGAAATCTTTGGCCCTGTGCTACAAGTGATTCGTGTTGCGACCATGCAAGAAGCCATGCAACTGATTAATGATCATGAATATGGCAATGGTACCTGTATCTATACCCGTGATGGGGAAGCTGCACGTTACTTTACCGATCATATTCAAGTGGGGATGGTTGGGGTGAACGTTCCACTGCCTGTACCAGTGGCTTATCATAGTTTTGGTGGTTGGAAGCGTTCATTGTTTGGTGATTTATATGCCTACGGGCCAGACGGTGCACGTTTCTACACGCGCCGTAAAACCATTACCCAACGTTGGCCATCGAGCAATGTTCGTGAAGGCGTACAATTCTCAATGCCAACGTTGAATTAATCGAATACAGTTATCCTTGCTGAATCAATTGACTGAGTTCCTGTGCTGCCTCGCGTAGCACAGGTTTATACACTATCAAATCCTGTAATGACTTACGAATTGTAGGTGCATGGGTATATAGACAAGCCACGATTTCTTGTTGTGCATTTAAAATCGGTACAGAACACGCCACCATACCTGCGATAAATTCTTCGTTATCTGTTCCAAGTTGCTGCTCAAAAATTTCTTGTAAATTCTGCTCTAACGCAGCTTTATCAATCAAGGTATTTTTCGTCATTTGCTCAATTGGCAAATGTTTCAGCACATTCGTCCGACGTTCTTTTTCTAAATAACTTAAAAACAATTTTCCACTCGATGTACACCATAATGGAACTTTTGAACCTACAGGTAAATAGACTTGCAAGGGCCAGTTGGTTTGTACCCGATCGGTGTAGAGCATTTCATTGTCTTGTAAAATGGCAATGCCACAAGTTTCACCAATCTGATTGGATAGCTTTTGCAAAATGGCAAGCCGTTCAATTTTCTTGGGTTCCTGATTCCATGAACTGATGAGCAGTGCATGAGTTCTTCGCCCGACAATATAACCGCCATAAGTGTCGAGTTTAATAAAACCTTCTTTTTCTAAGGTCTGTAATAAACGGTGAATGCTTGGTTTTGGAATATCGAGGGCGATGGCTAAATCGAGAGGAGTAGGAGGATGTTGTGCAGTTGCAATGGCCTCGATAATTTCAAGTACACGTGTAATCGAAGATCCCTTTTTCTTGATTTGATCTGCCACTTGTCCTGCCTTATCCTTAAATTGAATATAAAAAAGCTGTATATTTTTCAATATACAGCTTTGAAAATATTCAGTAAATGAAATTTTATACGGTGAAATCTTCACCCAAATAAACTTCACGAACTGTGGTATTTTCCAGAATTTCTTGTGCTGTACCCTCAGCAATCACAGAACCTTCACTGACAATGTAAGCTTTCTCACAAATTGCCAGTGTTTCAC
The DNA here is from genome assembly GCF_022012315.1 of Acinetobacter sp. ME22. Taxonomy (NCBI): domain Bacteria; kingdom Pseudomonadati; phylum Pseudomonadota; class Gammaproteobacteria; order Moraxellales; family Moraxellaceae; genus Acinetobacter; species Acinetobacter sp. ME22. The sequence continues at coordinate 205,408 of NZ_JAKLTL010000002.1, forward strand.
GCACGTTGTGGTCTGTAATTAACACGCCGATACCACGATCTTTCAGGTTTTGAATGATTTCTTTAATATCACCGACAGAAATCGGGTCAACCCCTGCAAAAGGTTCATCGAGCAGCATAAATTTAGGATTTGCTGCCAAAGCACGTGCAATTTCGGCACGACGGCGTTCACCACCAGACACGCTCATGCCTAAAGAATCTTTAATATGACTGATTTTAAAGTCATCGAGCAGTTCTTTCAGGCGTTGTTCACGCTGAGCTTTGTTCAGGTCTTTACGCGTTTCCAAAATCGCCATGATATTTTCACCAATGGTCAATTTTCTAAAAATCGAAGCTTCCTGTGGCAAGTAGCCAATACCTTTACGTGCGCGCTCGTGCATGGCAAAGTGCGATAAATCTTGGTCATCTAGATAAATCTCACCTTTGTCCATACGAACCAAGCCAACCACCATGTAGAAACTGGTGGTTTTACCCGCACCGTTTGGCCCGAGCAAACCCACAATTTGACCACTGTGCATTTCAAAAGAAACATCTTTGACTACCCAGCGTTTACTGTAGTTTTTGGCAAGATGACGAATGCGAAGCTTTTGTGGTTGATTGATGAGGGCATCACTCATTTACTTTTTGCTCCTGGCATTGATTGTGATGCATTGGGTGGAATCACAATCTGTACACGACCTTTATTTTGGCTTGCACCTGTAGAGGTTGCAGCGCCACCAGATGAGCTTCCTATGGCTTCAATATCGCCTTTGTTCATGCTGTAACGTAAGATTGCGCCGCGCAGACTAGCACCATCTTGATTGACATAGGCATTGCCACTGAGCGTAATAATTCCTGTGTCAGCATTGTAAACAATTTTTTGACCTTCACCATGTGCTAAACCTTTGTTGACATCCATTTTCTGTTGAAAACGTGCAGGATGACCATTGGCTGTAATGGTGCTAATTTGACGACTTTTATTGAGTTGTGCTGTTACTGAATCGGCTTGAAGTTTCATGGAGCCTTGTTCAATCACCACATTGCCCGTATAGGTGGTATAACCCGTTTTATCATTATAAGTTGCACGGTCTGCAACCAATGAAATCGGTTGATTACGGTCTGTTGGTAATGCAAATGCTGACATTGCCGTACTAGACAGGGCTCCTAAAATGACAACATTGAAGACCGCTTTAATAGATGAATGTTTAGGATTTAGGAGCATAGTTTCCTCGAATATTGAAAAACTCATATTGTCCTGAGTTTAAGTCTGCTTTTAAGCCATGACTTATAAACTGGCTTTGAGAAGAGTCAACAGTGACTTCATGAGTCGTTTCTAACTGTCGAGTTTTCGGATAGCCAGTCAATTGATCAGTCTTTAGAGTCATAACGCCTTGAGTGGTATTTTTGTGGGCAACCACATTGCCAGACAATATAATCTTTTGATTATCGTCATAACCATCGGCACGTGATGCCGCGTAAGTGGCATCAACCTTACCATGACTATAAGTAGTCGCATTGAAGTTATATAACTGAGATGTATTATTTTGTTTATTTTGTAGCATCTCATCAACTGAGGCGCGTGCAGAAACATACCCTTGTTGATCGGTTTGGGTGATTTTAACGTCTTTGGCCGCATAGGTCATATTACGTGCAGCATTGACATCGAGCTTTTTGCTTTTACCGCTATAGTAATAGTAACCACCGCTTATGGTTCCTATTACAATCGCTACGATATATAAAGTTTTAGTATCCATAAGCGTAGTTTATCAAACAAATGCTACTTAATGCGGGACAGCAGTGAATTTTTCAAGTAATTCTTGATAAACACCTTGGGCTTGTAGCAGCATATCGCACACTTCACGTACAGCACCACGTCCACCCATTGCTTGAGTCACCAAATCTGCCCGACGACGCACTTCAACGTGACCGTTTGGAACAGTGACTTTCATCCCTGCAATCGCAAATGCAGAAAGGTCTGGCCAGTCATCTCCCATATATAAACAGTCTTTTGGCAATAGGTTGAACTGCGCACATGCTTCACGAAGTGCTACACCTTTGTCTTCACGACCTTGGAAAACCAAATCGACTTTCAGGTCAGACATGCGTTTTTCTACGATATTGCTTTTTCGTCCAGTGATGATAATGACTTTTAAACCAGCATCTTGTACCAGTTTCATGCCTAAACCATCACGAATATCGAAAGATTTGATTTCATCACCAGTGTTCGTAAAAGTGACAAAACCATCACTTAAGATACCATCGACATCTAAAACCAAAGCCTTAATGTGGCTTGCTTGTTCTAATAACACATAAGATGCCATGTTTTATGCTACTCCAGCTTGAATAAGGTCATGCATACCAATGACACCAATGACTTTATGTTCTTGATCAGTGACAATACATTGGTGGATTTTTTTATCACGCAATTGTTCTAGGGCATCAACCGCACGGGCATGTTCAGAAATTGTAGCAGGATGATGAGTCATTACTTCGGCAACGGGCATATTGAGATTAATACTACTTTGTTTGCTGAGTAGGCGACGCAAGTCACCATCGGTAAAGACACCTAATAATTGATCATTTTCATCTGCAATTGTGGTTAGGCCTAAGCGTTTTTCCGTCATTTCATACAGAACATGACTCATTGGTGCTGTTGGTAAAACTTTAGGAAGATCCTTTCCTTTATGCATCAGATGTTCTACATGGAGTAACAGGCGTTTACCCAAAGCGCCTGCAGGATGTGAACGCGCAAAATCATCAGAGGTAAAGCCGCGTGCCTCTAGTAAAGCAACAGCTAACGCATCACCCAATGCCAGTGTCGCTGTGGTACTTGAAGTGGGTGCAAGACCTAGCGGACAAGCTTCATCAGCTGCGCCAAGTGTCAGTGCCACATCTGCATTTTGTGGCATTGGACCTTTAGTGTCGCGGCTAATGGTAATCAAAGGTACACCTAGATGTTTAATCAGAGGCATGAGCATCATGATCTCATCACTTTTTCCAGAGTTGGAAATGGCAATCAGGACATCACCTTTGACCAGCATACCCAAGTCACCATGACCTGCTTCACCTGGATGCATGAAGAAAGATGGCGTACCTGTGGAAGCAAATGTGGCTGCCATTTTACGACCAATATGCCCAGATTTTCCCATGCCTGTAACAACCAAACGACCTTTGCACTGTAAGATAATTTCACAGGCTTTTACGAAACGTTCATCAATTTCTATTGCTAAAACGTCAAGGGCTTGCTGTTCAATTTTTAAAGTTTCTAAAGCGACTTTTTTAAAATCAATGGAATTGATCATACTTGGAAAATTCAAAGTTAATTACCTTACCAATATTAAATACTTATTCACGGTTTAACAAAACAATCAAAATTATCTTAGCACAGAATATGCCAGACAAACTTTTGCAAAGCGTGTCTTTTTGCTTATCTTATATTTTTTAGGGATAAGACTTTGTGAAATATTGTGCATCAGTTATGATGAGGCATCTTTAGTTTGAACATTTGAAGACTTTATATGCAACCCTTTGTTTTATATAACTCTGAGCAACGTAAAAAAGTTGAATTTGTACCCCGTAAAGCAGGGCATATCGACATGTATGTTTGCGGTATGACCGTTTATGACTATTGTCATATTGGGCATGCTCGAGTCATGGTTGCATTTGATTACATTATTCGTTTCTTGCGTAGTCAGGGTTGGAATGTCAAATACGTACGCAATATCACCGATATTGACGACAAAATTATTAAACGTGCCAATGAAAATGGTGAAAGCATCACCGCATTGACCGATCGTTTTATTCAGGCCATGAATGAAGATGCTGAAAATCTGGGTTGTTTGCACCCAGATGAAGCACCACGTGCAACCGAATACATTGACCAGATGCAAAGCATGATCGGGAATTTGGTGGATAATGGCACAGCGTATCCTGCAAGTAATGGCGATGTTTATTTTCAAGTTGAAAAGTTTGCTAAATACGGTCGTTTGTCGGGTCGTAAGCTTGAAGATATGCAAGCAGGCGCTTCAGAGCGTGTCGATGTAGAAGTCGAGAAAAAGCACCCATTTGACTTTGTGCTTTGGAAACATGCCAAAGAAAATGAACCTGCTTGGGCTTCACCTTGGGGGCAAGGTCGCCCAGGTTGGCACATCGAATGTTCAGCAATGTCAACCTGCTGCCTCGGCAATCATTTTGATATTCATGGTGGTGGTTCTGACTTAATGTTCCCGCACCATGAAAATGAAATTGCACAAAGTGAAGCATCAACAGGCGAACAGTACGTGAATTACTGGATGCATGTCGGCTTTATTAATGTCGATGGTGAGAAAATGTCGAAGTCTTTAGGCAATTTCTTTACCATTCGCGATGTGATGGACAAATTCCATCCTGAAGTGATTCGTTACTTTATCGTGTCTTCACATTACCGTAGCCCAGTCAATTTCTCGGATGTGGCATTAAAAGAAGCGAAAACTGCTCTTAGCCGTTTCTACCATTCATTTAAGGCTTACCAGCAGGTGTATGGCGAAAAAACGGTTGAAACTTTAGATCAAGCACTGGTTGAGCGTTTTAATGCTGCTATGCGTGATGACTTTAATACTGCTGAAGCCATTGCGGTATTGTTTGAAATCAACAAAGAACTGAACCGTGCGGTGAAAGAAGAAAATACTGAACAGGCAGCGGTTTATTATTCAACCTTACGTCATCTGACCAACATTTTAGGTTTGGTACAGCACAATGTTGAGGACTTCTTAAAGTCAGATATCGGTCAGGACGCTTTAGGATTGTCTGAAGAACAAATCGAAGATTTGATTCAGCAACGTAAAGATGCCAAAAAAGCCAAAGATTTTGCTCAAGCGGACGAAATTCGTCAGTCATTGCTGGATCAAGGTGTGGTTTTGGAAGATACCCGTCAAGGGACTGTTTGGCGTCGTGCTGATTAAATCACCACTTGGACACCAAAAGAGTTGACAGCTTTTTGAAACACTCTATAATGCGTCCATATTGCGGGAATAGCTCAGTTGGTAGAGCATAACCTTGCCAAGGTTGGGGTCGCGAGTTCGAGTCTCGTTTCCCGCTCCAAAATTTAAAAAGCCTCAAGATTAAATCTTGGGGCTTTTTTTATGGTGTTTAAAATTAGAGTAAAGCTGATTTCATTAGGTTTTGATGATGTTAGATTAAGCACGTCGCACTATGCTGATAAGCCTGAACTTCCTGACTAAGCCACTCTACAAACTTCAAGATCAAACCACTATTTTGTTGTTCCGAATAAACAAAATAATAAGAACGCGAACCGACCAGCTTAAATCGAGAGGCAATCACTAAATCAGCATTGTTTAATTCTTTCTCAAGTAGCATCTGAGGAATGAGTGCCACGCCCATGTGATGTGTTGCGGCAACTGCAAGCATGGAAAAAAGCTCATGGCGTTGTCCATCCATTGTGGAAGGATAGTCATAACCTGCTGCATTGAACCATTCTTTCCAGATATAAGGTCGCGTCGTTTGCTGCAACAAAGGCAATTGGCTCAATTGCTGCGGAGTCAAATCAATTGCATTCAGATCCATTTCGGGGAAATATTTTTGAATGAGCTGAACCGAACAGACAGGAACAACCTCTTCCTGCATGAGAAATTCAACCTTTGCCTCAGGCCAGTTTTCAAGTTGGGACGGCGTACCTGCGTAGATTGCAGCATCAAAAATATGTTCACTAAATAAAAAGGGTTTGGTGCTGGTTTCAAGATGCACCGTAATTTCAGGATAGATCTGATTGAAGCGATACAGTCGAGGCAGCAGCCAACGAGTCGCGAAAGTAGGAACAACGCCGAGTTTCAGTGTGCCGCCAAGCCCTTTGTGCGACATGAGATCCATCGTGCTTTGTTCAATGTTCAATAATGAAGATTTAATATTTTTAAAATACTGTTCGCCTGCCAGCGTCAATTCCACGCCGTGGCGAGTACGTTGAAATAAACTCAGATTTAAAAATTCTTCTAATTGCTGAATTTGTCGAGAAACAGCACTTTGAGTAATACACAGTTCCTGCGCAGCGTGGGTATAGCTTTTATGTTTGGCGGCAGATTCAAAGCACAACAGTGACTGTAAAGATGGAATCATCCGACGCATATTACGATCCTTGTCATATCGGTGGATTTTTAGAATAAGGTATTTATAAATAACATAGATTGTCCTTAAAAATAAAATCTTCATTTTATAAAAATATAAAATTCATTGTATTTAAAATACTTTTTAAAGTTGGATCATTTTTTGTGAAATAAGATATGCGTAAACCGCATGTCTGCATGAAAAAGAATCGTTTGCCTGAGTCGAGAACTTGATCGTAGCATGAATGAAAAGATCAACCAGAACAGGCTAGGAAAGCAATGAATCAAATGCTGGAAACAACAAAAAAATCTGAACGTGTCCAATTTAACTGGCAAGACCCATTTCTGATCGAACAACAACTCACCGAAGAAGAACGCATGATTCGTGATGCAGCAGCGGCTTACTGTCAAGATAAACTTATGCCCCGTGTGCTTGAACAATTCCGCCATGAAACCACAGATCCCCGCATTTTTCGAGAAATGGGGGAGTTGGGGTTACTTGGGCCAACCATTCCTGAACAATATGGCGGAGCAGGTTTGAACTATGTTAGTTACGGTTTGATTGCCCGTGAAATCGAGCGGGTTGATTCGGGTTATCGTTCTATGGCAAGTGTACAAAGTTCCTTGGTGATGGTCCCGATTAATGAGTTTGGGACAGAAGAGCAGAAACAGAAATATCTGCCGAAACTGGCAACAGGTGAATATATTGGCTGTTTCGGGTTGACTGAGCCTGATCACGGTTCAGATCCTGCGGGCATGTCAACACGTGCCAAAAAAGTGGCAGGTGGATATCGCCTGAAAGGTTCAAAAATGTGGATTACCAATAGCCCGATTGCCGATGTATTTGTCGTTTGGGCAAAAGAAGTGTCAGAAGAAGGCAATGTTGGTGATATTCGCGGTTTCATTTTAGAAAAAGGTTGGCAAGGTTTATCTGCACCTGCAATTCACGGCAAAGTGGGGTTGCGTGCTTCGATTACAGGAGAAATTGTCATGGATGATGTCTTTGTCCCTGAAGAAAATGCCTTTCCTGAAGTTCGTGGTTTAAAAGGCCCATTTACCTGTTTGAATAGTGCACGTTATGGCATTGCATGGGGGGCGATGGGCGCCGCAGAATTTTGCTGGCACACCGCGCGTCAATACACACTCGACCGTCAGCAGTTTGGTCGACCGCTTGCAGCCAATCAGCTTATTCAGAAAAAACTGGCGGATATGCAAACCGAAATTGCACTCGGCTTACAGATCGCCTTGCGTTTTGGGCGTATGAAAGATGAAGGTCTTGCCGCAGTGGAAGGCACATCCTTAATTAAACGTAACAATTGTGGCAAGGCATTAGAGATTGCTCGTCTCGCTCGTGACATGTTGGGTGGAAATGGGATTAGTGATGAGTTCGGGATTGCCCGCCACTTGGTTAATCTTGAAGTTGTAAATACCTATGAAGGTACACATGACATTCATGCCTTGATTTTGGGGCGTGCGCAAACAGGCATTGCTGCATTTGCCAACTAGATAAAACCTTTTCATTAAAAATTCTTGGAGATGCTCGTTGTGGGCATCTTGAGGAGATTTAAAATTTCAAAATGCCGAGGGAATGGCAGTACAGGCAAATTGAAATTGGGATGACACATCATAAAAATAATTGGGATGGAGCAATGGGTGCATTAACAGGGTTGCGTGTACTGGATTTGAGTCGGGTGCTGGCTGGCCCTTGGTGTGGTCAGATTCTCGCAGATTTAGGGGCGGAGGTGATCAAGATCGAACGTCCCAAACTGGGGGACGATACCCGTATGTGGGGACCTCCGTGGATGCCCGATGAACAGGGAGATGCCACCCGAGAAGCGGGTTATTATCAGTCGGCAAACCGTAATAAATATTCAGTCGCGGTTGATATCGCCTCAAAACAAGGGCAATTGCTGATTCAGGACATGGTTAAAAATACCGATGTGCTGATTGAAAACTATAAGGCAGGCTCTTTAGTTAAATACGGTCTGGACTATGCCAGCCTCAGCAAGATCAATCCTCGACTAGTGTATTGTTCGATTACAGGTTTTGGGCAGACAGGGCCACGTGCGGCTGAACCTGGTTATGACTTTATTATTCAGGGTATGGCGGGACTGATGAGCATTACAGGTGAACCTGAAAATGTGCCGCAAAAAGTTGGGGTTGCTGTAACGGATTTACAAACAGGGCTGTATGCCACCATTGCAATACAGGCGGCGTTGTGGTCACGTCTCACGACTGGAAAAGGTCAGCATATTGATCTGTCACTGCTTGATGTTCAGGTTGCGGGTTTGGCCAATCAGGGCATGAATTATCTGCTGACAGAAAAATCCCCAGTGCGGATGGGTAATACGCATCCGAATATTGTGCCGTATCAGACATTTAAAGCAAAAGATAAAGACTTTATTATTGCCTGTGGAAATGACAAGCAGTTTAAAGCTCTGTGTATGGCCATTCAGCGACCAGACCTTGGGGATCATCCTAATTTTCGTTCAAATCAGGATCGGGTGAAACACCGTCATGTTTTGGTTCAGCAATTGGAGCAGCACTTTTTAACTCAAAATGCCCAATTTTGGGTGGATTGTATTCATGCGAAACAAGTCCCTGTAGGCATGATTAACTCGATTGCAGAAGCATTACAGGAACCACAGATTCAGGCGCGCAATATGTTGGTAAATGTGCCACATCCGCAAAATGCTGAATTTAAAATGATTGCTTCGCCGATTAAACTGTCGGGTACACCGATTGAATACCGTCAAGCGCCCCCTCGTTTAGGGGAGCACACTTGGACGGTCTTAAAACGGTATCGTAGTGAGAGCGAACTAAGGCAGCTCGCAGCTACAGGAGTGATTGAGGCTTTTACTGAGCAAGATGATGTGGTGGGTGTGGAATAAGATCGAGAAAAAAGGATTATTCGACTTTATTTCATAAGTCATTTTCTAAACAATAAATCACAATATAAATACCCTCATCCTAACCTTCTCCCAAAGGGAGAAGGAACTTTTAATATTAATGATCTATTATTGACAGGCATTTTGAAATGACATTATGCCTGTCTGTACCTGAAAACTTATTCCTGCGGCTGTGCGTAGTTCATCACCGAGAGCAGGCGAATCGGAACCTGAATCAGTTTTTCTGGGCCGTGTGGAATCTCACCTTCCAAAGTTAAACAGTCGCCTGGTTGCATATGAAACACTTCATGCCCGTGACGATACAACAATTCACCTTCGACTAAATACAGCATTTCTGTTCCTGGATGAGCAAAAGTCGGGAACTCCTCACTGGCATCGTCCATGCTGACCAAATAGGCTTCAAAGTTTTTACGTGGGCCGCGTGAATGGGTCAATAAATGATAAGTATGTCCTTTTTCTGTGCCACGGCGAACCACTTCCATACCATCACCCGATTTCACCAACATGGCATGACTCTCTTGCTGATCGTACTGGCTAAATAAAGTCGACATGGGAATACCGAGTACTTCACATAAGCGGCTTAAGGTTTCAAGGCTGGTCGAAACCTGAGCATTTTCAATTTTACTGAGCATGCCCTGACTAATTCCTGCGATCTGTGCAACCTCAGACAATTTTAAACCCTGTTCTTGGCGGTTACGTTTGATTTGAATGCCAATATATTGTTCAAGCTTTAAACTATTTTTACTTTGTCTCATTCTGGTTCATTCCTGCACTATTTTGATACTGATCTTGCTGTGTATTTTACTGCAAAGCACAACCGAACTTCGCTAAAAAATAAAATTCCTATTGTGAAATATATATTCTTGTTGGAAATATAGTCAAATTTTACCTCTCATTCACAAATTTCGTCTGTTGCTTAAAAGTTGGCAAGGGATTTGCTTTCTTAATAGGAAAGAAAATTTCTTAAATGGAATTTTTAAACCATGTAAGCACAGAAAGATGCATTTTCTGCACCACATTCAGTTTTTGTCATATGGGAGTATGCCAAATGTTGCAGCAAGCCGTAACCGAGATGTTTGATCAACATCAACTCATCAAAAAACCGATGTATCGTCCAGAGGTTCAGCAGGTGATTGATCAGTACCAATTAAAATATGTATTGGCTCAGTTTGTCGATATTCATGGTGCTGCAAAAACCAAGTCTGTGCCGATTTCTGGCTTAAAAGCCATTGAAAAAGATGGTGTAGGCTTTGCGGGTTTTGCCATCTCGGGAATGGGAATGCAGCCGCATGGGCCAGATTTTATGGTGAAAGGCGATTTGTCGAACTTAACCCCTGTGCCATGGCAACCAGGTTATGGTCGTGTGGTGTGCGAAGGCTATGTCAATGGTCAGCCGCATCCTTACGATTCACGTTATGTTTTGCGTAAACAAGTTGAGCGTTTAAGTGCGAAAGGCTGGACATTGAATACAGGTCTAGAGCCAGAGTTTAGCCTATTTCGCCGTGGTGAAGATGGTTCACTCAAAATGGTGGATGATTCAGATAACCTCGATAAACCTTGCTATGACTATAAAGGTTTATCGCGTTCACGTGAATTTTTAGAACGTTTAACTGAAGCGCTTATTCCTGTGGGTTTCGACATTTACCAAATTGACCATGAAGATGCCAACGGTCAGTTTGAAATCAACTATACCTACAGCGATGCCATGAATTCGGCAGACATGTTCACGTTCTTCCGCATGGCAGCAGGGGAAATTGCTAACGATTTAGGCATGATCTGCTCATTTATGCCGAAACCAGATCCAAAACGTGCGGGCAACGGTATGCACTTCCACTTGTCAATTGGCAGTGAAGAATCTAGCAACCTATTCCATGACCCAAGTGACCCAAGTGGTATGGGCTTATCCAAAATGGCGTATCACTTCATTGCAGGTTTGCTTGAGCATGGCCCAGCACTCTGTGCGTTCTGTGCGCCAACCGTGAACTCTTATAAACGCCTTGTAGTGGGTCGTTCATTGTCTGGTGCGACATGGGCACCTGCATTTATTGCCTACGGTTCTAACAACCGTTCAGCGATGGTGCGTATTCCGTATGGTCGTATCGAACTACGTCTGCCAGATGCAGGCTGTAATCCTTACTTGGTTTCAGCGGCAATTATTGCGGCAGGTCTAGATGGCATTGAACGTGAATTGACGCCACCAGCCGCCTGCAATGAAAACTTGTACAGCCTTGGCTTGGAAGAAATCGCTGCACGTGGCATTGAAACCTTGCCACAGTCGCTTAAAGAGGCAGTCGATGCACTCAAAGCAGATCCACTGTTCCGTGAAAAACTGGGTACAGAAATCGTGGATGAATTCATCGATCAAAAAAGCATGGAATGGGTTGAATACAGTCGACATGTGTCTGACTGGGAAGTTAAGCGTTATACCGAATTTTTCTAAATTTTAAGATAAATCAACAGAATTAAACTTCTTTGATCATTGTTTACGCCCTCTTTGTTTTTCTCCCATAGGGAGAAATGAAAGGGATTTATGAAAGAAGTCCATCGAATCTATTGGAGTAAGCATTATGTGTGGCATTGTCGGACTATATTTAAAAAACCCAGCGCTCGAATCTCAATTGGGCAAACTGTTTGAACCGATGCTTGAAGCCATGACTGGACGTGGCCCAGACAGCGCAGGCTTTGCGATCTATGGCGATGAAGTACAAGATGGCTGGGTCAAACTGACCCTACAAAGCACGGATGAAAGCTTTAACTGGCAAGCATTTGCAGAAAAACTGGAAGCAAAACTCGGTACAGGCTTTGACTGGTTCCAAAATGCAACCGCAGCCGTGCTGAAAGTCGAAGCAGATGAAACCACCGTTCGTGCAGCAATTACTGAACTTGCACCTGAACTGAAAATCATGAGCGTTGGGCAAAGCATCGAAATTTTAAAAGGCATGGGCTTACCTGTGGAAATTTCTGAACGCTTTGGCTTAGCCAACATGAAAGGCAGCCACATTATCGGGCATACCCGTATGGCAACTGAAAGTGCGGTGACTATGGAGGGCAGCCACCCATTCTCAACGGGTGCAGATCTTTGCTTAGTGCACAACGGTTCATTGTCGAACCATGCGCGTTTACGTCAGGAACTCAAACGCGAAGGCATTCATTTTGAAACCGATAACGACACTGAAGTGGCTGCAGGTTATTTGGCTTGGCGTTTACAAGAAGGGGACAACCTCGAACAAGCGCTGAATCATGCCCTTGATGACTTGGATGGTTTCTTTACTTTTGCGATTGGTACACGTGACGGTTTCGCCGTGATTCGTGATCCGATTGCCTGCAAACCAGCAGTGTTGGCAGAAACCGATGACTATGTGGCAATGGCTTCTGAATATCAGGCATTGGCTTCACTTCCAAACATCGACAAAGCCAAAGTTTGGGAACCAGAACCAGCGACTTTATATGTCTGGGAACGCTCAACAGCCAAGACTGGCGCAGCAGCATAAAAACCAAAAACAGATTAGAGGAATAAAGACGATGAATAGCACAGTATTGGCAGACAAAATCGAATTAAAAGACACTTATGATTTGAGCGTGGACAGCATTCGCGAACTCAATCAGGCATTACATACCCCTGAATTAGTGGCTGCGATTCCTGCATGGACGGTACACAACCCAGCAGGTCAACACAATATTGCGGTCGGCATGAAAGCCCCTGTACAAGTGACCATTGACGGGCATGCAGGTTATTACTGCGCAGGCATGAACCAAGAAGCCGATGTGATTGTGAACGGAAACGTGGGTGTTGGTGTTGCTGAAAACATGATGTCAGGTTCAGTTCGCATTAAAGGCAATGCGTCACAAGCAGCAGGCGCAACAGCACACGGTGGTTTGTTGGTGATTGATGGAGATGCAGGCGCACGCTGTGGCATCTCGATGAAAGGCGTGGACATTGTAGTGGGTGGCAGCATTGGACACATGAGCTGCTTTATGGGACAAGCAGGACGCTTGGTGGTGTGTGGCGATGCAGGCGATGCATTGGGTGATTCACTGTATGAAGTGCGCATTTATGTCAAAGGCACAGTGAAATCTTTGGGTTCAGACTGTATTGAAAAAGAAATGCGCCCAGAACATATTGCTGAGTTATCCGAGTTGTTGGAACAGGCGGGATTTGATGAAGATCCAACCACCTTCAAACGCTATGGCTCAGCACGCCAACTGTACAACTTCAAAGTCGACAACGCATCTGCTTACTAAACCAAACGTGGCTCGGAGATATTTACGATGACTCAATCTACTACTCAATTTGAACCAGTATTACGCGAATCTGCTACGTTTGACCGTTTAACGATTCAGGAAATTCAACGTGCTGCCGCTACAGGGATTTATGACATCCGCGGTGGGGGTACAAAACGCAAATTACCCCATTTCGATGACTTGTTATTGCTGGGTGCAAGTATGTCGCGTTATCCACTTGAGGGTTATCGTGAAAAATGCGGAACCGATGTGGTACTTGGCACACGCTTTGCCAAAAAACCGATTCACCTGAAAGTGCCTGTAACGATTGCAGGAATGAGCTTTGGTGCATTGTCTGCCAATGCTAAAGAAGCGTTGGGACGTGGTGCAACCATGGTCGGCACATCAACAACAACGGGTGATGGTGGTATGACGCCTGAGGAACGTGGTCATTCACAAACTTTGGTGTATCAATACCTGCCTTCACGTTATGGCATGAACCCAGATGACTTGCGTAAAGCCGATGCGATTGAAATTGTCCTTGGTCAAGGTGCAAAACCAGGCGGTGGTGGTATGCTTTTGGGTATGAAAGTGACTGAACGTGTGGCAGGTATGCGTACACTTCCAGTCGGTGTCGATCAACGCAGTGCCTGTCGTCACCCAGACTGGACAGGCCCAGATGATCTTGCAATTAAAATTGCCGAAATCCGTGAAATCACCGATTGGGAAAAACCAATTTATGTGAAAATCGGGGCAAGCCGTCCATATTACGATGTCAAACTTGCAGTCAAAGCAGGGGCAGATGTAATCGTACTCGATGGTATGCAAGGCGGTACGGCTGCAACTCAAGAAGTGTTTATTGAACATGTCGGTATTCCAATTTTACCTGCCATTCCACAAGCGGTTCAGGCATTGCAAGAAATGGGAATGCACCGCAAAGTTCAGTTGATCGTGTCAGGCGGGATTCGTACAGGTGCAGACGTGGCAAAAGCCATGGCACTGGGTGCAGATGCAGTCGCAATTGGTACAGCAGCCTTGATTGCACTGGGGGATAACCATCCACGCTTAAATGATGAATTGAAAAAAATTGGTTCAGCATCAGGTTATTACGATGACTGGCAAAATGGTCAAGACCCTGCTGGGATCACCACGCAAAACCCTGAGTTAGCTAAAAACCTTGACCCGATTGAAGGTGGTCGCCACTTAGCAAACTACTTACGTGTGTTGGTACTTGAAGCACAAACTATGGCACGTGCTTGTGGTAAATCACACTTGCACAACCTTGACCCTGAAGACTTGGTGGCGCTCACTGTTGAAGCAGCAGCGATGGCACGTGTGCCACTGGCAGGAACCAACTGGGTACCTGGTCAAGTTCAGTTCTAAGTGATTTAAATCCCCCATTAAAGCGAGCCATGTGCTCGCTTTTTTATTACAGACTTTTACAGCGATGATTTGTTATTCTTGACAAGTAATTATTGAAATAACAATGAGTTTAAAGATCATGGACAATAGTAATAAAAAATTAAAACCAAGCATTGTCTGGTTAACACAACCTGAAGCCCATGACTATCCCGCTGCGAGTTCCTATCTCTCTTTGATTCTTGATCCCATCCAAGTGAAAAAATTGCTCGATCAGTTACAAAAACAACCCATCAGTCAATTCAAAGCCAAAGATATTTTTCGTGCAGCACAGCTTCCCTTGCTCGATGCGCATAATTTTCATGTGGCACGAGATATCACCAAGATTGAACAGGAAAAAGCGCTTTCTCCATTATTACTTGTTCGAGATCTTGCTCAGCATAAAGTGATTATTGCCGATGGCTATCATCGTCTATGTGCCGTGTATTTACACGATGAAGATGCTTTAATTCCATGCCAAATCGTTTCATTTGATGCAAGTTGAGTCGTTGAATGAATGCCAATAAAAAATCTTCAATTTTTGATGTAGTCGCAGGCTTATCCATCGCAGGGTTGTTATTGCCTGAAGCTGTGGCTTATTCCAACATTGCAGGCTTGTCCCCACAAAGCGGTCTAGTGGCTTTGGTCATTGGTTTAATTGTGTATGGATTGATTGGGCGTAGCCGTTTTGCAATCGTTTCTTCAACATCTTCTTCCGCAGCAGTGTTGAGCTCAGGTTTAGCCACTATTGTTGCATTATCTTCGCCTGAGCGAGCCAGTTTGGCGTATGCCTTGGTATTTTTATCTGGGATTTTGCTGGTGATTGCGGGCTTGTTCAAGCTTGGCGAAGTCACACAATTTATTGCCAAACCTGTACTCAAAGGTTTTTCTTTTGGTTTGGCTCTGAGCATTGTGGTGAAACAGTTACCCTCAGTCTTGCAGGTTCATCCTGAACACAGTGATTTCTTTCGGCAGATTTGGGGATTCATTACGGCGTATCAGGACTGGAATGTTTATGCGTTCGGCATGGGTATTGTGACCTTTGCAACTCTAAAACTCACCCAAAGCTATAAAACCATTCCTGTGGCTTTATTGTTGATTATCTTGGGAATTAGTTTAAATGTATTGGGTTATACAGCACAATGGGGAATTCATTCGGTTGGGCATTTTGAATTTGTTTTACCGAGTGCCAGTTTGCCCAACTTGAGTATGAATAGCTGGCTGCAACTGGTTGAAATTGCCCTTGCAGTAGCACTGATTGTGTATGCTGAGTCCTATACCTCAATCCGTACTTTTGCCTTAAAATATAATGATCCGAGCGAACCTAACCGTGACCTTATTGCATTGGGTGTCGGTAATATCTGTTCGGGATTACTCAAAGGTATGCCGCTAGGCGCAGGCTACTCCGCCACCTCAGCCAATGAAGCCGCAGGTGCAACAAGTAAAAAATCGGCGTGGGTTGCAGCGCTGGCAGTCATCCTGTTTTTAGTATGTTTTCGTCAATATATTGCCAATATTCCTGAGCCGATTCTGGCCAGTATTGTGATGTATGCGGTCAGTGGGCATATTCGTCTTGCACCCTTTAAACAGTATTTTATTTGGCGTAAAGATCGTATTCTTTCGATTACTGCAATTTGGGCTGTGATTATTTTTGGTGTGCTGAATGGCTTAATTATCGCAATTGCGGTCAGTATTTTAATGATGCTGAAAAGTTATGCTGTTCCCCGTATTGCATGGCTTGGGCGCTTAGATGGAGGACATGACTTTGTCGATATGGATCGCTTTCCTGAAGCGGTTGCTCCATATGAAATTTTAATTGCCCGACCTGATCATCCGATGTTTTTTGCCAATGCTGAAAAAATCTGTAATGCGATCTTAACTAAAATTGCGACACAGCATTATGAGCATGTGATTTTAAATCTGGAAGAATGTCCGAGTCTTGATAGTACCAGTATTGAAGAACTACTTCTGCTTGCTACCCGTTTACATGAACAACAAATTGACTTGAGATTGGCACGTGTACGCCGTTCAGTGGCGCAGACCTTGTTGTATGTCAACAGTCCTTTATTTCCTCAATCGACTTACACGGCTCAAAGTGTCGATGATGCTGTACAGGAGTATGAACGGAGAGCTTCATCTGCAACCTGATGTTACTTCATTAACTTGAAGTTAATGTTCTGCATTTCGAGTTTATTGATCAAAAATCCTGAACAGGGTTTTATAGATGAAAACATGAACTGCAGAACAGGACATCACATGGAAGGCTCGGTACAGCATAAAGATCGAATTTGGAATAAACGCCGTTATGCCAAGCAGATTAAATTGGACTTGGCACGCAAATTTGCCGACGGTGTGGTGATTCCAACCCAAAATATTGTTCAGGCGCTTGAAACCCTGATTACTCCAGGCGATCGGGTTGTCCTCGAAGGCAACAACCAAAAACAAGCCGACTTTCTTTCACGTTCATTGGCACAAACCAACCCAGATATTTTGCATGATTTGCACATGATCATGCCGAGTGTTGGGCGTCCAGAACATCTCGATTTATTTGAAAAAGGTATTGCCCGCAAACTGGATTTTTCATTTGCAGGTACACAAAGCCTACGCATTAGCCAGTTACTTGAAGATGGCTTACTGGAAATCGGGGCAATTCATACCTACATCGAACTGTATTCACGTTTATTGGTCGACCTGATTCCGAATGTGGTGTTGTCGGCTGGCTTTATGGCAGACCGTCACGGCAATATTTATACGGGCGCAAGTACCGAAGATTCTCCAGCGTTGATTGAACCTGCGGCATTTAGCGACGGTATTGTGATTGTACAGGTCAACAAACTGGTCGATGACGTGACTGACTTGCCACGTGTCGACATTCCTGCCTCTTGGGTGGACTTTGTGGTGGTGGCAGATCGCCCATTTTATATTGAACCGCTGTTTACCCGTGACCCAAAACACATCAAACCTGTGCATGTCCTTATGGCAATGATGGCGATTCGCGGGATCTATGAAAAGCATCAGGTGCAGTCGTTGAATCATGGGATTGGCTTTAATACCGCAGCGATTGAGTTAATCTTGCCGACTTATGGTGAATCACTGGGGCTTAAAGGCAAGATTTGCCGTAACTGGACACTCAATCCACATCCGACCCTCATTCCTGCGATTGAATCGGGCTGGGTGGAAAGCGTGCACTGCTTCGGGACAGAACTGGGCATGGAAAAATATGTGGCAGCGCGTCCCGATGTGTTCTTTACAGGGCGTGATGGTTCGCTGCGTTCCAACCGTATGATGTGTCAGTTAGCAGGGCAATATGCTGTCGATCTGTTTATTGGTGCAACTTTACAGGTCGATGGACAAGGACATTCTTCAACGGTGACTAAAGGTCGTTTGGCAGGTTTTGGTGGTGCACCGAATATGGGACATGACCCGCGTGGTCGTCGACATGGTACACCTGCATGGCTGGATATGCGTCCTCAAGGCTTAAATGACACCGATACCTACTTGGCACGCGGCAAAAAATTGGTGGTGCAAATGGTGGAAACTTTCCAAGAGGGTGGCAAACCGACCTTTGTGGATCAGCTTGATGCCGTCGATGTTGCGAAAAAATCAGGTATGCCACTTGCGCCAATCATGATTTATGGCGATGACGTGACGCATTTACTCACCGAAGAAGGCATTGCCTACTTATATAAAGCCGACAGTCAGCAACAACGTGAAGAAATGATCGCGGCAGTGGCAGGGGTCACTGATATTGGTTTACGTCACGATCCGAAAAATACCGAACGCTTACGCCAAGCAGGTTTGGTGGCATTCCCTGAAGATTTGGGCATTCGCCGTACAGATGCAACCCGTGAGTTGCTTGCTGCAAAAAATATCGCTGACTTGGTGACATGGTCAGATGGTTTGTACGAACCGCCTGCGAAATTTCGGAGTTGGTAAATGAATGCATTTTTTCAACCCAAACCGCAGCGTTGCCTTGCCGATACGCTAGCCGATTTTGCAGTACAGGCATTACTTGATGAAGTCCGTCTGTCGCCAAAACCTGCATTGGTTGATGCACGCAGTGCAGGCGCACATCAAGATTTAAGCTTAAGTTTGATGGAACAGTCAGCAGAAAGTTTAAGAGAAATGTTTGTTGCCATGAGTGTGGCAGCAACATGGCATGGTGAAGTTTCACAGGCATTACGCGAACAGATTGGACAGCTTGGACGTGAGGGCGAACAACGCATGTTGGCGGTAACAGGTGGCGTCAATACTCATCGTGGCGCAATTTGGGCACTCGGTTTATTGGTTACGGCAGCGACATTATCACCACAAGGGACATCCGCAGAAGACATCTGTTTTTGTGCAGGGCAAATCGCACAAATTGAAGATCGGGCTGTGAGCGTGCAATCAACGCTCAGTCATGGGCAAATGGTGTTGCAGAAACATGGCAAGCAAGGCGCAAAACAGCAAGCTCAGCAAGGTTTCCCTGCGATTCGTCAGCATGCTTTGCCGCAGCTTCGTCAAACCCGACAGCATTCAATGCGAGAGGAATTTGCCCGCCTAGATGCACTGCTTGCATTGATGCAACATTTGGATGATACCTGCGTGCTGCATCGGGCAGGTCTAAACGGTTTAAACCGTATGCAGCAAGGTGCAGGTAAAGTGTTGGCTTTGGGTGGTTATACCAGTCTGGCGGCGCGTCGTGAACTGCATTTGCTGGAAATTGATTTATTGCGGTTGAATGCATCACCAGGTGGTGCAGCGGATTTATTGGCAGCGACGATATTTGTCGATCGGGTAGAACGTGAACACGGCGAATAACCCATAAGGATAAAGAACATGGAAATATTGAATTTTGAATTTGCTGCCCAAGTTGTTGCCAAACAACGTGCGTTGGTGGGTTGTGTCGGTTCGGGTGATTTGGAAATTTTGGTTGAGCCTCACGACGGTGACACCTTAAACATTCAGGTCACCACATCGGTCGATGGCAGCCAAATGCGCTGGAAAAATCTGCTTGAACGCGTGTTTGCTATGCAGCAATTGCCTGCGGTCAATATTGAAATTAATGACTTTGGTGCAACCCCAGGCGTGGTGCGCTTACGTTTAGAGCAAGCTTTGGAGGAAGTGCAACATGACTGATATTCAGGACTTATTACAGCGTAGCAGCTTTATTGAACTTTCAGCGCGTCAGCGTGCACAAAGCCTGCTCGATGTGCGTTACCGTGAACTGGTTGACCCATTCGACCGTATGACATCGCCGTGGTTGCCTAAGCAAAATATTGTGCCGCAAGCCGATGATGGCGTGGTGGTGATTAAAGGCACCATGCAACAGCAACCTGTGGTGGTGATTGCGATTGAGGGGGCATTTCAAGGTGGAAGCCTTGGTGAAGTAGGCGGTGCAAAAATCGCGGGGGCTTTGGAACTGGCGATTGAAGATAACCTTAAAGGCATTCCCACCGCAGCCATATTATTGCTCGAAACAGGTGGTGTACGTTTACAGGAAGCCAATCTGGGCTTGGCAGCGATTGCCGAAATTCATTCAGCTATTGTGGAATTAAGGCAGTATCAACCTGTGATTGGAATTGTGGCTGGCAGTGTGGGTTGTTTTGGTGGTATGTCGATTGCTGCAAGTTTATGTAGCTATTTGATTCTGACTCAGGAAGGTCGTTTAGGTCTCAATGGCCCGCAAGTGATTGAGCAGGAAGCAGGTGTTCAAGAATACGATGCTAAAGATCGTCCATTTATCTGGAGCATTACAGGGGGTGCACAACGCTTTGCATCAGGTCTGGTCGATGCCTTTGTTGAAGATGATGTGGAACAGATTCATCAGCAAGTCCAGCAGTTTTTAAGTGCAGGCTGCCCAACTCAGCCGCGTAGTTCGCGCTATGCATGGTTCTTGGAAAAAATGGCACAGGTCGATACCTCTGAACAGATCAGCCCAAGTGCAGTGCAGCAGTTATATCAAGGAGAGTCCGCATGAATATGGATGTGAATGCAACGCGTGTCGCCACTCGCGGTCTGAACTGGTTCAATGCGCTGACAGCAGAATCAAGTTTTAAAATGGTTTCTGATTTTCCTGCATCATTACGGGTTGCCGATGGTGAACTGAATGGTTATCCCGTCCGCGTGATTGCGGTGGTGGCAGATACCAACAATCAGTTTCCACGTGCACAACAAGGCGAAGTAGGTTTACTTGAAGGTTGGTCACTGGCAAAAGCCGTGGATCAAGTCATTCAAGCCGATCAAGCTCAGTCACAAAAACGCGCCATCTTGTGTGTGGTCGATGTGCCGAGTCAGGCTTATGGTCGCCGTGAGGAAGTTTTAGGGATTCATCAGGCTTTGGGCGCTGCCGCAGATCGTTATATTACTGCGCGTTTGGCAGGGCATCCTGTGATTAGTCTGTTGGTCGGTAAAGCCATGTCAGGTGCATTTTTGGCACATGGTTATCAGGGCAATCGATTAATTGCTTTGGATGATGAAGGTGTGATGGTACATGCGATGGGCAAGGAATCTGCTGCACGCGTGACCTTGCGCAGTGTTGAAGAACTGGAGCAACTGGCATCGAAAGTTGCGCCTATGGCGTATGACATTCACAATTATCACAGCTTAGGTTTACTGGCAGAAATTTTACAGGTTCAGAATATTGTGCATCCACAAGCGGAAGATGTGCAGTTGATTCAGCAGCATGTGTCAGCCGCATTGCAAGATATTCTGCACAGCCAAGATCGGAGTTTATCTTCACGCTTTCACGGTGAAAACCGTCAGGCATCGCAAAAAGTGCGTGCCTTACTGCGTGAACAATGGTCACGTGAGCAATCTGCATGATGAGCGCACCACAAGCCCACGACCTGCTTTGGGGAATGCCACTCGGTGCACTTCCAGAGCAAGCGCCTGATTGGGCATGGCAGGCGATTGCTACGGGGCAACCTGTGGTGGTACGCCGTGCTGTGACCCATGAAGATCAGATCGCCGTGGGAATTCGTGGTGCACAGCGTCAGCAACGCTTGGGCTGTGTTATGCCAAAAGTTGCAATTCAGCGCATAGTGAAACCTGAACAGTTGATTATGGTTGATGCTGAACAATTTCCTGTAATTGCAGAAAAAGTTCAGCCGATTGCTCAAGTGTTACAGGCAACAGAATGGACGTGGGGTATTACAGGCAGTACAGGCTTTGAGTTGGCAACAGGTCTGCAAGTGACCCATGCCAACAGTGATTTGGATATCCTGATTCGCATGCCAAATGAGTTGTCTAAAGCAGATGCAAAAGCCTTATGGGATGCCTTGCAACAGACATCGGTACGTATGGATGTGCAATTGCAAACCCCATGCGGTGGTGTGGCATTGGCAGACTGGGCAAATGCCCGACATCAGGTGCTCTTGAAACGTGCACAAGGTGCGGTGTTGGTGGATAACCCTTGGATGGTGCAGGAGGTGGCTGCATGAGTACATTATGGGTCTATCCGGGTCAGGGCGTACAAAAGCCGAACATGCTGCACGACTTACCACAAAATGATGTGACGCAGCGTTATTTAGACCGAGCTTCACACGCTTTAGGGCAGGATGTACTTAGTTTGGATACGCAAGAAGCCTTGCAATCGACCCGAGCTGTGCAACTGTGTTTACTGATTGCAGGTGTGGTGAGTTCACAGCAACTGTTGCAGAAACAGTTTAAACCTGATTATGTGGCAGGGTTGTCAATCGGGGCATGGGCTGCGGCAGTGATTGCCGACGTACTGAGCTTCGAAGATGCCGTCAGACTGGTCGCGTTGCGTGGTGAGCTGATGCAAACTGCATATCCGACAGGTTATGGCATGACTGCCATCATCGGGACGAGTCGGACACAGGTTGAACATTGGGTCAACCAAGTTCAGCAGCAAGAAGGGCAAGTTTATGTGGCGAATATCAATGCTGCAAACCAGATTGTGATTTCGGGTGCAAATGCCGCCATGCAAGATGTGGTGAGTTTGGCAGAGCAGCAAGGTGTTTTAGCAAAACGTTTACAGGTCAGTGTGCCATCACACTGTGAATTATTGGAACAGCAAGCGCAAACCTTGGCGCAAGCGATGCAAGAGGTTGAGTTTAAAACAGCAAAGATTCGATATTTGAGTAGTAGTACCGCGCGTTTGATGATGAGCGCTTCACAGATTCGTCAGGATTTGGCAGGCAATATGGCGTGTATCGTGGAATGGGAAAGCACGATACAAGCGGCATGGGAGCGGGGTGTTCGGTTGCAACTAGAGTTGCTGCCTGGCACGGTACTCACAGGGCTTGCTCGCTGTATATTTAAAGAAGGCTCAGTCATGGCGTTTCAAGGAACGCGCCTCGACAATATTATGATTGCAATGCAACAGCAGTACGAAAGCGTTTAATTTCACTTTCGGTACTGCAAAAAATAGATGAATTTCCAAGGATATGAGGAAACTACAATGATTATATATGGAACTGCAATACTCGCAATTTGCCACTTACTGGGTGATTATCTCGGCAATCTGCTCGGCATGGCACTTGGTGTCAAAGCCAATGTTGGCGGTGTTGCGATTGCGATGATTTTGCTGATTTTGTCAAAAGAGTTGTTAGCCAAAAGAGGCTACTTACCACAAGTGACTCAATTCGGTGTGTTGTACTGGTCGGGCATGTATATTCCGATTGTGGTTGCCATGTCGGCAGGACAAAACGTGGTTGCAGCACTATCTGGCGGTATGTTGGGACTCATCGTTTCAGTGGCTTCTCTGATCGGCACAGTTTTAGTGATTCGTTATTTGAACCGTATGAGTGGCGACTACGAAACCTATGAATGGACAGTCACTGAAATCAAAGAAAAAACAGCATAACGCCTTAAGGAAAATGGCAATCATCTCAACATGACAGGGAATAAAAAATTATGGAAGTTTTAGTCACCGTTTTAAGTAAAAATGCCTTGGTCACTGCATTGGCCGTCACAGGGTTAATGATGTTTGTGTCCCATGTACTGTCTAAATACCTCACCAAAGGGAAGCTCCAAAGTTCAGCGATTGCAATTATGCTCGGTTTGGTCGTAGCGTACTTTGCAGGCGTCTATACGCATGGTACCAAAGGCATTTCAGACCTCACCATCTTCTCTGGTTTTGCTTTACTTGGTGGAGCCATGATTCGTGATCTTGCAATTGCTTCGACCGCTTTTGAGGTTGATGTCAAAGAAGTCAAAAAGGCTGGGAAAATTGGTTTAATCGCCCTTATGCTTGGTTGCGTTGTGCCTTTTGTGATTGGTGTGATGACTGCTTGGTTAATGGGTTATCGTGACCCGATTGCCATGACCACCATTGGTGCAGGTGGAATGACCTATATCGTTGGCCCGATTACAGGTTCAGCGATTGGTGCAAGCTCAGATGTGATTGCACTCTCGATTGCGATTGGTTTGATCAAGTCCGTGTTCTTTATGGTCGGGACACCATTACTTGCGAAATTTATGTACCTTAAAAGCCCGCGTTCAGCCATGATTTTTGGTGGTTTGGCGGGCACAACGAGTGGTACAGCTGCAGGCTTGGCAGGAACAGATGTGCGTTTAGTGCCTTATGGTGCTTTGGTTGCCACGTTCTATACAGGTTTAGGCTGTTTGCTTGGCCCTTCAGTGTTCTTCCTTACTGTGAATGCGATCTTTGGTTAAGCAAAACTTGGGCAATTTAATGATCCATTAGATTGCCCAAAAAATGACTAAAAGTTCTTGGCAAACATCCGACATTCTGCAATCAATGCTAACAGATTTGGATCGCGCTCTTTACTTTTTAAAAACACCAAGCCAATGTGCTGCTGAATATGAAAATCGGCACGTAACGGAATTAATTTGACCGAACTTTCATACACTGCCGAAATTCGACCAGGCAATAATGCAAAGCCCACGCCAGAACTCACCATACTAATCAACGTGAAAATATCACTGACTTGCAGGGCAACTTTCGGTTCAAAACCTGCTTTTTGAAAGACCACTTCGCTATCACTGTGGGTTGCAAAACCCTTATTTAAAGTAATGAATGTTTCTTCTTTGAGTAAGCTCAAATCAATTTCAGCAAGCGCTGCGTATTTTGAATCTTTAGGCACAGCTAGAAAAATATCATCCTGAAACATCGGCAGGACTTCAAAATCATGACTCGCAGTGGTTTCATTCAGCGCCACAATAATCGCATCAATTTCAGTTTGCTTGAGTTTAGTCACCAAATCCTGATTGGAACTGAGTAAAAGCTGAATATCCAGTTCGCTGCGTCGTAACTTTAAACCGCTGATCAGTGAAGGAATAGTTTTGACTGTTAAAGAATACAATGAGCCTAAACGTAAAACTTTTGCTGCAAAACCTGCCGCTTCACGGGTTTTCTCCACGCTCAAAACCAAGTCGGCCACAATTTTTTTGGCATGTTCTTCAAACACATAAGCGCTTTTTAACGGAATGAGGTTGCGACCTTCATTTTTAAAGAGTGGGCAGCGTAGGGCACTTTCTAGTGAATGCAGGGCTTTATGAATACTGACATTGCTGACCTGCATGTCATCGGCGGTTTTAGATAAGTTGCCATAACGCATAAAGGCAAGGAAAATCTGGATTTTCTTTAAAGTGATTTCATCATCAATCTGCATAATCGAACATCCATATTCTTAAAAATTGGCTCAGCACCTGCTCAGCCAATCATATAACAGTAAATTATTGATTCAGTAGATTTGAACCAATCCAGTGTTTCGAGAACTGATATGCGGCACGCCCTGAACGTTGTCCACGACTTTGCGACCAACGCAACGCTTCAGCACGGGCTTCATCGTTAAATTCGACATTGGCCTTTTGTAAATAGTGCTCAACCACTTCAAGGTATAAAGGCTGATCCATCGGATAAAAAGACAACCACAAACCAAAACGGTCAGAGAGTGAAATTTTTTCTTCAATCGCTTCTTGCGGATGCAGTTCTTTGTACTGTGGCACATCGACCTTGGTGACAGGTGTATTTTCATGCATAAATTCAGGTAACAAGTGACGGCGGTTACTGGTCGCATAGATAATAAAATTGTTATTACCTGATTGTAGAGAACCATCGAGCACGCTCTTTAAGCTACGGTAGTTTTCATCTTCGGCATTAAAAGCAAGGTCATCGCAGTACACAATAAATTTTTCAGGACGACCCTGAATTAACTTCTGAATCTCGGGTAAATCAGATAAATCATCACGTTCAATTTCAATCAGACGTAAACCCTGATCGACATATTCAGCGAGTAAGGCACGGACAATCGATGATTTACCTGTACCACGTGCACCAGTCAGCAGCACATCATTGGCAGGTAAGCCCTTAAGAAACTGCAAGGTATTCTGAACAACTTTTTGTTTTTGACGTTCAATCCCTTTTAAATCGTCCAAAAACATTTTTTTAGGATGATGAATCGGTTTGAGCTGCTGCTTTTGCCACTTATAAGCAGGTGCAGAGAAATCAACCTCAGTTTTGATTTCAGGAAGTGCTTGTTGTAACTGTTGTAATACTTGGCTGATATGGTCAAGAAACTCTTGCGGTAAATCGATATGTGCCATAACGTACATCTTGTTTGCTGGTTTTTTGTAGGTTTAAAGCATAAGCCAAAAAATTGTATATTTCACGCTTTCAACAAATTAATCGAATTTGCAATTGATCTTATTACGCCAGTTAAGTTAAGTTGAGCAAAATGAGCGGAAATCGTGAAGGTCAAACAATTGGGAAATATGATGACAAATCTACTCACCAGTAATTCCTATAACTCACATAAAGCCGATCGTATTCAAAAATTACAGCAACAACTCAACCGTGCTGAAAGTTACACCGAATGGAAAGAGATCGCCCTACAACTCGATGAAGTGTCAGGCAGCCAAGAATGGAAACTCGATAACTCGTCGCCTTATTTTGATGCGGAAGTGATTTCCCATCGTTTAGGGTTGTTGCGCAGATATCGCCAGCAAAATCGTATCAAAGACCTGATTTATATCTTAAGAGAAGGCTTAACCTACGATATTGCCAATATCTGCCATCCGATGTTATTTGTCGAGTGTTATATTGGCACTAAAAAAATTATTGAAGATTATGTCGATGAAGTCAGCCAAGCATTAGAGCAGGTGGCTACTGCACCCAATGAATTGCTGAACTATGCTGAAAAAATCGAATTTTTTAAGAATTGTCAGACGGCTTATGGTCAGCCAGCTTTGATGTTTTCAGGTGGCGCAACATTAGGCTTATTTCACACAGGCGTCTGTAAAGTATTGCGTGAACAGGATTTATTGCCGCGTGTACTTTCGGGGTCAAGTGCAGGTGCCATTATGGCGGCGATGTTAGGCACGTCACTGCCTGAACAAGTTGATCAGGTGCTGACAGGCGAACATTTTTTCAGTGAAGCCTTTCATTTTCGTTCGATCTCTGCCTTACTCAAAGACAAAGGTGGTTTGGCAGATGTACGTTATCTCAAAAAATTCCTGATGGAAAACTTGGGTGATGTCACATTTGAAGAAGCTTATCAGCGTTCAGGTCTAAATATTAATATTGCCGTTGCTCCTTATGATGCTTCACAAAATGCCCGAATTCTAAACCGCTTTACTTCACCTGACTTACTGGTATGGAGCGCAGTTTTAGCCTCTTGTGCAGTGCCAATTTTATTTCCACCTGTCCATCTCACTGCCAAGCGCTACGATGGTGAGCATACGCCATTTATGGCCAACACCTATTGGGTCGATGGGAGTATGCGTAGTGATTTTCCTCAAGAAAAAATGTCGCGGTTATATAATGTGAATTATACCATTGCCTGTCAGGTCAACCCGCATATTGTGCCATTTATGCAAAGTGATGAAGATCGTTATCGTCGTGATTTATTGAGTTGGCCCGAGCGAATTTTGCGCCGTCAAGGCAAAGTCTTTGCAAAAGGTGTGATGGACTTTACTCGTGAGCGAATTGGTGCTGTGCCACAGGTACGCCGTTTGCTAGATCATGGATATGGCATTATTGACCAGCGTTATTATGGTGATGTGAATATCTTTGCGCATTATAATATGAAACATTATATCTATATGCTACAGAACCCTAAACCACATTTGTTTATGCGTTTGCAGAGGGAAGGGGAAAAAGCCACATGGTCGAAAATTTCAACCATTGAAATGCATGCCCGAATCGGAAAAACCATTGAACATGCTTTACATGCAGTCATGCGAGAAGCGGCGTTGGCAGAGTTGACAGCAAGTTATGCTGCAACCTAACTTAGCCTACTCGTTGCAGGACAAAACGTCCGTAACGAGTCGTCAGTTTGGACGTTATATTTATCAGGTTGAACAAGCATCACAATATTATTGGCTGAAATTACAACTTCAGCAAGGTCATCCTACATTTAAACAGGGCTTTCAAAGAGAAATTGACTATTACCAAATTTGGTCATTGCAACACGCAAAGTTTTTATTGCCTTATCAGCATGATTCCAAGTTTCATATTTCGGAATTTGATCAAACTGGCTCAGTACTGATTTTGCCTGATACCGAGATTTTTTGGCAATCTCCTTGTCATTTATCATTTCAACACGTGGTTAAATTGATACAACAAGCGTTGGCAACGCTTGCTGCATTACATGATTTGAATATGGTTCATGGCGATCTTAAGGCTGAACATTTTCGCAAATGGCAAGGTCGGGTTTATTTAATTGATTTTGAACAAAGTCAGTTCCAGCAAGCTTCTCATCTTGAGTTAAATGCTACACCACGTTATATGGCTCCTGAGCTATTTCATCATCAGGCAAAAACTTGTCAAACAGATCTATATGCATTCGGAATCATTTTGTTTGAATGGTTGACACAAACTCGTTTGCGTTCAAAAAGTTACTTAGATTGGGCAATTTTCCATTGCCAAACCTCAGTTTTTAATTTGCCTGAACCTTGGAACGCTTTACAAACTTGCCTCAATGGGCTTTTAGCGCGTGATAATCGATATAGATTTGAGAGTGCAAATCAAGCAAGTAATTGTTTGCAAACAATAAATATGACTTAAAAATGACCGTAAAACACTTTTTTGCTTAACATTTAAGCGTTTAGGCGGTTTTTCTGGAAAAAAGGCTTGTCATCGACAAGCCTCATCTATAATATACACATCCATCGGGGGCGTGGCGAAATTGGTAGACGCACTGGATTTAGGTTCCAGCGCCGCAAGGTGTAAGAGTTCGAGTCTCTTCGCCCCCACCATCTGAAATTTAACTGTAAATTTTAGATCGACAATGTGAAAGCAGAGTCATGTAGAGGATTGGTGTAATGGTAGCATGACGGTCTCCAAAACCGTTCGTCAAGGTTCGAGTCCTTGATCCTCTGCCAAAAACTTGATGTACCCTGATGGGGGCGTGGCGAAATTGGTAGACGCACTGGATTTAGGTTCCAGCGCCGCGAGGTGTAAGAGTTCGAGTCTCTTCGCCCCCACCATAAAGAAGCAAGAATAACTTGCTTTTTTTGTGCCTGAAAATGGCGAATGTAGAGGATTGGTGTAATGGTAGCATGACGGTCTCCAAAACCGTTCGTCAAGGTTCGAGTCCTTGATCCTCTGCCAAAAACTTGATGTACCCTGATGGGGGCGTGGCGAAATTGGTAGACGCACTGGATTTAGGTTCCAGCGCCGCAAGGTGTAAGAGTTCGAGTCTCTTCGCCCCCACCATTTAAAACTGAATAAGGTTTTAGATTGATAAAAAGCAAGATAAATGATCTTGCTTTTTTTATGCCTGTTTTTCGGCGATAAAAAAAGAGCCTATTGAATCAGGCTCTTTTTGTGTGAGAATTTCCTTTTCTCTTATATCAACTGTTTAGCCAAAGAAAGAGTGGATTAGGCTTTTAAGTGATCCTCAAACTCCTCACCCAATTGCATTGCTAAAGAATTACCCGCTAAATCACAGGTCACTAAACCATATTCTTTTTTAAAACTAAAGGTAAAACCTTGACCATCTGCTAGGTTTTTAACAGAGTACCCCAATTTTTCTAACCAAATACGAAATGCAATTAAATTTTTTGCTTTAACAACTTTTTTCATGGCTAAAATCCTCAAAATCAATAAACAACTACTAATATTTATAAGGCTCTCTTTTACATTTTTAAAGGGGGAAAATAAAAATTATTTTTGCAATCTACAAAAACATGAGACAACAAACACAAATGATCACATACCATGCAAAATTATGTGAATTTTTTTTATGATATGTAATCATGAACTTTTAAGAAATTTATAAAAATAAATAAGATAGATAAAATATATGCTTTAAAAGGTTTATTTATTTTGACTAAATTTCAGCATTAAAACAGTGTAAGCAATTATTACACTTTCAGTTTTTTAGAAAGTGTCTTTGAGCTTGCGTAAGTGGCGAAATGCATCAACGGACTCAGCACGTAAAAATGGATTGGTTGCGAGTTCAAGTTCAATACTACTTGGCAACGTGATTTGATCTAGATAACGTAAATGTTCAACATGATCGGCACGTTGCTGTAAGGCGACATTTTCTGGTTCAACACTTAAGGCGAATTTGGCATTGGCAAGGGTGTATTCATGCGTGCAATAGACTTTGGTTTGGATGGGTAGAGCAGCCAGTCGTTGTAAAGAGTGAAACATCTGTTCGTAACTGCCTTCAAAGACACGACCACAACCCATCGCAAATAAAGTATCTCCGACAAATGCGGCATCTAAATCTTCAATGTAATAGACAATGTGACCGAGTGTATGTCCTGGTACTTCAATAATTTCGATGTCAAGATCGTGAAATTCAACTTTGCTGTGCTGATCGAGTGGAAGCGTGATCATTGGAATTTTACTGAGTTCGGCGCGTGGCCCATAAACAGGCATCTCTTTTGTTGCGAGCAGGGCAGGAATACCACCAATATGGTCTTTATGCCAGTGGGTTAGCCAAATTTGACTTGGAATAAGTTGATGTGCTGCACAATAATCGAGTACGAGCTGAGCCTCTGTAGGATCAATAATCACAACTTCATGTGAAGCGGTATGTTCGATCAGCCAGATATAATTTTTTAAATCATTTTTAACATCAATGACGTGAATTTTGTAGGCTGTCATTTTGGGCATCCATGTTTATCATCTCTTGTTTTTATTATACGTGAAGTGAGGATGCAAGCCGAACTCCAAAATAGATGGAGATTCGGCAGGTACAGACGTGAATGAATTAATAGTCTGGATAGGCAACTTTTTTCAGTGCTTGAATGTCAGCATCGGGTGAGCATAAAGAAATAAATTCATAGCCGTAACCGCGAAGCAAGTGACCTTTACGCACCGCAATCCATGTGGTATTTAAACCAAACACATCAGTTTTAATTTGTTTTAAGCGGTAATCGCGCTCACGGTCATAAGCGACATCGTTAATAATCCCAACGCCCATGCCCAGCTCAACATAGGTTTTAATGACGTCAGCATCGAGAGCAGACATCACAATATCCACATCAACCTGAGCAGCATCAAAAGCTAAGTCGATTTTCGAACGACCTGTAAAACCGCCATGATAGGTAATCACGGGATACTGTGCCACATCTTGCAGGGTAACTTCTTTGAGCTGGGTCAAAGGATGGTCAAAAGGGGTAATCAGGCTATGTTGCCAGTTATAGTAAGGCACGCTGGCTAAATTGTCTTCGGCAGTCAGGGATTCGGTTGCAATCCCGATATCCGCTTCGCCTTGTAGCAGCATGTCGGCAATTTCCGCAGGGCTTGCCTGTTGCAGAACCAAGTGAACCTTTGGAAATTCCTGCTTAAATAAGTTCACAATTGGTGGTAATACATAGCGCGCTTGTGTATGGGTTGTTGCAATGGTCAATGTGCCTTCATCAACTTTGTTAAAGTCATCGGCAAGGCGTTTGATATTTTCAGCATCAATCAACATGCGTTCAACAATGCCAAGTAACGATTGCCCCGGCTCAGTGAGTCCCAGCAAGCGTTTACCTTTACGAATAAACAGTTGAACGCCAAGTTCATCTTCCAAATCTTTAATATGCTTACTGACACCTGACTGGGAAGTGTACAGTGCAGCAGAGGCTTCGGTCAGGTTAAAGTCTTGACGGACTGTTTCACGAATAATGCGTAATTGTTGAAAATTCATAATTGCTAACCACTAAAAAATTTAAAATTGGGCAAATTTTTATGCCGCATGATGTTCGAATAAATGTAAATGATTAATTTTAACCCAAACCGTTTGATTAGCTTGGAAATTTTGAAGCTTGGCTTGTTCGGCGCTTAATACTGCTTCAATCATCTTGCCTTGTCGATCCTGTAGTTCAAGAAAAACTTTACCTGCAACCCAAACTTCACGGACAAATGTTGCTTGAATGGCATTATCGACAGGATGTTGATACACACTTAGTTCATGGGGGCGAGCAAAAGCAATCAATGAACCTTGTGGATGATGTGCTGCTAAATCTAAACGATCTTCACCCAAGATCAGTTTGCCGTGTTGATGCTCGCCTTCAAAGCGGTTGGCATGTCCCAAGAAATCAAATACAAAAGGTGTTGCGGGTTTTTCATACACCTCGCGTGGTGAACCAATCTGCTCGATATTTCCCTTATTCATTACCACGATTTGATCGGCAACTTCTAAAGCTTCTTCTTGGTCATGGGTTACAAAAATCGAGGTGATATGCAGTTCATCATGTAAATGACGTAACCAGCGGCGTAATTCTTTACGTACTTTGGCATCGAGTGCGCCAAAAGGTTCATCGAGCAGTAATACGCGGGGTTCAACTGCGAGTGCACGGGCAAGGGCAATACGCTGACGCTGCCCCCCTGAAAGCTGAGCAGGATAGCGATCTGCCAAGAAGCCAAGTTGTACCAAGTCGAGCAGGGCATCGACCCGTTTTTTAATTTCACTTTCCGATGGACGTGTTGCACGTGGGCGGACACGCAGACCAAAGGCAACATTGTCAAATACGCTCATGTGACGAAACAGTGCGTAATGTTGAAATACGAAACCCACTTGACGTTCGCGCACATGGGTATTGGTGGCATCTTCGCCTTCTAAAATCACCTGACCTGAGTCAGCACTTTCCAGTCCAGCAATAATGCGTAGCAAGGTGGTTTTACCACAGCCCGATGGGCCGAGTAAGGCCACCAGTTGACCTTCGGGGAAGTCGAGGCTGATATTGTTGAGTGCATGAAATGCACCAAAGTTTTTTTCAATATTTTTAACTTGAATACTCATGAGGGCACTCCAAAATTAGTTCGATTTGTTGAGTTCAGCGTTTTGTTTTTCTTGGCGTAATTCGACCCATGTTTTAATGATCAGGGTGATAATCGCCAAAAATGCCAGTAACGATGCCACGGCAAAGGCTGCGCTATAACTGTATTCGTTGTAGAGAATTTCAACATGTAACGGCAGGGTATTGGTCTCACCGCGAATATGCCCAGACACCACTGATACCGCACCAAACTCGCCCATTGCACGGGCATTACATAAAATCACGCCGTAGAGCAGACCCCATTTAATATTGGGCAGGGTGATTTTCCAAAAGGTTTGCCAACCTGATGCACCAAGTAAAATCGCGGCTTCTTCCTCTTCAGTGCCTTGAGCTTGCATTAATGGAATCAGTTCACGAGCAACAAATGGCACAGTAATAAACACAGTCGCTAACACAATTGCAGGAACGGCATATAAAATTTTAATGTCATGGTCGAGTAACCATTCACCTGCCCAACCTTGTGTCCCAAAAATCAGCACTAACATTAAACCCGCAATCACTGGAGATACCGAAAATGGCATATCAATAATCGTGGTTAAAATGGTTTTGCCTTTAAACTGGAACTTCGCCACCGTCCATGCTGCTGCTACTCCGAACACCACATTGAGTGGGACGGCAATTGCCGCAGTCAGTAAGGTTAGTTTGGCTGCTGACAGCGTATCTGGGTCGACCAAGGCTTGTAGATAAACCTGAACCCCTTGGTGGAATGCCTCAACAAACACCAAAATCAGCGGCAAAATCAGTAAACCTAAAAAGCTGATCAGGGCAATACTCAATAACAGGTAACGTACCCAAGTCGGTTCACGTGTTGCATCGCGTTTTTGCAGTTGTGCAGCATAATCTTGGCTATTGGCTAAACTACTCATGATGCCACTCTCCCTGTGCGACGTGTTGCCCACGCTTGTAAAATATTAATCAAAAATAAGATGGCAAAGGAGATCAACAGCATAATCACGGCAATGGTGGTTGCAGCAGCATAATCATATTCTTCCAAACGGGAAATGATCATCAGTGGTGCAATTTCGGTTTTAAAAGGTTGATTTCCTGCAATAAAAATCACTGAACCATATTCACCCACACCACGCGCAAAGGCTAAAGCAAAACCTGTAAAGATCGCAGGGAGAACAATCGGGAAAATTACATGCCGAATGGTTTGCCAACGATTTGCACCAAGTGCTGAAGCCGCTTCTTCAAGTTCGGTTTCCAAGTCGCTCAGTACAGGCTGTACGGTACGCACCACAAAAGGTAGACCAATAAAAATCAGGGCGAGCGTAATCCCAAGTGGGGTGTAGGCGACTTTAATGCCCAGTGGTTCTAAATATTGACCCAGCCAACCTGTTGAGGCATACAGCGAAGTCAGTGCAATCCCTGCAACCGCTGTCGGTAGGGCAAAGGGTAAATCAATCAAGGCATCGACCATACGCTTACCAAAAAACTGATAACGCACCAGACACCATGCCAACAGTAAGCCCAAAAAGACATTGATGAGCGCAGCGACCAATGCAGTGGTAAAACTCAGTTGTAAGGCTTTCAATATTCGTGCTGAACTGAGGATGTCCCAAAGACCACTCCAGCCAATGCCCATAGATTTAATAAACACTGCCGATAATGGCACAAGCACAATGATGGATAGATACAGCAGGGTAAACCCCAAAGAAAGTCCAAAGCCGGGCAATACCCGCTTACCGTGTGACATGGAATACCTCAATGATGATGAATCATCACCACAAAAAAATCAGATCAGATATAAAGTGCAAAATTAATGTGACAAAGCCTGAGTTAAGCAACGCATTCGCGTACAAGGACTAAAATAAGGCTGTTCAATAAAAGGTAAAATTTGTGGGAAAGCCCCAAAACCAGAAGCGACATTGATATGTCCAACCTGACCCATATTGAGATAAGGAAATTTCCAGAGTTCTGCCAAATGCAGAGCATCATCCAATGCCAACCAAGGGTCATTTTCACTAATCAACATCAGGCTAGACAATTCGAGTCGAAGCTGTTCAAAATACTGCAAATATGAAGCTTGCTCTGCCTGAGCAAAGCCTGTTGAGCTAAAACGTGCTGGATTGGCAGGTGCAACCAAAATCAGATTATTGATTTTTTCTTGCAATGCAGGATATTGCACCAATGCAGCCAAACTGGTCAGGCAACCAAAACTATGTGCAATCACCTGAATTGGTTCCTGAATTTGCTCAACGTGAGCGACCCATTGTTCAATCCATTCTTGCAAAATCGGTTGCTGCCAATCTTGTTCTACACGAGAGCTGTTGGGTAACTGGCGTTGCAGCCAAGATTGCCAATGTTGTTCGTCACTTCCACCGACACCCGGTACGATTAAATGATGAATCATGTGCTTACTCCCGTGTAGCTGTACCGATTATTTCTTCGCGTTATTGCTTTGAACGATTTGGTCGAATACACCACCATTTTCAAAGTGTTCTTTTTGAACCTTTTTCCAGCCGCCAAATTCCTGATCAATGGTCACTAATTTCAGCGGTTTAAACACATTACTGTATTTTTTCAACACTTCAGGGCTACGTGGACGATAGAAATTACGCGCAATAATATTTTGTCCAAGTGGCGAGTACAGGAAGTTCAAGTAGCCTTTTGCGACATAATAATTGCCATCTTTCTGAACATTTTTCTCAACAATCGCAACAGGTGGCTCAGTCAAGATTGATAGAGATGGCGTGACAATCTCAAATTTCCCTGGTTGTTCACGCACAGCGAGGTAGGCTTCATTTTCCCAAGCTAGCAATACATCGCCAATGCCACGTTCAGCAAAGGTTGTGGTTGCACCTCGCGCACCTGAATCGAGGACTTTGGTGTGCTGATAAATCTTGGCAACAAAATCACGTGCTGTTTTGTCATTGCCATTGGTTTGATGTTTTGCCCATGCCCAAGCCGCAAGATAGTTCCAACGTGCGCCACCTGAAGTTTTCGGGTTCGGGGTAATAATATCGACACCCGGTTTCACCAAGTCATTCCAGTCTTTGATGTGTTTCGGGTTGCCTTTACGCACTAAAAATACAATCGTTGAGGTATATGGTGTTGAGTTTTGTGGCAGTTTCTTTTGCCAGTCGGGTGGTAAAAGTTTGGCTTTATCCGCAATCACGTCAATATCCGCAGCCAGTGCCAAAGTCACGACATCGGCATCCAAACCATCAATTACTGATCGAGCCTGTTTACCTGAACCGCCATGAGATTGACGGAAATTAATCTCTTCACCTGTGCGTTTTTTCCAGTACGCGCCAAATTGTTTGTTGATGTCGACATACAATTCGCGTGTTGGGTCATACGACACATTTAAGAAATCTTTTGCGGCAAAGCTAACTGATGAAAACGAGAGGAGTGCTGCCAGTAACCCCAATTTTAATTGATTTCGTTGCATTTTCTTTTCCTTCATATTCGGTGCATCTTTCATGCAAAGAAGAATATGCTGAAATTAAAATCTAAAAAAATAATAAAAATAGAATTTGATATGAATAAAAAAGAAATAGAATTTAGATATTCATTTTTAAACTAAGCTACAAAATCAACTGCCTAGCTGATCAACCTCATGCAATGCTTTAAAAATGCACATCCACAGCCTCAAATTTCTTTGCTAGACCGAGCTTTTCATTATGGGGATGGCTGCTTTACCACAGCCAAAATTATTCAAAATAAAATTCAATTGTGGAACAGACATTTACAACGGTTAAATGACTGCATACAGCGAATGGCATTGGATGTTGATTTGAGCCTGATTGAGCAAACTTTGCAGAAATTAAGTTCACAAGCCGAGCTGAATGGCACGCTGAAAATCATCATCAGTCGTGGAGAGGGGCAGCGTGGTTATGCATTGCCTGAACATGCTGCCGATGTGTATGTGTTTTATTATCCGCAAAGCCAAACTGCAAAAAATGAATGGAGTCATCTTGATCAAGTTGCTGTTCTAGAGCAACGGATTGGCTTAACCATGCCAACACTATGTGGATTAAAAACGTTAAATCGCTTGGAACAAGTGCTTTTAAAGCAAGAAGCGGTCGAAAAACAACTGGATGAAGCACTGGTTTTAGATATTCAAGGGCGGATTGTTGAAGGAATCAGCAGCAATTGTTTTATTCTGATGAATAATCAGTGGGTCACGCCAAATCTTGAGTATAATGGCGTGCGTGGTGTGATGCGGGCAGAAATCTTGCAGCGTATGCAGCATGCAGGAATTGAATGTTCCGAAATTGAGTTACTTCAATCGGATATTGACCAGATACAAGCCCTATTTTTTTGTAATGCGCTGCATCCTATGCAGATTGCACAACATCTAAATTATGTCGAACTCAGTCTGACGCCTGCAATTCAGTTGTTTAAAGCCCTTCAACTTGATCAAATTCAATAAAGCTATGGCAAATCTAAATTCCACTTCATCTAGAAAAAAGCCTGTTCCTTTTTTCAAAACAAAAAAATTTATTGTGGCATGTATTCTGGCTGTATTTGCCATGTTGTTATTGATTTTTAGTTCAAGTCTTTGGCGAAATTATCCAATACAAGGCGAAAAGCAGTTCGTTTCGATCAATACGGGGGATAATTATTCACGTTTAATTGATCGTTTAGCCAAGCAGCATAAAGTTCATTTCCCTTGGGTGCTCAAGATTTATCAAAAACTGATGATTCATGACACTCTGAAAGCAGGGGTGTATGAAGTCAAGCGTGGCATGAGTGTGCGCCAAGTGTTGAGCATGATGTCAAATTCAGACAATGCCCAAATGAGTCGTATTTTGGTGATTGAAGGCACAACATTTAAGCAGTTGCTAGAAAAATTACGTAAAGATCCATTGATTGAAAAAACTGTAGTGAATTTGCCACAAGATCAAATGATTCAGTCACTTGGTATACCTTATTCAAATCTTGAAGGCTTATTTGCACCCAATACCTATTTTTATAATAAAGGGGAGTCGGATAAAAAAATCTTACTCGATCTTTATCAGCATCAGATGGATAATTTGGATGCAGCTTGGGCTAATCGAGATCCAAATTTACCGTATAAAAATAAATATGAAGCGCTCACAATGGCTTCAATTATTGAAAAAGAAACCAGTTTGGATCGTGAGTTAAATCAGGTTGCAGGTGTATTTATTCGTCGGTTACAGCAAGGCATGCGACTGCAAACTGACCCAACCGTCATTTATGGTATGGGCGATAAGTACACGGGTAAACTGACCAAAAAAGATTTGCGAACACCGACAGCCTATAACACTTACACCATGGTAGGTCTGCCACCGAGTCCAATTGCATTACCAAGCAAAAAAGCGATTGAAGCAGCGATGCATCCAGATCATTCAGATAATCTCTATTTTGTGGCAACAGGCAATGGTGGGCATAAATTTAGTGCAAACCTGACCGAGCATAATCAGGCAGTTCAAGCGTATTTAGCAGTATTACGAGAGAAGAAAAGTGGAGCAACGCCATAATGTTTATTAGTTTTGAAGGTACTGAAGGCGTTGGAAAAAGCACCTTAATTGAGAAAGTAAGGGTGTATTTTGAGCAATTAGGGCATGAGGTTGTCCTGACACGTGAGCCAGGGGGAACACCTTTGGCAGAAAAAATTCGTGATTTATTGCTTACAGTGAACTCAAATGAAAATATGTGCCCTGATACAGAGCTACTTTTGATTTATGCGGCACGCAGTCAGCATTTGAGTCAGGTCATTTTTCCTGCTTTGGCAGAGGGTAAAATTGTGCTCAGTGATCGCTTTTGTGATGCAAGTTTTGCATATCAGGTCATGGGGCGAGGTTTGGATGCCGATAAACTTGACCTGTTAAATCGAAATTTTGTGCCATGTTTGCCTGATATGACCTTTTGGCTGGACGCACCAATCGAATTAGGAATGGCTCGGGCACGTGCAAGAGGTGAGCTTGATCGCTTTGAACAAGAAAAATTCGATTTTTTTAGTCGGGTACGTGAAGGTTATAAACTTTTGCACGAAAAAGATACAGATCGTGTGATTCGTTTAGATGCAACGCAATCTGCTGAAAATGTTTTTAATCAAGCACTCAGCAGCCTAAAAAGCATCTAAAGCGGACTGAAAAAAGCGTTCTATGGCGTCCGTCAGAGTAAAAAGTGGATTGATTGGGAATCTTTAGTTTTTAAAAAATAGAGCTTCTCAAAATACTCATATTGCTTTTAATTTGTTCAATTTTTGTGAATAAATTGAAAGGTCAATGCTGAAAAAATCGGAGAAAAGCGAAATCTCAGTCGCTGACATGAACAAGATGTATATTTATTTTGATATATATCTTGTTTTTTATTGAAATGATAATAATTGCTTGAAAATTACCTTATTGTTTTTAAAAAAGAAAAATTTTGTTAATGTATAAAACTTAGACTAAAGTCTAAATTGGTAATATTTTGGTTCACTCAATGCACTAAATTGGGTATAAAAATATGATTAGTAATTTGAATTTATAAATTACTAAACATTGGCTTGATATTTGCTTGGGATATGCAGGTATTTAGCCAAATCTATCGATTGGATAAACAAAAGCTAAAACAAACGATTCATCACAGGAGTGAATATGAAACTTTCTTCCAAATCAGTACTTACTTCAACCTTAATGCTTTGTATGATGGGAGGAGCGAGCCAAGTCCAAGCGGCAGATACATTAGCCAAAATTAAAGCGACTGGTAAAATTGTGA
Organism: Acinetobacter sp. ME22; assembly: GCF_022012315.1. Classification (NCBI taxonomy): domain Bacteria; kingdom Pseudomonadati; phylum Pseudomonadota; class Gammaproteobacteria; order Moraxellales; family Moraxellaceae; genus Acinetobacter; species Acinetobacter sp. ME22. The sequence continues at coordinate 244,876 of NZ_JAKLTL010000002.1, forward strand.
TTGGTCATCGTGAATCATCAGATCCGATTTCTTATGTTGTGGCAGGAAAACCAGTTGGCTATGCGGTTGATATCTGTAACAACGTGGCGAATGAAATCAAAAAAGAATTGAAAATGCCGAACCTTAAGGTTGAATATAAGGCTGTAACTTCATCAACCCGTATTCCTGAATTGTTGGCAGGCAATATTGACATGGAATGTGGTACAACGACCAACTCTTTACAGCGTCAGCAACAAGTGGGCTTCTCAACCAATTACTATGCAACAGAAGTGCGTATGGCTGTAAAAGCAGGCACAAATGTTAAAAGTATTGGTGATTTAGATGGTAAAGCAGTTGTGACTACACAAGGTACAACTTCTGATAAATACATCAAAATGAATGAAAAAGGTCAAGCTGTAAACGTACAAAATGTTTATGGTAAAGACCATGCTGACTCATTTGCTATGTTGGCTTCTGGTCGTGCAGCAGCATTTGTTATGGATGACAATATCTTGGCTGGCTTGATTGCAAAATCTTCAAATCCTAAATCATTTGCAATTGTTGGACCTGTACTCTCATCTGAACCTTACGGCATTATGTTGCCAAAAGATGACCCGAAATTTAAAGCAGTTGCAGACAAAGTCGTCACAGGTATGTGGAAAACAGGTCAAATGGATAAACTTTATAAAAAATGGTTCCAATCTCCAATCCCACCTAAAAATGTAAACTTGAACATGGCTCCAAGTGCATCATTTAAAAAGTTAAAAGCTCGTCCGACTGATGCAGGTATTTAAACTGCAATAACAGGATGTTACTGATCACCCGCTATGGAGAGCAGGGTGATCGGTTTATAGTTTTTATAAGGGGAATGTATGTCTCTTGGCTCATTAAATTGGACAACTTTTTGTTCAGCATCAAATGAATATGGTGTCGAGAAAGCACAGTGGGCTGAAACAGTATGTCAGCATATTGGTGGCACAAGCTATTCGCAGTTGGCTGAAGCACCAACATGGTTGCAGATGCTTGGCAATGGCGTGATGACCATGCTTTGGACAGCTCTACTTTCATTTGTGATTGCATTTTTTTTAGGTTCGTTGCTGGGTGTTATACGGACGCTACCCAACAAACCACTTGCCGCTATTGGTAATCTCTACGTTGAAATTTTTCGTAATATCCCATTAATTGTTCAGCTTTTTTTCTGGGCATTTGTCTTTCCCGAATTTTTACCGCAAAGCTTGAGTGCGGGTAGTGGTGAGGTTGTTGCAGGTGGTTGGTGGAAAAACCTACTCAATCAGAACCCTGCTAGCATTGGTGTTATGGCGCTAGGTTTATATACGGCTGCGCGTGTGTCTGAGCAAATTCGTGCAGGCATTTTAACTGTGCCACGTGGTCAAAAGTTTGCAGCTTCTGCAATGGGTTTTACCACTGCACAAAGTTACCGTTATGTAATTCTACCTGTGGCTTATCGTATTGTTTGGCCAACCATTACTTCTGAGTCAATGAACATTTTCAAAAACTCAGCAGTATTATATGCGCTTAGTGTATTGAATTTCTTCGCTTATACCAAAACTATGCGTGAAGAAACCTCCCAAGATATCGTCATTTTGATCTTATCTACCCCTGTTTATCTGATCATTACCTATACCATCAAAGCATTTATGGCATGGATTGAAAAACGCATGTCAGTACCTGGTTTAGGCTCGGGGGGTAAGTAAGATGGACTTTAGCTTATTACAACATGCTGATGTCACACAGGCATTGCTAAAAGGCTTGGGCTTTACTGTGACAGTATCATTACTGGCGATGATCGGCGGTATCATGATTGGTACGCCGCTTGCAATGATGCGCTTATCCAACAATTGGTTCGCACGCAATTTTTCTAAGCTGTATGTTGACTGTTTTCGTGGTATTCCACTGATTCAGGTTATCTTTATTTTTTACTTTTTGTTGCCTAAAGTTTTTGAATTTCAGTCAGATACTTATTATGGGCCACTCTTTTCGAGCGTGGTGACCTTTGCCGTTTTTGAAGCCGCATTCTTTTCAGAAATTGTGCGTTCGGGGATTCAGTCAGTTTCTAAAGGACAGGTATTTGCGGGTTATGCACTGGGTTTTACCTATGGGCAATCCATGCGTTACGTTGTCTTGCCACAAGCTTTTCGCAACATGATTCCAGTTTTGCTAACTCAAACCATTATCTTGTTCCAAGACGTGTCATTGGTTTATGTGATTAGCGCACCTGATTTCTTGGGTAATGCTGACACACTTGCCAATACTTATGGGCCAGAAACCAAAGCAACTTTCTATCTCGTTGTTGCTATCGTGTACTTCTGTACATCATTCTGCCTGTCCAAACTCGTCAAACGCTTACAAGAAAAAATTGCCATTATTCGCTAATTTAGGAGATAGCAAAATGCCTATGATCGACATTCAACATATCTCTAAATGGTATGGTGATTTCCAAGTTCTCACAGATTGTACAACCACAATTGAAAAAGGCGATGTTGTTGTCGTCTGTGGCCCTTCGGGTTCAGGAAAATCAACACTGATTAAAACGGTGAATGCGCTTGAACCATTCCAGAAAGGCGACATTATTGTTGATGGTGTTTCACTCAAAGACCCAAAAACCAATCTTGCCCAATTTCGTTCACGTGTCGGAATGGTCTTTCAGCACTTTGAGTTGTTTCCGCACATGACTGTGTTGGAAAACTTGACTATTGCACAAGTCAAAGTACTGAAACGCAACATCGCTGATGCGCGTGCCAAAGCCACTCAGTACCTTGAACGTGTAGGCTTATTGGCACATAAAGACAAATTTCCAGGTCAGCTTTCAGGTGGTCAGCAACAACGTGTCGCAATTGCACGTGGTTTGTGTATGGATCCAATCTGTATGTTGTTTGATGAACCAACGTCAGCACTTGACCCTGAAATGGTGGGTGAAGTTCTCGATGTCATGGTGCAGCTTGCCAATGAAGGCATGACCATGATGTGTGTTACCCATGAAATGGGCTTTGCTAGAAAAGTATCTAATCGTTTGATTTTTATGGATCAAGGTCAGATTCTAGAAGATTGTGCTACTTCAGAGTTCTTTGGAAATCTGGATGCACGCCATGAACGTGCCAAACAGTTCCTAGATAAAATTCAAGCTGTTCATTAAGTTAAAAGCTTGATGGGGAAAAAACCACAATATGCGAAAGTGTATTGTGGTTTTTTAATGTGCAGTAGATTTAGATCAAACCAATTTTGTTGAAAAAGTCAGCATAAATTTCAGCTTTCTTTTCTAAAGCCAGTGGATATGCTCGCGAGCTAGAGGGCAAGCGATATAAATTGAGTGACCGATTAAGAAAATTGACCTGACTGGGCTGGTTAAATTGCGGTTTAACGCTGTCTTTTTCGAAATTGGTCATTAATGTATCTGTGGCTTTGTCACCTGTGGTCATAATGCTATGACACTCAGGGATTTGCTTGAGCAAAACAGATAAGTCGGTCGCTTGTACAACCTGTAAAAACTGATCTGAAGCATTGCCCTTGAGTCGAATGACTTCGCAAGCTGCATCAAAAATAGCAATGCCTTTTTCATTGAGAAAATCTTCAATCTGCTGCTGAAAGAAATTTTTATTGGCGAGATCTAAGAAGTGATTTTTATCATTAAAGAAGCAGATTCCCATAATTCGCCACATGTCATTTTGAAAATTTGGATAGTAGAATTGCATTTTCCATTTATTTTGTGGCGGTGGAAAACTGCCAAGCATCAATAACTTGGCTTGTTGAGGCAGAAAAGGCGTTAAAGGATGTGTTTCAGTCACAGAGATAGACATGATTTTGTTCAATTCTTGCAGAAGCCATAAACAGTGTAGCAAAATAGCGGCTTTGATAAAAAATGATGATACAGGGATATGACCACTTTTTTTGATTTGCCAATACAGGTTCAACCTGAACACATTGACTTGCTTGGGCATGTGAATAACGTGGTGTATGTCAGTTGGATGCAAGATGTTGCCCATGCCCATATTGCGGCTTTAGGCATAGGACTCGAGCAATATATGCAAATGAAACATGCAATGGTCGCTGTGGAGCATCAAATGCAATATCGGAAGGCAGTTTTGGCGGGTGAAGAGCTGATTTTAAGAACGTGGTTTTCTGATCTTAGTGCGATGTATTCATTTCGAGAATATGCCTTTTTTAGACCAAGTGATCAGGCCGTTGTTTTTCTGGCTAAAACCAAATGGACGTGTATCGAAATTTCTACAGGCCGTCCAAAGCGAATGTCTCCAACATTTTTAAATGCATACCAACCGCTTGACCCAGAAATTAATCCTTATGATTTTTCAGATAAAACTGAAGCTTCTTAATTTTTCAGCGAATCAACGCTGTCCGTTTAAATAATGGATACTTTAAAATATCCATCTGCTATAATCCTCGCAATTTCGTTAACAGTTTGTGCTGTGTACAACATGATTTTTAGCGTACATAGCGATTTTCAATTTCTTAAGGTAGCCCATGGCGCAAGCTAAAAAATCTGTTGATATCAAAAACATCCGCAACTTCAGTATCATTGCACATATTGACCATGGTAAGTCGACTTTGGCTGACCGTTTCATTCAAATGTGTGGCGGATTACAAGAGCGTGAAATGCAGGCTCAGGTCTTAGACTCGATGGAGCTTGAGCGTGAACGTGGGATTACCATTAAAGCGGCTTCTGTAACACTGTACTATACGCATCCAAATGGTCAAGAATACCAATTGAACTTCATTGACACGCCAGGACACGTCGACTTCTCTTATGAAGTTTCACGTTCTTTGGCTGCATGTGAAGGTGCTTTGTTGGTGGTCGATGCTGCGCAAGGCGTTGAAGCTCAGTCTGTTGCAAACTGCTATACCGCGATTGAGCAAGGCTTAGAAGTTCTTCCTATTCTTAATAAAATCGATTTACCGCAGGCTGAACCTGAGCGTGTCATCCACGAGATTGAAGAAATTATCGGGATTGAAGCGACTGATTCACCAACCTGTTCAGCAAAAACAGGCTTAGGCGTTGAAGGTGTATTGGAGCGTCTAGTTGATGTGATCCCTGCGCCTGAAGGTGAGCGTGATGCGCCACTACAAGCTTTAATTGTTGACTCATGGTTTGATAACTACTTAGGTGTTGTCTCATTAGTTCGTATTAAGCAAGGTCGTATCCGTAAGGGTGACCGTATGTTGGTTAAATCGACAGGTCAAGTACACCCTGTGACTTCTGTCGGTATTTTTAATCCAAAACATACCGAAACAGATATGCTTGAAGCGGGCGAAGTAGGCTTCGTGATTGCAGGGATTAAAGATATTTTTGGTGCGCCAGTGGGTGATACCATCACACTTGCATCAACACCAGAAGTGGCCACTTTACCTGGATTTAAAAAGGTCAAACCTCAGGTTTATGCAGGTTTATTCCCAATCGATTCAAGTGATTTTGAACCGTTCCGTGAAGCTTTACAAAAACTTCAAATCAATGACTCAGCGTTGTTCTTTGAACCTGAAAGTTCAGATGCTTTAGGTTTTGGTTTCCGTTGTGGCTTCTTGGGTATGCTACACATGGAAATCGTACAAGAGCGTTTAGAACGTGAGTATGATTTAGACCTCATTACTTCAGCACCTACCGTAATTTATGAAGCATTGACCAAAGCAGGCGAAACGATCTACATCGACAGCCCGTCAAAAATGCCAGATGGTTCAACAGTTGAAGATTTGCGTGAGCCAATTGCTGAGTGTCATATCCTTGTTCCTCAAGAATATTTGGGTAACGTCATGACGTTATGTATTGAACGTCGTGGTGTTCAAAAAGATATGAAATTCTTGGGTAATCAAGTATCAATTACCTTTGATATTCCAATGGCTGAAGTGGTCATGGACTTCTTTGACCGCTTGAAATCATGTTCACGTGGTTTTGCATCTTTAGATTACAACTTTGTACGTTTCGAAAGCGCAAGCTTGGTGAAAGTTGATGTCTTGATTAATGGCGATAAAGTCGATGCTTTAGCTATGATTTGTCATCGTAATGATGCCCGTTACCGTGGTAATGCTCTCGTTGAAAAAATGAAAGAATTGATTCCACGTCAAATGTTTGATGTTGCAATTCAGGCAGCGATTGGTGCGCAGATTATTGCGCGTTCAACTGTGAAAGCAATGCGTAAGAATGTGTTGGCAAAATGTTATGGTGGTGACGTATCCCGTAAGAAAAAATTGCTTGCGAAACAAAAAGAAGGTAAAAAGCGTATGAAGCAGGTGGGAAGTGTTGAAATCCCACAAGAAGCCTTCTTAGCCGTTTTACAAGTTGATAAAAAGTAAGTGTCTTTAGGAAAAGTCCATGGATTTTGATTTTAATTTGATCCTCGTTCCCGTTACCTTGATTTTGTTTTTTGTTTGGGTACTCGATAAAGTCAAACTCAAGCAAAGAGCCAATAAAGGGCGAGGCTATGAAAACGTCATTATTACATGGGCTTATGATTTTTGGCCAGTATTAGCAGCTGTTCTGATCCTGCGTTCATTTTTATATGAACCATTTAATATTCCGTCTGATTCTATGGTACCAACCTTAGAAACAGGTGATTTTATTTTGGTCAATAAATTTGATTATGGCATTCGCTTGCCTTTGATCAATAAAAAAGTGATTAATGTCGGGGAACCCCAACGTGGCGAAGTGATCGTTTTCCGTTATCCATTACAACCTAGCATTAGCTATATTAAACGTGTGGTGGGTTTACCGGGCGATCGTGTGGCTTATCATGATGGCAAACTATTTATTAATGGTCAGGCTGTTGCAACAACAGTCACGCCATTTAGTCGTGAAAAAGATCAGTTGTCGTCATTTCAGCCAAAATATACCTATGAAACCTTAGGTACGCATAAGCATTTGGTTCGTCATTTGGAAGGTCGTGACCCTTTAATTGAGCAATACAATTATGCAATGAGTCAAAATCAGGCGAGTGCGATTCCATTTGTTGCCAATCTGAATAAGACTTTTGTACAAAGTGATGGTAAGGCTTGGGAGGTGACCGTTCCTCAAGGACATTATTTTGCGATGGGCGATAACCGTGATGAAAGTGCAGATAGTCGTTTTTGGGGATTTGTACCTGAAGAAAACTTAACTGGACGAGCTTTTTATGTTTGGATGCATAAAGAACCAGGTTTACATCTTCCAAGTTTTTCTCGAAATGGTAAAATCAGTTAAAAACCAACCTGAATAATCTGGATTATGGATAATAAAAATGCGTAAATTTCAACATGGGGCATCGTATAGTACTTTTCTACTAGGGGTAATTGTCGCGTCAATGATTTTAAAGATCGTCGTGGCAATTTGGCCTGCTTATTGGGATGACCACATCATCAATAAGCAAATCGAATCGACCTTGCTAGAAAATGATTCAAATCTGACACCTTCTAAATTTATTTCAAATATGAATGATAATTTGTCAAGAAATAACATCAATGATTTAAAGATGGAAAATATTGCCAAAGTATCTAATGATGGTGGACAATTACATGTAGCAAAAAGCTATCAAATACGTAGCCATTTGTTATTCAATATTGATTTAGTTTTAAGCTTCGAGAAAGATTTTGATCAAAGGACAGTCAAAGCTAAGTAATTTTCGCTTAGCTCAGTACATCGGTTATGAGTTTAAACAGCCTGAATTATTACAGCTTGCTTTAACTCATCGCTCGGTGAGTCACAAATATAACTATGAGCGCCTAGAGTTTCTAGGCGATTCATTGTTGGGTATGATGATCGCACATTACCTTTATCATGCCTATCCGCATGAAAATGAAGGGCGTCTGACGAGAATGCGAGCAACATTGGTCAGACAAGAAGCTTTAGGAAAGATCGCCAATGATTTGAAACTCAGCCAGTATATGATTATGAGTACGGGTGAGTTAAAATCAGGTGGACATCATCGAGAATCTATCTTAGCAGATACAGTTGAGGCCATTATTGGCGCGATTTATCTGGATTGTGCTGATTTAGAGGTTCTGAAAAAAATTGTTCTAAAATGGTATGCACCTTATTTTAGTCATATTGAACCAACGGACCAGCTCAAAGATCCAAAGTCGCGTTTACAAGAATATTTACAAGCACACAAAAAACCTTTACCTGTGTATGAAGTGACGGATATTCAAGGCGATGCGCCGAATCAGCATTTCAAAGTTGTGTGCAAAGTGGAAGATTTTCCAATAACACTGGGTGAAGGTAGCAGCCGACGTTTTGCAGAGCAGTCTGCAGCGGCTGAAATTTTAAAATTATTGGAGCAAAAAACAGCATGACGATGTCATCTGATCAACAAGACGATCAACCTGTGAACCCTGAAAATTCTGATTTGATCAATCAATTTTTTAGTTCACAAAGTGCCGCGCTGCCTGCTGACTTCAGAAGTGGTTTTGTAGCAATTGTTGGACGTCCGAATGTCGGCAAGTCGACTCTCATGAATCACTTGCTAGGACAAAAGCTGTCAATTACGTCACGTAAACCACAAACAACACGCCATAAAATTATCGGTATTGACACTCGTGAAAAGTCACAAGCGGTTTATGTTGATACCCCAGGGATGCATAAAAAAGAAGTCCGCGCCATCAATAAAATGATGAACCGTGCTGCACATTCAGCATTGCGTGATGTGAATCTTGTGCTATTTGTGGTTGATGCACAAAAATGGACACAGAATGATGATCTTGTCCTTGAAAAATTACAAAATGCGCAGATGCCTGTCATTTTGGTCATCAATAAAGTCGATACGCTTGAAGATAAAAAATCACTGTTACCTTTGATTCAAGAGCGTACTAAGCTGATGAAGTTTGCAGAAATTGTTCCTGTTTCTGCATTACGTGGTGCAAACCTTGATCATTTACGCGATACGATCGAAAGCTATTTGCCATTTTCTGAGCCATTGTATTCACCAGACCAAATTACTGATCGTTCAGAGCGTTTCTTGGCAAGTGAAATCATCCGTGAAAAAATCATGCGTCAATTGGGGGAAGAACTTCCTTACGATTTGACTGTGCAGATCGAGTCTTTCCGTACCGAAGAACCGACCGTACATGAAAAAACAGGTCGTTTGAAACCAGCATGTACTTATATTGATGCGACCATTTTTGTAGAACGCCAAGGTCAAAAAGCCATTGTCATTGGTGATAAAGGTGCAAAACTGAAACGTATTGGTATGGATGCACGTGTTGATATGGAAAAAATGTTCGAACAGAAAATCATGCTGACACTTTGGGTGAAAGTCAAAGGTGGCTGGTCTGATGATGAACGTGCATTGAAAAGTTTAGGTTATAGCGATATTTAATTGCTTCGCTATAAGAGGGGAACAGCATGATACGAATAGGTATTATTTTAGCAACTGTAATTTTATTGCAGGGGTGTATTACTAGTATTGTGACTGTTCCCGTTAAAGTTGCTTATAAAACCACCAAAGGTGTGGTTAAAGGAACAGCCGCTGTTGTGCGTGCTGTAACCCCTGATGGGGATGATGATAAAGACAAATCTAACGATCAAGAAAAACAAAAAGATCAAGAGAAAAATTAAACAGTTTCATGCGCAATGAAGTCTTACATGGGTATCTCATTCATCACCGAAAATACCGCGAACGTAGTCAGATTGTTCATATCTTTAGTCAAGAATATGGGCGAATAGATGGCGTATTGCGACAAAATTCGCCGCCACAATATCAGCCATTACGCTTACAGGCTTCTGGCAAATCAGAATTAAAAAACTTTAGTCATCTGGAAATTCAGTCCCAACCGATTTTTTTTCAAGGGGATGCTTTCTTTTGTGGCTTTTATCTGAATGAATTGATTTTACGACTCTGCCCATTAGAAGAAGCCTTGCCGCAGAGTTTTTTGCAATATGCATCGGCAGTCCAAAATTTACAGCATTTAAATCTGCAAACCGAAGCAGAAAAACCTCTATTTTTAAAGCAGATTTTACGTCAGTTTGAGCATGTATTATTACAAGAATTAGGCTATGCAATCGACTTTTCAAAAGATGCCAACCAAAATGATGTGCTGCCGAATGCACATTATCAATTTCAACTGACAGAAGGTTTTTTACCTGTCGTCAGCCGAAGTTCAGCAAGTTTGCAAGGCGAGCTAATTTTAAGCATGCAAACACATATTCAGGGTAGGGATTTTTCTGCACAGCAGTTACAATGTCTCACCAAGCTTTACCGACAAATGATAACCGCACTTTTGGGTGATCGACCCTTAAAAAGTCGGCAGTTGTGGATACAGCATCGTTAAGTTCAGAACTAAATAGGAAATACGTTATGGCTGCCTTACTGGGTGTAAATATTGACCATGTCGCGACTTTAAGACAAGCTCGCGGAACTCAATATCCTGATCCTGTCAAAGCTGCACTGATTTGTGAGCAAGCAGGTGCAGAAGGAATTACTTTGCATTTGCGTGAGGATCGTCGTCATATTCAGGATGATGATGTACGCCGCATGCGCCCAGCTTTAAAAACACGTATGAACTTGGAACTGGCTGTGACCGATGAAATGGTGGCATTTGCCAAAGAAATTCAGCCTCATCACGTGTGCTTTGTTCCTGAAAAACGTCAGGAATTGACTACAGAGGGCGGTCTAGATGTTGTGGGTAACTTTGAACATGTCAAAGCCGCTACCCAAGAACTGACAGCAATTGGCTGCGATGTGTCATTGTTTATTGATGCGGATGTTGCTCAAATTGATGCAGCGGTTGCCTGTGGTGCACCAACCATTGAACTACATACAGGTGCTTATGCCGATGCAGAAACTCCCGAAGCACAGCAGCACGAATTGCAACGTATTATTCAGGGCGCTGAATATGCGGCATCAAAAGGCTTGGTGGTCAATGCAGGACATGGTTTGAACTTGGAAAATGTGGCACCAATTGCAGCAATTCCACAAATTCATGAATTGAACATCGGACATTCAATTATTGCAGACAGCGTATTTGTGGGCTTAGAACAAGCCGTACAGCAAATGAAAGCGGCAATTCAGGCAGCGAGTGCATAATGTCTACACCAGATTATGACGAATTGATGCAGCCAGTGATCGGTTTTTTGGGTTGTGAAACACCCAAAGCATGGCTGGATGAAGCACTCAATAACCTAGAGTTGTTGATGCAAGACCATGCCAACTGTGAAAAGAAGGCTGCGGGCACAGCCATGAACCTGATGTTTCGCTATAGCTTCTTTACCGATTTGCAAGTAAAACTGGCACAGTTGGTTCGTGAAGAAATGCTGCATTATGAACAGGTGTTGGAGTTCATGGCAAAGCGTGGTCAGGAATGGAAAGCGGTCAGTGCAGGGCGTTATGCAGGTGGTTTGCGTAAAGAAATCCGTACCTATGAGCCTGAGGCTTTAATCGATGTTCTGATTATCGGGGCATTTGTGGAAGCGCGTTCTTGTGAGCGTTTCTATGCTTTGGCACCCTTGGTGGATGAAGAATTAGGGCGTTATTATCGTTATTTGCTTAAGTCTGAGTCACGCCATTATGAAGACTATTTAGCGCTTGCGCTCGATGTGGCAAAAACTGCGAAAATGAAAAATCCTGAAGAGGATATTCAGCAGCGGATTGCTCAGATTCGTGAAGTAGAGAAAAATCTAATTCAAAGTCCAGATGATACGTTCCGTTTCCATAGCGGTGTGCCTGCTACAGTTGCGGCATAAGTCAGACATAAAAAATCCTCTCCATGTGAGAGGATTTTTTTATGAGGTTTAATTTAAGAGCGGCATAGCCCACTATAACAAGCGATTAAGGATTATAGGCTTTCTCATTGTGATCGCTAACATCAAGTCCTTGCTGTTCTTCTTCAGCGCTGACACGTAAACCGATCGTTTTATCAATAACAGTCAAAATGAGCCATGTAAAGAAACCACAATAGACAACGGTTAAACCAATTCCCATAAGCTGGATAACAACTTGTGAGCCGATGGCTAAATTGGCAATGTTACCGCCTAAAGACGGTGCAGCAAAAATACCTGTGAGCACGCCACCGACCATACCGCCAATACCATGCAAGGCAAAGACATCGAGTGCATCGTCAAAACCAAATTTACGTTTTAAACCAGTGACTGCGAAGAAACAGCAAACACTGGTGATCATACCGACAGCAATCGCACCGAATACACCGACATAAGCTGCGGCAGGGGTGATACCCACCAAGCCCGCAATCGCGCCAGATGCGAGACCCAATGAAGTAACGTGACCAGCCACCATTTTTTCAATGAACATCCAGCCGACGATTCCACCGCATGTTGCAATCATGGTGGTCATGAGGACAAGACCCGCTGTAGTATTAGCTGCCAGTGCCGAGCCGACATTAAAACCAAACCAGCCCGCCCAAAGTAGCGCAGCACCAATCATGGTAAAGACTAGATTGTGTGGTGGCATAGAGGTATTTGGCCAGCCTTTACGTTTGCCGAGAATGAGTGCACCGACCAAGGCTGCAACCCCAGAGTTGATATGTACCGCTGTACCACCTGCAAAGTCGAGGACACCCCAGTTGTGCATGATGGCACCAGCACCACCCCAAACCATGTGTGCCAGTGGGCCATACACAAGAATGAGCCAAAGAGCGCCAAATAAAACCACTGCGCTAAACTTCATGCGCTCTGCATAACCACCAACGGCAATTGCAGGGGTAATCATGGCAAAAGTCATCCCAAACACTGCAAGTACATATTCGGGCACACCTGCAATTAACGTATTTTCATTAATCCCGACCATAAAGGCTTTGCCAAAGCCCCCAACAAAACTGTGTAGATTGAGGGAACCTTCGGTCATGCCTGTGGTATCAGCTGCAAAGCTGTAAACAAAGCTGACCCATAAAATACCGACAACAGCTGCGATGGCAAAAAACTGCGAGAAAATGGACAGGATGTTTTTAGAGCGAATCATCCCGCCATAAAATAGTGCCAATCCTGGAATAAACATGATCAGTACTAAAATCGCTGAAATCATGACCCAAACGGTAGATGCAGCATCGAAGGGTGCATCGGCAGCAAATGCGTAGACAGGGGTAAACAGCAGGCTCCCCAAAGCCAGTTGAATCAAAGAACGGGAATTCATAGATCCCTCCTGTTTTGCGATAAATAAGCGAGATGCGGATTATTTTTAAATATTCTTTTAAAGAATATTAATTTCATTTTGGTTATAAGCAATTCTTGTACCAGATTTTATAAAATCTTAATTTAATAAAATAATTTATAAATCAAATGCTTATTTAGGGTGGTGTGGATGTGAAATAGATTAAAAGTGTGACAAAGAGAGGACAAAAAATGTGCATAAATCAGAAGGTATTCAGTGTGTGCAACCAATTAGCGCAAAAAAATCGGGCAGAAGTAACCCTCTGCCCGAAAGAAATAATAACTGAGTTTTAGTTATAGGCACGCTCGTTATGATCGCTGAGATCAAGACCTTTTTCCTCTTGTTCATGTGAAACACGTAGGCCAACGGTTAATTCAATCACTTTGAAAATGCCCCATGTGCAGACTGCGCTATAGACGACTGTCACCACAATTCCAATCATTTGCGCAATAAACTGTGTACCAAAATCAAGACCTGTGATATTGCCGCCCAAGAGTGGTGAAGCAAAGATACCCGTTAAAATTCCGCCAACCATCCCGCCAATACCGTGTAAGGCAAAGACATCAAGAGAGTCATCAATATTGAGTACATTTTTAAGGCGAGTGACTGCGTAGAAGCACACCATGCCTGTGATTAGTCCGATGGCTGCTGCACCAAATACGCCAACATAAGCCGCCGCAGGCGTAATACCGACCAAACCTGCAATTGCACCAGAAGCAAGCCCTAATGAGGTGGTGTGTCTGTCGAGCACTTTTTCAATGATCATCCAGCCTACAATGCCTGCACACGCTGCGACTTGGGTATTCATCATGATTAAGCCTGCACTTGCATTGGCTGCCAGTGCCGAACCGACATTGAAACCAAACCAGCCTGCCCAAAGTAAACCTGCACCGATGAAGGTGTAGACCAAGTTGTGTGGGGCAATATTTTGAGTTTTCCAGTCTTTACGACGTCCGATGATCATCGCACCAACCAGTGCGGCAATGCCTGAGTTGATATGTACGGCTGTCCCGCCTGCAAAGTCGAGTACTCCCCAGTTGTGCATGGCAGAACCGACACCGCCCCAGACCATGTGTGCCATAGGTGCGTAAACAATCGTTGTCCATAAAATCACAAAAATGACCATGGCACTAAACTTCATCCGTTCTGCATAGCCACCCACGACAATTGCAGGGGTAATCATGGCAAAGGTCATACCAAACACCGAGGTCACATATTCAGGAATATCGCCCATTAACGACTGGTCGGTCACTCCATGCATAAAGGCTTTATCGAAACCACCGACAAAACTGGCAAGGTTAAATGTTCCTTCTTGCATGCCTGTAGTATCGACAATCATGCTGTAAATATGGGTAATCCACATCAGCCCGATAATGCCTGCAAAGGCAAAAAACTGGGTACAGATTGACAGGACGTTTTTACTGCGCAGCATACCGCCGTAAAACAAAGCCAACCCTGGAATAAACATGATCATGACAAAGACGATCGATGTCATGACCCATGAGGTCGATGTTTGGTTCAATGTTGCTGTTTCTGCTGCCTGTGCAAAGTGTGGCGACAACAATAAACAACCCAATACTAAGCTCGAAATAGAACGGATATTCATATTTCTCTCCTCGTGTAATGATCACAATACGTTGCGTTTTGCCGAAACAAAACATCCATTTTTTGCAGATTGCCCAGTTCACACTCGGCAATCAGGAGAATTAAAAAACTTAGGCACGAACCCGAGTACGTTCAGGATCGTAAAACGGTAAATTGACCACTTTGGCTTTCAGGCGTTTCTTTTGCCCGTCGAGTTTGCCAATTTCTAAAGTGGTTTCAGCACTGGCGTATTGCGGGGCAACCCGACACAGTGCAATCTGTTTTTTAAGTAAAGGGGAATTGGTGGCACTGGTGACGACACCGACTGGGTAACGATCGACATAAATCAGGTCACCATGTTCAGCTGCTTCATTTTGTTCTAAAACCAAGCCCACCAATTTGTGCCGACTTTGTGCGGTCTGATTTTGCATGGCTTGCTTACCCAAGAAGTCTTCTTCTTTACTTTTTAATGGAACGGTAAAACCAATACCTGCTTCAAAAGGATTGGTTTGAGCATCGAACTCATGTTGTGCAAAAATTAGACCTGCTTCGATGCGCAGCATATCTAGCGCAGCAAAACCCATCGGTGCAATTTCAAAAGCTTGTCCTGCCGACCAGATTGCATCCCAAATCTGTTCAGCATGAGTCGGATGACACCACACTTCAAAACCTAGTTCGCCAGTGTAGCCTGTGCGTGACACCATGACAGGAATGCCTTGGGCATTGCCCAAACGTCCGAGCGTGAAATGAAACCATGCCAGTTGGTCGAGGTCGGGTTGATGTTCAGGTGTCCAGATCAGTTGCTTGAGTAGCTCACGGCTGCGAGGTCCTTGCACAGCAACATTGTGAATCTGATCTGAAGAATGTCGAATACTGACCCGATAACCGAGTTGTTGCGCTTTTTGTTTCAGCCATGTGCCTGTGTATTCATCACCACAGACCCAGCGAAAGTTGTTTTCCCCCAAACGGAAAATCGTACCGTCATCAAGCATGCCGCCTGTTTCAAGGCAAATCGCAGAATAGACAATTTCACCAATTGCGAGTTTGCGGACATTGCGCGTCAGCATGTATTGCAAGAAACTCTCGGCATCAGGCCCTGTAATTTCAAATTTGCGTAAAGCGGTAAGGTCGATCATTGCCACACGTTCACGACACGCCAGATACTCGGCTTTGGCTCCCCAACCATGATATTCATCAGCCACCCAATACCCATGATATTCAACGAGGTGCGAGGTTAGTGCAGCAATACGTGAATGAAAGCCACTTTGTTTGGTCATGCGGGGCATCTCCTCAGGATGAATACGGTACAGTTGGGAACGTGAAAATTGTTCGGATTCGGCATAAATTCGCACATGAATATCACTCGGAACCCAACCGTTGGATGGGTCGATGTCGTCAGGGCATGCCGATGAAGCACAGAGCAGGTCTTTGTGTGCACGTAGCAAAATATAGTCGCCTGCACGTGACCACGGTTCGTCCATGCTGATGCTGCCGCAAGCTTCAACTTGGGTGTTGTAGAAAAAATTGATCGCAGGCCATGCGGCTTTAGGACTCAAGCCGAGTGGACTTAAAATACGATTAAAGTTGTCGGTACAGGAGATGTGTCCAAAGTAGCCACTGTCTTCATAAAATTTCGGGCTACATGCAGTCAGGAACATATCATGTCGCCCCACGGTGTCTTGAACCACCTCAACCAAGGCTTGCATGTCTGTGCCATAAAAGCGTGAGTGAATGCCAGGCGTTGGGGTGCTGTGTCCAAGTAGGGTGCGAGTTGCAACAGCATCCAGTCCGATTTCCTGACCATGTTCCAATGCTTTTGCATCGAAGGCGAGAAAGTCTGAACACTGCTTGCCTGACACATCAATAATCTGAATCCATTGTCCTGCCTTGACGCTATAGGTTTTGGCACTGGCTTTGCCCACGCGGATCTCCTGAATCGGCTGTGCCAGTGGTGCAGGTAAGTATTCAGTTTGGGCTTTGGCTTTATGGATGATGGCTTGAACTTCATCAATCACATCTTGCTGATCAACTGACATGTTTTTGCCAGTGTTCAGTAAAATCACGGCACTGTTTTCGGCAGTACGAAAACGGACATGTTCAGTCTGTTGTATGCGAAGCACCACGTCTAAATCGGTTTGAGTAATCTTAAATTTTTGCAATTGGTCTTTAAGACGCTGAGCAACGCTGTCTTGTTGTACAAGTTGTTCAAGCGTTTGTACGGCTGTTCCAATACTGATAATGCCATTGGGGCTAACCAGTTGTAGCAAGGGTAACTGGATTTTACCGTGTGCATTTCGCACCAAGATTTCGATCCCTTGACCTGCTGGAAGATTCAGTTCTAATTCATCTTGAGCTTCAAGTGACAACAGCAGAGCCGATTGCGGATCAACCCGTAACTGAATCTGTTGCAGCGGAACCTGTAAATGGAAAAACTGCTCAGTTTCGACTGAGAGATGTTGTGGTAAATTGCCCATATGCATTGCCTTTGCGCTGTTGTCCTCACTCGCATCACCACATGCAGATTTGCCTGTCGCCATGCCTGAATGAAATTCAATATCGCCAGTTCAAAAACAGATCACAATTGCCCAGAATGATTACCCCCAATGAGGTAAAGCCTGATTTTGGCATGAATAATGCTCAAATTTTATAACTATTAAGAATAAAAATGGGGCAAAGATGCAGTGGATTGGGCAATACGATACGGAGCGGCAATGAAAGCTTGGCAGTCTTGGTCACAGGTCTGGCACAAGCGCCGTACAGCGACAGATGCAGCAGAAACCTCGCTGCAACAGCAACTCTTTGCTGCACGATATGAAAGTCTGCTGTTTCGACTCATGCTGAATATTGCCCGTGTCGAGCAACCCAATTCACAATTGCCTGAGTTACTGCATGACCTGCAACAGCAGCTCAATGGCACTTTTGCAATGCAGCATGTGCCAAAACTGTGCCTTGTGTTGTGCTATCCATTTACGCAGGAATGTTTTATTTACCATGCTCAAGAGACTCAACTTGAGCGACAGGATTTAAACCAGATTCAGTCGGTTTTACTGAATCAAACTTACTATGCACAGTCTAAGCTTGAAAACTTGCTACAGATTCAAAACCATCAGGCACGTTTGTTGGTACTCGGACAAGAAGTGGTGGTCTGGCGGGTCTATGTGCAGCAGACGAATACGGTTGATCGTGATATGCAACATTATCTGCAACAACTGGATGATGCCTTGCAACAAGGCTTTCAGCATTGGATTGAGCAACAACAAAAACGACAGGCGATTTTACTCAAAGAACGCCGTGAATTTGCCGCAGAACTGCATGACAGCATTGCACAAGTCTTGGGCTTTTTACGCTTGAAGTCGGCACAGTTGCATAGCCTGTGTAAAAACCAGTCAGCTTATAGTGCCTTGTTACCACTCAGTGAAGACCTTGCCAGTTATACTCACTACGCCTATCAGCAGACACGCGAGCTAATTACCGCCTCACGCTTGGCCTATCAAGAACTGGATTTTGCTTCGGCACTGAATAAAGTCATGGATGAGTTTTCTCACCAGTCCAGTATTTCCTTTGAATTGGACAATCGGGTGGCACATTTCAAAGTCAGCGCCAAACATGCCATGCAACTGCTCTACATTATTCGGGAAAGCCTGAGCAATATCGTGCGGCATTCTCATGCTTCGAGCGCGCAGGTACGCATTGAGTATTTGAATTCGGGGGCATTGCAAATCTGTATTTGTGACAATGGGCGTGGCATTCAGTTACAAAATAAACGTAGTGACAGTTTTGGTTTAGAAATTATGCAGGAACGGGCGGAACGGATTGGCGCAGAACTACGTTTTGTTGCTAATCAGCCGCAAGGCACCTGCGTCATATTGCTTTTGGAACAACATTAGAGGAAGGTCGTCATGTGTAAAGTCAGTATTGTCGATGATCATGCGTTATTTCGCCGTGGAGTTGCAGACATTATTCGGCAGGAACAGGGTTATGATGTGCTTGCCGAATATGCTTCGGGCGCAGAGTTTTTGCAGGGCTTATCTGAACAGTATCCTGATGTGGTGCTGCTCGATTTGCAAATGCCAAATGAATCGGGCTTGGAGATTTTAAAGCACATTCGTCAGACCGATCAGGAACTTAAAGTCATTATCTTAACAGCTTGTGAAGATGAACAAGTGGTGATTGATGCGATTCAATTGGGGGCAAATGGCTTTTTGCCAAAGGACACCTTGCCCGAGGTGATTTTGCAAAAATTGCATGATGTCTTGGATGGACAGATCATTTTACATGGGCAAGGCGTGAATATTTTGGCGCGACAAGTGCGCCGTGTGCAGCCGCAGCTCAGTGAAACCGAATCTTGGGAAATTGAACAACAAGAACAACAGGATTTGGCGGACATGACCGTAAGGGAAAAAGAAACCTTGTTGCTGATTGCCAAGGGACTGAATAATAAACTGATTGCACGCGAACTCGGCATTAGTGATGGTACGGTCAAAGTCTATGTCAAAAGCTTGCTGCGTAAACTTAGTGTGCATTCACGTTTGGAATTGTCCGTGTGGGCGCATCAGCATCTGAAATCATTGCGAAGTTGAGGTGACTATGCTGAAACTGTTTCGCCGTCCCGCACAGGTTTATCCCTTGCAGTTGTTACACAGCTATTGGTCACCTGTATTTGATCGTTTCGCCGAAGCGGTACTGATTGTCGACCAATACCTCAATATTTATAAAAGTAATATTACGTGGCAGCATTTTAGCCAAAGTGACATGCAAGACCTGAGTTTGTCTTTATATCCAGAAGATGTGCATAAACTGAAAAGTCTGCTGAGTTCACCACAGCTTACGGAAAGTTGTCGGATTCGCCTGAGGGATGCACAGCAGAATTTACGTTGGTTTGAACTCTCCGCCAATTATTTGGTGAGCCAGCCTGAGACACAGCAGTATTATTGGTGTTTGTTGCTCTCCGATCATACTGAAAAAATTAAACAGCAATATCGACAATCGGCACAGCAGCGCAGCCTGAATGATCTGATCAAGCGCTTACCGATGATGCTGTACCGTTCACGCAATGATTTTGACTGGACGATGGAATATCTGAGTGATGGCTGTGTGGACGTGACAGGCTATGCTCCAACAGAGTTACTCAATACGCCTCGTTTTGGGCAGATGATTCACCCAGATGATGCCCCTTATGTCTGGTCATCTGTGCAAGATGCGCTGAATCAAAAAGGAATCTTTGATGTGATTTACCGAATCTTGCTCGATGGTGAGCAGGTGGTTTGGGTGCAGGATCTCGGTTGGGGCGTTTACTCAGAAAGCGATATGATTTTGGCAGTTGAAGGTGTGATTTGGCGCACTGCGGAGCAGATGCCTGAACCCATTATTGATTCAATATCATTAAAAAAATAAATTAAAATAATCTATAATGTTAACGCATTTCTTAAATAGACTGCTTTTATAACGGTTTAGAGATTCTTTTGTGCTGTTTTAGCCGTAAAAGAGACTAAAAAATAACAATAAAAGCTGTTTCATGATTATAAATCACAATCCACTCAATAACAGGCAGTGGATTTTATTTTTGGGAAAATTTCATGTTGCTGATGCATCCGTTGACCAATCAAACATTCAAAATACTCGGACTTTTGATTTTATCTTGTATATTGACTGCCTGCGATCAGGCATCTAAATCCGTCAGCGATTCAAAAGAAAAAAACTCAGACAAACCAAAATTTGAAATTCCTAAAGACCAATATGGCTTAGAGTATTGGGTTGGGAACTTGGGTGGAAAGCCTGTCAAGTTACCTCAAACTATTTTTAAAGTTTGGGAATATGATGACTCGCCTGATCTATGGGGCGGTACAGAAGAAGAGAAAAAAGCGTATAAAAAACGACCAGAAACCTATGACTCCGTCATGGCAGACGTGAGTTTTGAAATGCGTTATACCGATGGCATGCTATATGAGCCTTATTATAAAACTCCACCAAAATCTAGAGACCTATATCGAGTTGAACATGACCGAAATGATAGTAAGTGGTTACGAGTCAATATCAATGCAGGGCGGCGTAGTGGCGGATTAGACTTAGATGCATTGTGGGGGAGTATTATGACAAAAAAATCCTATCCTACATCTAATTATCATGCCACAGGTAAAGAATTGTATGGGTTGTCTGAATATAGGTTAGATCAAATACCTGATTATGGTGTTTCTGAAGATATCTATATGCATAAAAATAATCAGGGTCATGTAACAGCAGTTATTTACTGTGCCAATCTTGCACGCAGACCAAATTGTGAACACAATTTTTTATTGTTACCTGACTTTAAAGCAAAAGTCGTTGTGCGTTATAGACGGTCAAATTTAAAAGACTGGCAATTAATACAAAGTCGGGTTAAGCCTGTTTTACAGCAATATGTTGTTCATTTAAATCATAAGAAATCTCAATAAATAACAGTAGAGAATAAATCATGAATACTCGACAGACACTGACCTTAGCGCAGATCAAAGCATATCTTAGTGATGTAGATTTATAAATATATATGACCTTTAAGCAGTAGATTTCGAGTGTAGTGAATTATATGAATCAGAAATTAAGTTTGTTTAATGAAGTGGAGAAGGTGAGACCAAATAAATTAGTAAATCATAAAAGGAATCATTAATGAGAAAATTAGGTTATGGAATATTATGTATTATATTTTTAATATGTTTAATTTATATATTTATATCTGCTAAAAATAAATATTGCTATTCTTATAAAAGTTTAGATTTAACTCAAATGAATTCTTTAAAAGTCCAGTATGCAAAAAAATTGATTGTGGATCGGGCTTGGGAGATATATCGACCTGAGCCAGATACGGATTATGATGCTGGAACTGGATATGTTTATATATCAAAATATGATATTAAAGATATGGATATGTTAATTAAGATCATTAAAAATTCAGATCGCAATAAATCATTTATAGAAAATTTTAATGTGATTGCTGGAGTAAAAAATAGTTTAGAGATTTTTGCAGATGGGAAAAAGGTTAAATTACCTGCAAATTATAATGGTGTTTTAGATGAAGAATTAAAACAGTATAAAAAGACGACAAAACGTGTCTATGACATTTTAGATCCTTATATTACGCCAACTTCCACCATTATTATGATCACTTACGATGGTTATCATACCTATGCAGAAGTCTTCCCAGTTTCATCTATGATTTTTTATAAAGCAAAAGGTCTCCCTGATAAAAGAATGCGACGAGTAGAAAAATATGTTAGTCGTTTTTGGCCTGAAGGTGATTTTGAAAATTCAAAATATATACTGAATCTAAGTTATTATGATTTTATCGATCCTTTCTTATGCTGTGATCAATATTCTATTGATGAGAGATTAAAAGAAAATCTTAGAGATTTATCAAAAAGCGGAAATTTGAATCGAGATGGGAAACGAAGAGATTATTTTAACTATCATGTCAATTTAGATCAGCTTAATGGTAAAAATAAACAGGATTATTCTTTTTTTAGTGATAATTTTCCTAATTATAGCCACCTTTATAGAAAAGCAGAGGAGATTTCATTAGCAGGAAAATATCTGTCAATTATTGATATGCAGCATAGTGCAGGTATAGGTATACCAATTGAATTTGGAATCAAAGTAAATGCATGTAACTTTAAATAACAGTAAATGAGAGGAATGAATCATGAGTACAATTTATTGATGCGCAGTATCTCATTTGTAATACCCCATCTTAGGAATTTCACGACCCGCAACTTCGTCCTATGTTAATTGCATGGTGCTAAGCACTGTCACTTTTTAAAATAAATTACATGGGGATACAGCCATGACACGAGTTGCAATCATCGGTGCGGGTCCAAGTGGGATGGCACAGTTACGAGCGTTTCAATCAGCACAGGCAAAAGGTGCAGATATTCCAGAAATCGTCTGTTTTGAAAAACAGGCGGACTGGGGTGGTTTATGGAATTACACATGGCGTACAGGAATTGATGAAAATGGAGAACCTGTACATGGCAGCATGTATCGTTACTTATGGTCAAATGGGCCGAAAGAGGCGCTTGAGTTTGCGGACTATAGTTTCGATGAACATTTTGGCAAAGCGATTGGCTCGTATCCTCCGCGTGCAGTGCTTTGGGACTATATTAAAGGGCGTGTAGAAAAGGCTAATGTGCGTCGTTATGTCCGTTTCAATAGTGCTGTGCGTCATATTGAGTTTAATGAACAAACGCAGCAGTTTTCAGTCAGTGTACATGACCATAACCAAGATGTCGTTTATACCGAAATTTTTGATTATGTTGTGGTGGCGAGTGGGCATTTCTCGACCCCTAAAGTGCCTGAATATGATGGCTTTAAAACCTTTGGTGGGCGCATTTTACATGCGCATGATTTTAGAGATGCACTTGAATTTAAAGATAAAACGGTTCTCGTCGTTGGTAGTAGTTATTCTGCGGAAGACATTGGTTCACAATGCTATAAATATGGCGCAAAACAGATCATTAGCTGCTACCGCAACAGTCCAATGGGCTACAAATGGCCAGAAAACTGGTCAGAACGTCAGAAGTTATTGCGAGTCGATCAGACGCATGCTTACTTTGCCGATGGCAGCCGTGCCGAAGTTGATGCCATTATTCTATGTACAGGCTATTTGCACCATTTCCCGTTTATGGCAGAGTCCATTCGTTTAAAAACCGATAACCGTTTGTATCCACTTGGTTTATATAAAGGTGTGGTTTGGGAGAAAAATCCGAAACTGTTTTATTTGGGTATGCAAGATCAGTGGTACACCTTCAATATGTTCGATGCACAGGCATGGTATGTACGCGACATTATTTTAAATCGTATGACATTGCCAAGTTTTCCAGAGATGCAGGCACATACATTGGCATGGCATGAAGAGGAGAAAACCCTGACGGAAGCGGGGCAAATGTATAAATTTCAGGGCGATTATATTTTAGAGTTGATCGAGGCAACGGATTATCCAACCTTTGATATTGAAGCGATGCGTCTGATTTTCCTTGAATGGAAAAAGCATAAAAAAGAAAACATCATGACTTTCCGCGATCATATTTACCGTTCAGCGATTACAGGCACGTTGGCAGCACCGCATCATACGCCGTGGTTGGATGCACTGGATGATTCGCTTGAAGCTTATTTGACGGATACGCCTGAAGTGCCGCAGAAAAAAGTGGGGTAGGTGTTGTGGAGAGCGAGAAAGAATAATTTTTTTAAATCAGATTCTTTCTTTGTCATCTTCGTTGGTATTTGCTTGTGTAGAACGTCATCCACAACCTGCGTGGTTTATACAATATATTGTTTTTGCGATGTAATTAAATAGATGCTGACGTTGAACAGGTTTTGTGGATGACAAATGGTTTTGCCTACTTTTCCCGAAAGCCTTGCGAAGCAGTGCTTCTCAGGTCGAACCTGAACGAGATTGAAATATATTTCAATCGAAGTGCAAGACATAGTCCGTTGATCTTTGAATATAACTTAGAGTTCTAATGAGTCATCACAGTGCATTTATTTTCAATATCTTGTATAGGTTTTTATCTACATTGCCTTATCTATGAATGCTAACAACTCGGCATCTGGTGGTGAGTACATCAAGGAAGTTTTAGCAGTGATGTTACTTTTTTAAAAAAGTAACCAAAAACTTTGTCATCCACAAAACCTGTTCAATATCGGCATTAAATCAATAGTGTTGCAAAAACAACATTCAGCAAAGACCACGCAGGTTGTGGATGACCTCTGGCACGAGCAGATACAGAGGATATTCTCCAACGCTTTCAAAACCAGTCAAGTTGATGACTGGTTTTTTGCTTTTTAAAATTCCACGAAGTTGCATTACCCCCTTGGAGGTATGTTTTAAAGGGAATTGATCGAAAAAATAAAATAATTTAAATATTTGATTATATTAATTTATTCATTGGAGTAACTGCCATGCAAGAAGCAATGCTTAGCACTCCGAGCTATCGGCAGATACAGGAACTTCAACCTGTACACGGGCAATACCTGCTGATTTTACAGCATACCCATTCCCCAGAGGCACAGCAGCTCAGCGAGCAGTTCGCAGCATGTCCAACATTGCTTGCCAGTTCAGACACATTTTCAGATGAACTCAAAGACCAGTTACAACAGGCACATGCAGGGTTACATGCCGTGGTGTGTGGTGATGAAATTTTTTTGTGGCAGATGGCGCAAAACTTAGTTGCTCAAGGATTGATGCAAGATGAAATCGAACTGGTACAGACCCAGCCTGAACTTAAAAAAGTCTATTGCGTACACTGTGGTGAAACTCAAACCACAACAGCCGAAGAGTTTTGCAGTTGCGAACATTGTGGTGTGTATTTGCTGATTCGCAGCCACTTTTCCCAACGTCTAGGCGCGTATATGGGCGTCTGTGCCAACCCAGACCAACCAATGCAAGCGGAGGGCGTATGTCTACATTAATTCCTGTGCGAGTACGCAATATTCAACAAATCACAGCGTTGATTCGTGAGTTTACCTTTGAAGCAGTCAATCAGCCTTTACCTGCATTTTCTTCTGGAAGCCATGTGGTGGTGCAGTTGCCTTTGCCTGACCGTATGTTGCGCAATGCCTATTCACTGACCAATGATCCTGCCCATGATGATCACTACAAAATCGCAGTGCGTTTGCAGGATGACTCGCGTGGCGGTTCTCGATTTTTACATGAACAGGTGATGATTGGCGATGTACTGAATATCTCTGCACCACTGAATTTATTTGCCCTGCATTCACAAGCACAAAAGCATGTGTTTATTGCGGGTGGCATCGGCATCACACCATTTTTGTCACATATCCGTGAACTGATGCATACAGGTCAAGCCTTTGAGTTGCATTATGCTTGCCGAGATCAACTCAGCAATGCCTATGAAACGTTATTGACCGAGTTATTTCCTGAACAGGTACACATCTATTCTGAAAAAACCGCACGCCGTCTGGATGTGATGCAACTGCTTCAACAGCAAAGTTTAAACAGCCATGTTTATGTCTGTGGCCCAGAACGTCTGACTGAAGCCGTACAAGATGCCGCAGAAACTTTGGGCTGGTCAAAAAAACGGGTACATGCTGAAGCTTTTGCAGCACCTCCAGCAGGGGCAGCATTTACGGTCTATCTCACTCAAAGCCAACAGGAAATCGAAGTTCCGAGCGATTACAGCCTGCTTGAAGCTTTGGAAAAACACGACATTCCAGTGACTAGTTTATGTCGTGGTGGCGTGTGCGGGCAGTGTGCGACCAAATATACAGGTGATGTTGAGCATCATGACCATTATTTAAATCCGCAGGAACGTGAGCAATTGTTGATGCCATGCGTGTCACGAGGCAAACAGGGCTGTCGTATTGAGCTTGAGCTATAGGAGAACTGCCATGACCGTACAATTTAACCCCGTGGAAAATATGCGCGATCAGTTTCATTATCACAACAGTGCTAAAGCCATTGCACGTTTCCCATTTCCATTTCCTGAAGACAGTTACATGTATTCGGTAAATATCGAGCCTGCATTATCTAAACCAGGAACGATATTTGAACACTGGTTTGACATTGACGAGCATTACCTAACCGAGGTGAATGAGCGTGCCTTGACCCTGAAAAATGACCCGAAACGCTGCATTGTGTTGCCACATATGCAACAGGCAGCGTGGGATTTTCTGGAAATGGCGATGCTGCATTTGTCAGCAGATTATCCTGAACATTTTCAGTTGGAACGGCAGGGCAAGGCGTGGCACTGGATCAACCGCCCGATGAATATCGATGTGCATTTTCAGTTTGGTGATGACTCAAGCCTGCCGCTACCCGCATTTGAGTTTATTTCACGCCAGTTGCAGGGCGATATTGCCTTACTCGATCAGCGTGAAGGTGATCTGTTTATGGATGCAGGCATGATTACAGGGCCTGCGGACTGGTCACTGAACTTCGATGCAGGCATGAGCTTTAAACAGTGGCATGCACCTGTACCGAAACTGGCACACGATGCAGGTGTGTTTGAACGGGCACTGAAATTTTTGCTCAACATTCAGGTCGGGCATCCGTATCGCCGTCTCAACTGGACCATGACCATTAACCCGCGTATGGACACCTCTTCGGAAACTTACCACTTGTGGGGACATGAGCGTGGTTTAGTGACCAAGGACAATGCAGGTGAGTTGGTGCATTTACGGGTTGAGCTGCAAATGATGCCACGCCTTGCGCGCAGCAACGCACTGTTATTTAGCATCCGCACGTATCTGATTAGCCTGAATGATCTGGTCACCAATCCCGCATGGGCCAAGCGCCTACATCGGGTGATTCGGGATTTGCCTGAGTCGATTGCCGATTACAAAGGCATTACTCGTTACCGTGAACCATTGGTGCAGTGGCTGAGTCAGTTCGACCAAGAATAAACCATGATTTAACAATGAATTGATATTGATACAAAATGAAGGAAAAGTACTTATGGCAAATTTATGGCGTATTTCAGCACTGGCAGAGCGTCACCGTCAGCTTGGCTCAAATTTAGAAGACTGGAATGGTATGGGCACGGCATGGACCTATGCCAGCGATACTGCCGAGCATTATCTAGCGATTCGAACCAAAGCAGGTTTGATGGACGTTTCAGGCTTGAAAAAAGTGCATTATGTGGGGCCTCATGCAGAAAGTTTGCTCGAATATGCTACGTCACGCGATATTTCCAAGCTTTACCCTGGCAAGTCGGTGTATGCCACCATGCTGAATGAAGAAGGAAAATTTGTTGATGACTGCGTGATTTACCGTACAGGGCCGAATGCTTTTATGGTGGTACATGGCACAGGGATTGGCTTGGAAATGCTGACCCGTTCGGCAACAGGTCGTCAAGTCGCGGTGCTGTTTGATGATGACTTACATGATTTATCATTACAAGGGCCATTGGCAGTGGATTTTCTAGCGGAATATATCCCTGATATTCGCAACTTGCCGTATTTTCACCATATTCAGACCAAACTGTTTGGTTGCCCTGTGATGATTTCACGTACAGGCTATACGGGCGAGCGTGGCTATGAAATTTTCTGTAAGGCAATGGATGCACCATTGATTTGGGATACGATTTTAGACAAAGGCGGGAAGTACGGCATTATTCCATGTTCATTTGTAACTTTGGACTGGTTGCGGGTTGAAAGTTATTTGCTGTTTTATCCTTATGATAACTCGGAATATTTCCCATTTAAAAATGAAAAGTCTGGCGATAGCTTATGGGAACTTGGACTTGACTTTACCGTTTCACCAAGCAAAGGCGAGTTTCGTGGTGGCTATGAGCATAAACGCTTGCAAGGTAAAGAACGCATCAAGATTTTTGGTGTGATGCTTGAAGGTGAGCAAGCTGCGCAAATGGGCGATACCTTGTGGGATGGCGATACACAAATCGGGGTGATTACTTGTGGTATGTATTCACCACTCAGCAAGAAATCAGTGGCTTTAGCCCGTGTTGATGTCCCGTATGCGGTACAAGGACGCGAGATTCAGGTCAAAGGCAGTTTGGAAGTCAATGCGATCACGTATACTTTACCGTTTGATGATCCACAAAAACTTAAAAGAACAGCAAAAGGTTAATTTGCCTGATTACATCCAAAATCCTGCATCTAGCAGGATTTTTTTATGGGAATTGCTTTGTTATTTAAATAGCCTAAGCATTTTAAAGGCATTAACAAGCACTTCAAAATTAAAACTATACAAAATTTGCTTGCATCTACTTTTTAAATTCTAATATATTGGATTTGTATTCTAATATATTGAATATAAAGAGGAGGGGTATGAGCGAACAACAACCTGATATTAATCAGCATATCGCCCAGCATATTCGTGAACTACGCCTTGCCAAAGGCTATTCGCTCGATCAGTTGGCGGCACGAAGTGGAGTTAGTCGCTCCAGTATTTCTCTGATTGAACGTGCTGCAACCAGTCCTACGGCAGTGATTCTTGAAAAACTTGCTGCCGCTTTAGATGTTTCATTGGCGAGTCTATTTGTCTTTGATGTAACAACCAGTG
This sequence comes from Acinetobacter sp. ME22, assembly GCF_022012315.1. Taxonomy (NCBI): domain Bacteria; kingdom Pseudomonadati; phylum Pseudomonadota; class Gammaproteobacteria; order Moraxellales; family Moraxellaceae; genus Acinetobacter; species Acinetobacter sp. ME22. The sequence goes on from NZ_JAKLTL010000002.1 coordinate 273,541, forward strand.
AGCCACAACCGTTATTACGTTATGAGCAACAGAAACAATGGCGTGATCCTGCATCGGGTTATTTACGACGTAATTTGTCGCCTGTGAGTGTGGCATCACCGATGCAACTGGCTGAAATTACTTTTCCTGCACATACGCAGGTTTCTTATGACTTTGTACCGCGCGAGGTCAAAGTTTATCAACAGATTTGGCTGTTAGAAGGTGAAATGCAAATCCACTGTGGTGAGCAGAGCTATACCTTGCAGCAAGGTGATTGCCTGTCGATTCAACTGAACGAACCCATCGTTTTTCAAAATTTCACAGCCAATCAAGCGCGTTACTTGGTCGCAGTATGTGAAATGTAATGACAATAGGAATACAAGTAATGTACAGAAGTGAAAATATTCAACTCATTGAATGTAATGAAGCTGAGCATGCCCAAGCTATTTTAGACATTTTTAATGAAGCGATTTTAAACTCAACAGCGTTGTATGATTATAAACCGCGCAGTTTGGAACAGATTCAAACTTGGTTTGCCTCTAAACGTGAACATGGTTTTCCCGTGATTGGTGCAGCCGATATTGAAGGCAAGTTACTCGGCTTTGCCAGTTGGGGCAGTTTCCGTGCATTCCCTGCGTATAAATATACGGTTGAACACAGTATTTATATTCATCATGAACAGCGTGGGCGCGGTTTGGGAAAACTGTTGTTGCAAGCCCTGATTGAACGTGCAAAGCAACATGGGCAGGTACATGTGCTGATTGGTTGTATTGATGCCAGTAATCAGGCGAGCATCGCCTTGCATCAACGTTTAGGTTTTGAACATTCGGGGACATTCCCGCAAGTCGGTTTTAAGTTCGGGCGCTGGCTAGATGTCGATTTTTATCAGTTGATTTTGCAAACACCCTTTAATCCGAAAGATGATGCTTGATCGCTAAAATTCAAGAAACCTGTATCAGCAGGTTTCTTTATCTCAAAAATTTAATACGCTTTCTGCAATAAATCCTGCAAATGTGCTTTGATCTCTGCCCATTCCCCAGCGCGAATACTGTACATGACAGTATCGCGTACTGTGCCATCTTTACGTGGTTGATGATGACGCAAAACGCCATCTTTTTTTGCACCTAAACGCTCAATCGCACGTTGACTGCGGTAATTAAAATTATCGGTTCGAAAGCCTACAAGCTGCGCGTTTAGATCTTCAAAGGCATGGCTTAACAGCAGGAATTTACAGGTGGTATTCACATGAGTGCGCTGTACTGAAGCCGCATACCATGTATAGCCAATTTCAAGTCGCTGAATGTTCGGCACAATATCATGATAACTGGTGGTTCCAAGTACCTTGCCTGTTTGCGTGTTAATCACGGCAAAGGCTTGGCGTTGTTGCTGTTCACGTTGCTGCAAGGCTTGTTCAATATAGGCAATAACCTGATCGGGATGGGGTACTGATGTGACGCGGATATTCCACAGTTCGCCATCTTGTGTGGCATCGACTAACCCTTGGGTATGTTCGATGCTTAACGGTTCAAGACGAATGTTGCCATGTTCAAGGACAGGTGCAGCAGCTAACCAGTTCATTGTGTTTATGCTCGATGAAGTCAGAATCTAAAAAATAGAAATCAGGAGATGAATAGACTTCTTTTTATGGCGCCGTATTTCATATTCGAATGAGAAAAATACAAATCAATATGAATCAAAGAAGTCTAATGAAAAACAACCCAAAGAGTTAAACAAGTCTGACGGACGAATGCAAGACTCAACCTATAAGGCATCGACCCCAGTTTCACCTGTACGAATCCGAATGACTTGCTCCAGATTGGAAACAAAAATTTTCCCATCGCCAATTTTACCTGTAGAGGCGGCTTGGCTAATCACTTCAATCGCCTGATCAAGTGTTGCGCTGTTGATCGCAATTTCAATTTTGACTTTTGGCAGGAAATCCACCACATATTCTGCACCGCGATACATTTCGGTGTGTCCTTTTTGTCGACCTGCACCTTTAACTTCAGTCACGGTAATGCCTTGTACCCCAAGTGCTGCCAGTGCTTCACGGACATCATCGAGTTTGAATGGTTTTATAATTGCAGTAATGAGTTTCATTGTTCTATCCCCTAAAAGAAAAAAGACACCTGAAAATTTCAGATGTCTGGTTGATTGTTATGATTTAAATTAGCCCTTCAATCCCGCTTATCTCACCGCCAAATTCCGAAATGGCATCTTGCAGAACTTGCCACAAATAAAGTGCTGCGGCACGGTCACATAAGATATTCAGTTTTTGGGTTTGTTGATCGCCGACATTCATCACAATGGCATTGACCCGTCCCACCGAGGTTTGTGCCACTTTACCGACAGCAAAGGCTTCAGGCGATAAATCAACCGCACAGAGTTTTGCCATAATTTCAGTATTGAACTGACCTGTGAGTTGAATCCATGCATGGCTGTCCTGACGGGGTAGCAAATAGTTGGCATATTGCTCATTGTACTGCCAGTCATTTTCGAGTTGGGCAACCCGATCACCAAAATCATGCAGGCTGCCTAAAACTAAATATTCAGTCATCGACAGGCGGGCAATCCAGCTACCATCAACCTGTGCAAGTGCATGGTTTGGACGTTCAGGCAGGCTAAAACCAAACTGGTGTAAGTAGGCTGCACTGTCTATGCCACGAAAACCGACACGGGATAGATTGGTCAGATCCACCACTGCACAGTGCTGAATTTTACGTTCCGCCTGTGAAGTCGCTTCGCTTAAAAATTCGCGTTTGCTCCGCCCAAAAGCATTGTAAGGTTGTTGTGCAATCGGGCTGCGTTCTGTTGCTAGAGTTTGCATCATCAAACCTCCTGCCGTTGGTTGTCTGGATCATAAAATGGCGCTTTGACGACTTTGGCATGCACCATTGCACCGTGTTCTACCCGAATCGGGAAGTTTTGCCCGATTTCACTTTGTTCAATGCCGACATAGGCCAAGCCAATAATTTTGTCGAGGGTTGGCGAGTATTCACAAGAAGTAATGTTGCCCGTGATTTTGTCACCATTCAGCACGATATGCCCTTCAAGCGGTTGAGCCTGATGTTTGTCTAGCTCAAAGGCGACCAGTTTGCGTTTCAACGGCTGAGCTTCCAAAATCGCAATGGAGCGTTTGCCGACAAACCACGGTTTTTTGCGTGCCACCGCCCAGCCCAAATCGACTTCTTGTGGATGGGTCATACCGTCGGTATCTTGGCTAATGATAATGTGACCTTTTTCAAGACGTAGTAAACGCTGACTTTCCACCCCAAATGGCTGCATGTTAAATAGCTGACCTGCCTGCATGAGGGTATCCCACATATACTCGCCAAAACGTGCAGGGAAATGGATTTCATAGCCGAGTTCACCGACAAAACCGACCCGTAAAATCCGTACAGGAATGCCATGAATTGTGCCAGTGCGTACACCCAAGTAAGGGAATGCTGCATTGGACAAGTCCACGTCCTGACAGACTTTCTGCATCACTTGGCGTGAGTTCGGGCCTGCAATATTGAGTGCAGCAAGGGCCGTAGTGACATTGGCAATATCGACACTGAGACGCCATTGGGCATTCCATTTCAACATTTGTTGATAAATTCGATCGACACCACTGGTGGTTGCCGTCACATAAAAATGGTTGTCGCTTAGGCGTGCTGCTACACCATCGTCAATCACCACACCATGTTCATTTGCCATGACCGCATAACGGGTTTTTCCAACCGCAAGTTTGGCGAAACCAAAGGTATAGAGACGATTTAAGAACTCGGCGCTGTCTGGCCCACGGACATCCAAACCACCGAGGGTAGACACATCAATCATGCCGACATTCTGATGCACGTTGAGCACTTCACGAGCAATGTGTTGCAGGCGTTGTTCAGGATTGCCATAAAATGCAGGACGTTGCCAGTTGCCCGCAGGCATCATTTTTGCACCCGCAGCAAGGTGGCGAGCATGCATTGGGGTTTGGCGAAATGGGTCGAAGCCGCGCCCCGCAACATGTGCCAGTTTCTCGACCGTAAACGGAGGACGCGCTGTCGTCACACCTGTTTCGCTAACACTACGCTGGGTGGATTTTGCCACCAAACGTGCGGTTGGCAATGCAGAGTGACGTCCTTGAGACGGTCCCATACCCACAGTCGAAAAGCGTTTAACCAGTTGCACATCGCGATAACCACTCTTTGTGGCATTCACGATGTCACGAATTTGCAGGTCTTCATCGAAATCGACAAATTCCTTACCTTTAGGATGTTCAAAGATCGGCCAAGGAAAATTCATTGAGCTTTCTTTAAAGTTTGGCGCAGCAATTTGACTTGCATCTTCACCACGTAAAGCAGCCACCGAAACTTGGGCAATGTAGCTGGCATCTTGTAAAACATGCTCAATCTGGTGAATGCCATTGACCGAACCTGTAATCAACAAGCCTTTTGGCAGACCTGAAATTTTAAATGCCGCCTGTTGATCGTCATAACTGAGTTTGCCACCTGCCTGACAGAGCAATTGATACACAGGCATGTAACCTGCTGACATGCACAGCACGTCACAGTCAATTTTCTGCGCGTGAGCATCGACTTGACCTTCAGCCACAATACGGCGCACATCTACACCTGTCAGGTGCTGCATGCCACTGCTGTGTAAGGCTTCATAGACAGTACTACTTAAATGGCAGGTGATGCCTTTGGCTTTGACCGCGCTTAACAAGCTGGTATCCGATGCCACAGGGCGCATATCCACCACAGCTTTGACGGTCACGCCTGCCTCAGCCAAATCCAGTGCAGTCAAATAACCATCATCATGCCCAGTGAGCACCACCACTGTTTGCGCAGGTTTCACTGCATAGAGTTTCATCAGGCGTTGTGCTGCGCTCGACAGAATCACACCAGGCAAGTCATTGTTACGGAAAATCACAGGCTGATCGAAGCTACCGCTCGCCACAATACATTGCGCTGCGCGAACTTTGTACATACGTTTGCCTTGAATAATGGGCAAATAATGGTCGGTAAACCATGCATTACAGGTGGCTTCAGTCAGTACCGTAATCTGTGGATGGCGTTCAACCGCACTCACTAAACGTTGTTTGATTTCAGCGGCTTTCTTGCCTGAAGCATCCAGACGAGCATAGTTCAGACTACCACCCAAGATTTTCTCTTGTTCAACCAGTAAAACTTTTGCACCTAATTCTGCTGCGGTCAGCGCGGCTTGTAAACCCGCAGGGCCTGCACCAATAATGGCAACATCGGTAAACAAATAGGCTTTGTCGTAATATTCAGGCTGAAAGTTCAGATCCAGAATACCCAAGCCTGCCTTTTTACGAATCAGGGGTTCCCACAGTTTCCAAGCGCCTTTCGGTTTATAGAAAGAGCGATAGTAAAACCCGACAGGCATAAATTTGGAGAATTTACCCAAAAAGGCATCGGAGTCTTTTAAGAGTGAACCCGAAAAGTTTTGTCCAGTGACCTGCATATTTGGTTTGATTACTGTGGTATCGGCAAGCACATTCGCTTCTTCAGGCAGTTGTACCAAGGTATTGGCATCTTGTCCTGCCATGGTCAGCGGTGCACGCGGACGATGGTATTTAAATGAGCGTGACATGATCCAGCGTTGGTTGGCGACAAGTGCACTGGCAATACTGTCACCTGCAAAGCCTTGGAAACGGCTATGGTCAAATTCAAATTCGACAGGCTGTTGGCGATTGATTAACAGCCCATAAGGGAGAGGTAATCGGTTCATGTCAAAGACTCCTTGTGAACTGAAGATGGGCTGCTTTCACTAAATTCGACCCGTTGCTGAAACAGCTCTTTGGGGTCATAGGTTTTTAAAATTTCATCGGTGATGGTGTTACGTTCCGCAATAAACCAGTAACTACTTGGCGCATGCATCCACCATTCACGTACCACACCCGCAAGGTTGTCGCAGTTAAAGACATAATCTGCCCACTCTAAATCGCTACAGTGGTTCTGGTCAGGCATCTCTTTGAGTTCGCCACCATAGACAAATTCACTGATATTGCGTGGACCATTGAGTGGACAAGGCATAATTTTCATCAGATTCTCCTTAGTGGCTTGCTGCTGTTGCGCCCATTTCGTTGACTTGCTGGAAGGTGCTGAAACGTTCCAGTGCAAAAGGTTCAATCAGGCGAGGGGTTTTGCCTGTTGCCACCAGTTCCGCCATAGTCTTGCCGCAGATTGGCGTGGCTTTAAAGCCCCATGTGCCCCAGCCAGCATCGAGGTAGTAATTGTCTACAGGAGATTTCCCCATAATCGGGCTGTAGTCAGGGGTCATGTCGGTAATCCCTGCCCATTGGCGCATCAGTTTGACATTTGCCATGAACGGGAACATTTCAATGGCATGGGCGAGCAAACTTTCTTTCAAGTCCAACGTTGAACGGGTGTTATATAGTGGGTATGGGTCAGAACCACCACCAAATACGATTTCACCACGACTGGTTTGTTGCACATAACAGTGCAAAGCCGATGAACTCACCAAAGGTGTCAGGAATGGTTTAAATGGCTGAGACACCATGGCTTGTAACGGAAAGGTCTGAATTGGCGCACGGATTTTGGCTTTTGCCATCAAAATCGAAGATGCCCCTGCAATCGCCTGAACGGCACAGCCACATTGCACTGTGCCACGATTGGTTTTAATGGCTTTGATTTTGTTGTTCTCAATCACCAAATCCTGTACTTCGGTCAGCTGATGAATTTCTACACCACGTTTTGCCGCTTCTTTGGCATAACCCCAAGCCACAGCATCGTGACGTGCAGTTGCCCCATCGATATGCCAAAGCCCAGCCAATACAGGCAAATGTGCAGGATCGAGATTTAAGCAAGGCACGAGTTCTTTAATTTGCTGACGATCCAGCATTTCGGTACGACCACCAAAGTGCTTGTTGACTTCGGCACGTTGGCGGAAGGCACGGACAGTCGAGTCAGTGTGTGCCAGTGTCAGCTGTCCACGCTCGGAGTACATAATGTTGAAATCGAACTCGTTGGAGAGATTTTTAAACATTTTGACCGATTCGGCATAAAACTCGACGCCTTCAGAGGTTAAGTAGTTGGAGCGAATCACAGCAGTATTCCGCGCAGTATTGCCTCCACCCAAATAGGCTTTTTCTAAAACCGCAATATTGGTAATACCGTGATATTTAGATAAATAGTAGGCTGTCGCAAGACCATGCCCACCACCGCCAATAATCACCACATCATAATGCGGTTTCAGAGCTGTCGGTGGAGGTAAATCCACTTCGACAGGATATTCAGAACTTAATCCATATTTCAGTAGACTAAATGGCATGAGTCCTCCACAGCGCTCGGCATTGACTTAAACGGAAGTTGAATGGGTTTGTGCATGCTGCAACTGTGCGGCATGTACGGTATTTTTCATGAGGTAGGCAATGGTCATTGGGCCAACACCACCAGGCACAGGGGTAATGGCACTGACCATCGGCAGGACATCTTCATAGTCCACATCGCCGACCAAACGGTTCTTGCCATTTTCCTGAATGCGGTTAATGCCAACATCAATCACCACCGCATCTGCCTTTAAATAAGACGCATTGATCATGCGTGGGCGTCCGACTGCCGCCACGACAATGTCACCCAACTGGCAAAGCTGTGCTAAATTCTGACTTTTGGAATGCACCACAGTCACGGTGCAGTTTTCCTTGAGCAGTAAAGCCGCCATCGGTTTTCCGACAATATTGGAACGTCCAACCACAACTGCGTGTAGCCCAGTCAGATCGCCCAAAGTGTCTTTTAGCAGGCGAATACAGCCTGTTGGCGTACACGGGGTGAGCACATCACGCCCCTGACTTAAACCGCCGACATTTTCACTGTGGAAACCATCGACATCTTTTTTCGGATCAATACGTTCCAGAACAGCGATTTCGTCGATATGTTTTGGCAATGGCAGTTGTACCAAAATGCCATGTACGCTTTGATCAGCATTGAGTTCATCAATTTTGGCAAGCAGTTCTGTTTGGCTCAGTTCAGCAGGGAAGCGGAATTCCAGTGAACGGATGCCAACCATCAGCGCTTTTTCGACTTTGTTACGCACATAGACCTGACTTGCAGGGTCTTCACCGACCAACACCACAGCGAGGCAAGGACTAATGCCTTGCTGCTGTAATGCGACGACATCATGTTTCACTTCTTCGAGTACCTGTGCAGCGGTGGCTTTACCATCAATCACGGTACTTTCAGACGCAGTAAATTGGCTGAGTAGACTCATTTGAACACCACCGTACGATTGTCGTTGAGGAATACACGGTGTTCGACAAAGTATTTCACCGCTTTAGACAGCGCGATGGTTTCAGTGTCACGACCTAAAGACACCAGATTTTCTGGCATATAGGCATGGTCTACACGCTGCACAGCCTGCTCAATAATTGGGCCTTCATCCAAGTCGCTAGTGACAAAGTGCGCTGTTGCACCAATCAGTTTCACACCACGATCAAATGCTTGGTGATACGGTTTTGCACCTTTAAAACCTGGAAGGAATGAATGGTGAATGTTGATGGCACGACCCGATAACTGTTTGCACAAGTTATTGGAAAGAATCTGCATATAACGCGCAAGAATCACCAATTCAGTGCCAGTTTCATCCACGATTTTGATTAGCTCTTGTTCTTGCTGAGACTTATTGTCTTTGGTCACAGGTAAGTAAATGAAGCGAATGCCTTCACGCTCTGCAACTGAACGTAAATCTAAGTGATTCGATACAATCGCGGTGATTTCAAAATCAAGTTCGCCTTTGTGATAGCGATACAATAAGTTTAATAGACAGTGGTCAAATTTACTGACCATAATCAAGACCTTAACAGGCTTACTTTGATCGTAAAAAGTGGCTTGCATGTTAAAGCTCTCACCAATCTCATTGAAATTGGCTTTGAGTTGTTCAAGATCTCCATCAACCCCAGCATTGAAACGGAACACAGCACGCATAAAGAAATGCCCTGTAGTTTCATCATCGAATTGTGCCATCTCACTGATATAGCAACCGTTACTTGCTAAATACCCTGAAACCGCTGCAACAATTCCAGATGCCGCAGGACAACTAATTTTTAATACATATTGCTCAACTTGCTTGTGTTCCATGGTGGTGCTTCCTCGCCGTGTGGTCTTTAGGAAAATTCCCCTTTAAAATTCTTCGTGGGAAAAATATTTTCTTCAAGGTAATTTATATAAAAATTTAACCACGCCGTCTAGCACTTTTTGAATTATTTTTTCCTGACAGGAAACTTTTGTGAGGTATCTCATTAGGAGTAGAGCATCATATTATTGTGCAATATTTTTTCTTCTAGGGAATAAAGCAAAGATTGTGCCGAGATTTTCAGCAAACTCAAAAAATCTAATGAATTGAGCTGTATTTCAAAAGATGAGGCGTTATGATGAACAGATTGTGAAAATGAGAAGCAATCATGTTCGTGCCAAGTATCCATCCCAATGATGAATTAATGCAGGCTGTTGTGCAGATTTTGCATCAAGCTAGCGAAATTATTCGGCAGGAATACCTGACATTCTGTCAGGGTGAGAAATTTCATGTGCAGACCAAGCACGATGATTCGCCTGTAACTCAGGCCGATTTAAAAGCCAATCAGTTTATTGAAACAGCATTACAAAAGCTCACGCCAGCACTGCCACTTTTATCGGAAGAAAATGAACATCATGAACGGCATACTTGGTCACGCTGCTGGTTGCTTGATCCCTTAGATGGTACCAAAGAATTTTTGCATCAGCGCCCAGAATTTACCATTAATCTCAGCCAGATCGAAAATGGTAAAACCTTATTTTCTGCAATAGCCATTCCCGCACAGCAATTGATTTATATCGGTTATTTGGATCAGCATCCTTATAAGTACGATGCCGAGCAACAGCAGTGGTTTGCCTATCAAGCGCCTGAAGTGCAGCAGATTGAGCCGATTCAAGTTGGGCTGAGTCATCGTAGTAAACAGCCAGAGTATCAAGAATTTATCGAGATTTTGCAGAAAAGTCATGTAATTGAAACTTCTCAGGCAGGCAGTGCTTATAAATTTTGCATGATGTTGGAAGGTAAAATCGACATCTATCCACGTTTTCATCCAACCTCAGAATGGGATACCAGTGCAGGGCAAGGTTTGCTCGAAAGTGTGGGTGGTGGATTGGTGAGCTTGGCAGGAGAACCTTTCATTTATAATCAGCGTCACCGTTTACTCAATGATGGTTTCATTGCTTTCGCTCAGCCTGCATATCAGGAAATCGCGCTGAATGCACTTCGCCTAATGACGAAATGACATTGCAGTCCAAAAGCAGCATGATATAGTGCACAAGTAACCACTTGAATCTAGAAGAATGTCATTACAGTTATTACCTCAAAGTATGTATCAGGCAATCGAATTACTCCCTGATAGCATCACGCCTGTGACTTTATTTACACGACATTCGGTTCGTGAAATGGTCGCTGGGCAGGGACTTGCTGGATATGACCTGCAACTGACAGATGAGGGACGTGAGCTTGCACAAGCATGGGGTCGCTACCTGATTGAAAATACAGGGCGAGTCATTGAACAGTGTATGTCGAGCCCGATTCAGCGCTGTGTCGATACTGCTGCATTGATGATTCAAGGGGCAGATCAGGTCACTCAGCGTCCAAATACCCATAATATTGAAATTGTTGAGCAGGGTTTACTGGTTGAACCAGGAAGTTTTGTCCTCGATATTCAGCAGGCTGCACCATATTTTAGAAAGCAAGGTGCATTAGGCTTTATTAATAGTTTTGTGAATAATGCTTTACCTGGCATGAAGCATCCGATTACGGGTGTCGCGGATGTGCTTGAGCTGCTGTATAACGCCCATCCACAAAACAGTGGTGGTCTAACGCTTGCAGTTAGTCATGATACGATTATTGCTGCGATGCTTGCAGTGATGCGAAATCAGATGCAGCTTGAGAAAAGCGACTGGCCTGAAATGATGGAAGGGGTCTTTGTCTGGTTTGAAGGTGATAATTTCGCAGATAGTGTTTTGAAATGGATTTGGCGTGGCAAGATTTACCAGTTATCTATTCGCGAATTTGTTCAGCAAAAAGATAATTCATAAGCAATAAAAAAGCCCCAAATTTGGGGCTTTTTTATAATGCAAAATTAGTTAGCTAACGCTTTAACTTGTGCATTCAAACGGCTCTTATGACGAGCAGCTTTGTTTTTATGGATGATGCCTTTATCAGCCATACGGTCGATAACAGGAACAGCTTTTTTGTAAGCGTCTGTAGCAACAGCATAATCACCAGCTGCAATTGCACTTAAAGTACGTTTGATGTAAGTACGAACCATAGAACGCAAGCTTGCGTTGTGTTTGCGCGCTACAACGTTTTGACGCGCACGTTTTTTTGCCTGAGCAGAGTTTGCCACTCTTGCACTCCTTCAAATAGATTGGTCTGGGCGGGCTGAAACAATACTGAAACTACTCAGATCGCTTTCACCAGCCCGTAAACAAGTGCAATATTTTGATGAATCAGCGTTATGAAGTCAAGTATTATCAGGGTTTGATCGACTTTTGCTGATCAAAACAGTATAAAATATAAGCATAATTAGGGTGATAGATGATCTCAAGCATGCAAAAGCTAAAAATCCAAAGTGCAATTGTGATTGGCGCAACAGGTTTGGTGGGGCGGCAACTCATAGAACAGTTGCTACTACTTCCCGAATGCCAAAAAATTACCCTTGTTGTTCGTCGTGAACAGCCTCAATATTGTACTTTTAGTCAGATTCAGCAGCTTATCTTAGATGACTTTTTATTACTGAATGAAGAAGATGTCAGTCAGCATACGCATGCTTTTAGTTGTTTAGGCACAACACTAAAACAGGCGGGTTCGCGTCAGGCATTCTATGATACTGACTATATCATCAACATGCATTTTGCTGAGCTGTTACAGGACAAGCATATTCATTATGTCTTGGTGAGTGCCGCAGGTGCATCGGCCAGTTCGCATTTTTTCTATAATCGGGTGAAGGGAGAGCTAGAACGCGATGTGCAGGCATTTAATCTCGACACCATTTCCATTTTGCGTCCATCGTTGTTGATTGGTGAGCGTTCGCAATCGCGTTTTTTTGAAGGTCTCAGTCAGAAACTTTTTCATTTGACAGAGCGATTTTTACCTGAGCATTACACATATAAGCCTGTCACCGCATCGCAAGTGGCTAAGACTATGGTCGCGGCAGGAATGCTACAAACGGAGCATATTCGAATTTATAATAACTTAGACATACAAAACACAAAATGATGGAGCACGCAATGACAGCATTTGTAACCTGTGATTTACTGGACGATCACCCTGAACAGAATATTCAGGTACTTGGGCCAAGTTTAGACAATAAATTCTTTAAAAGTTATGGTGGTCGCAAAACCTTTGGCGGGCAAATCGTGACAGTCAAATGCTATGAAGATAACTCTCGTGTTAAAGAATTACTGGCGAGTGATGGCACAGGTAAAGTCTTGGTGGTCGATGGGGGTGCATCGATGCGCTGTGCGCTCATGGGCGATCTGATTGCAGAATCTGCGGTACGTAATCACTGGAATGGCGTGGTGATTTATGGTTGCGTGCGTGATGTCGACGCCTTGGCAGAACTTGATTTAGGGGTACATGCTTTGGCTGCTATTCCGCAAAAAAGTAACCGTCAAGGTGTGGGCGTTGTTGATGTTGCCTTGCATATTGGTGGGGTGACAATTATTCCTGAGTCTTATCTGTATGCAGATAACAATGGCATTATTATTTCAGAAGAAAAGTTGGTTGATCTTTAATCTAATCTGCTGAATTTAAAAATGAATCTAAATTTTAACGGATTATTCTGACCAGCCTAGAATAGACATGGTAGTATTTGGCCTATGAAAAACGGGCTAAAACTTGATTCCATGTCTATTTTTACCAAAGAAATTTCTGCATTAAAACTCAATCAGTTTAAACAACATGAAAAACGCTGGATCGGTGGTTTACTCGGTTCGGCAGGTGCGCTTTTATTTAAAGAAATTGCTGAGCAGTTCCCTCAGTTATTTGTGCTGATCGCACGCAATAACCAGCATTTGGCGCAGTTGGAAAGTGAACTGGAATTTTATGGAATAAAGCCGACCATTTTTCCAGACTGGGAAATTTTACCTTACGACCGTTTATCACCGCATCAGGATATTGTTTCCGAGCGTTTGGCGATTTTAGCCAATATGCCTCAGCAGGGTATTTTACTTGTTTCAGCTTCGACCTTTGCTCAGCGCGTTGCGCCTGTGTCTTGGGTACTTGGGGCGCATTTCGACTTAAAAGTCGGGCAAAAATTTGACTTAGAACAACAGAAAAAACGTCTGATTCAGGCAGGCTACCAACTGGTCGATACTGTGTACGATCATGGTGAATTTGCGGTACGTGGCAGCATTGTCGATGTGTATGCATCGGGTCAGGAAGCACCGATTCGTATTGATTTGTTTGATGATGAAATTGACACGTTAAAATATTTTGACCCTGAAACCCAGCGCACGACACAAACGATTCAGCAATTTCGGATTTTGCCTGCTAAAGAATTTCCACTCAAAGAAGCGCGAGCATTATTCCGTGAGCGTTATGCTGAGAGTTTCCCAACGGCAAATCCAAAGAAAAACCCGATTTATCAAGATGCGTTAGAAGGAATCGCATCTTCGGGTTTAGAGTTTTATCTCCCGTTATTCTTTGAAAAAACGGCGATGCGACAGGAAAGTATGCTGAGCAGTTATTTTCCTGAACAGACGATCGTCATCAATACCGATGATCTCGATGAAGGGCTGACCCAGTTCTGGCAAGATGTATATCGACGTTATGAAGACCGTCGTCACAATGTTGATCAGCCTTTATTAGCACCTGAAGAATTATTTTTAAAACCACAGCAGGTGCTAGAACAGGTCAATCAATTTCGCCGTATCGTGGTATCCGTTGAACCGATTGCTGAAAAAGCAGGTGCGATGAATCTTGGTACTGATGCACCGCCTAAACTGCCTGTGGATGCCAAGTTAGAGCGACCATTCAGCCACGTCAAGCAGTATGTCGATGCCATGCGTCATCCTGTGTTGTTGGTTGCAGAAAGTGCAGGTCGACGTGAGACTTTAAAAGATGCATTGCGTCCAAGCTTTGGTGATATTCCACAGGTTGAGTCTTTTCAGCAGTTTCTAAAACAGCAATATTCAATCGCGATTACCAATGCGCCACTTGATCGTGGTTTGGTGATTCATGATCAACTCGCTGTGATTTCCGAAAATCAGTTGTATGAGCATCGGGTGGTACAGCGCCGTCGTAAGCGTCAGCAGGAAATTTCTGAAGAATTTCTGGTTCGGAGTTTAACCGAGCTGAGTATTGGTGCGCCTGTAGTGCATATTGATCACGGGGTGGGGCGTTATGCGGGCTTGGTCAATTTAACCATTGATGATCAGGAACATGAATTTTTGCAGCTTGATTATGCCGATGCTGCAAAAATCTATGTCCCTGTATCAAATCTGAATTTGATCAGCCGATATAGTGGTGGCGACCCTGACTTAGCACCTTTGCATAAACTGGGGAATGACGCATGGAATAAAGCCAAACGCAAAGCCTTAGAGCAGATCCATGATGTTGCTGCTGAACTTTTACATATTCAGGCACGTCGTCAGTCTAAACCGGGTTATGGTTTTGAACTAGATCAAAGCTTGTATATGCAATTTGCCAGTGGTTTTGCTTATGAGGAAACCCTCGATCAAGCCAATGCCATTGAGGCAACTTTGCATGACATGCAACAAGCCAAACCGATGGATCGTTTGGTCTGTGGTGATGTTGGTTTTGGTAAAACCGAAGTGGCGATGCGTGCAGCATTTGTCGCTGTGCAAAACTCAAAACAGGTTGCAGTGCTCGTACCTACGACACTTTTGGCACAGCAGCATTATGAATCGTTCAAAGACCGTTTCGCTGACTGGCCGATTCGGGTTGAAGTATTATCACGCTTTGGTTCAAGTAAGACGCATCAAAAAGTCATTGAAGATTTGGCACAAGGCAAGGTCGATATTGTGATTGGTACGCACAAAATCTTGCAGGAAAATATTCAGTTCAAAGAATTGGGCTTGATGATTGTCGATGAAGAGCATCGTTTCGGTGTACGCGATAAAGAGCGAATTAAAGCCTTGCGTGCTGATGTCGATATGCTGACTTTGACCGCAACGCCAATTCCACGAACCTTGAATATGTCGTTCAGTGGTATGCGTGATCTTTCGATTATTGCCACGCCACCTGCACGCCGTTTAGCTGTAAAAACCTTTGTGCAAGAACACACCGATGCCACCATTAAAGAAGCGATTTTGCGGGAATTGCTGCGTGGTGGTCAGGTGTATTTTCTACATAATGAAGTCGATACCATTGAACGTGCTGCAGAAAATATTCGTGTACTTGTGCCAGAAGCACGGGTGGCAGTCGCGCATGGACAAATGCGTGAACGTGAACTTGAACAAGTCATGCAGCAGTTCTACCACAAGGAATACAACGTTTTAGTCTGTTCAACCATTGTGGAAACAGGGATTGATGTCCCGAATGCCAATACCATGATTATTGAACGTGCTGACAAACTGGGACTGGCTCAGTTACATCAGCTACGTGGTCGCGTCGGACGTTCACACCATCAGGCCTATGCTTATCTCATGGTGCCTTCACTCAAAGGTCTGAAAGGCGATGCAGAAAAACGCCTAGATGCCATTCAACGAGCATCCACTTTAGGTGCAGGTTTTATGCTTGCCACTGAAGACTTGGAAATTCGCGGAGCAGGCGAGTTACTGGGTGAAAAACAAAGTGGTTCAATGCAGGCGATTGGTTTTAGCCTGTATATGGAAATGCTCGAAAAAGCGACCAAGGCCATTCAAATGGGTCGAACACCGAACTTTGATGCGCCGCTCAGCTTGACTGCGGAAATCAATTTACACATGCCTGCCTTGATTCCAGATGAATATTTGGGTGATGTACATCAGCGCTTGTTGTTCTATAAGCGCATTAGTAATACCAATGCCCAAGAAAAACTCGACAATATCCGTATGGAATTAATTGACCGTTTTGGAATTTTACCAGTCGCTGTGAAGCAACTGTTTAGTGTGCATGAGATTCGGATACAGGCAGAGCAACTCGGTATAGTCAAAATCGATATTAACAGCAATGGTGGTTATATTGAGTTTGCGCCAGATACGCCTGTGCAAGCGATTAGTATTATTCAAATGATGCAGCGTCAGCCGACGTATTTCCGTATGGAAGGCGGGCAACGCCTGAAAATTATGGTGATGCTTGAAGACTATGAAAAACGTATTGGTTTTATGAAAGAGCTTTTGGCAGAACTGATTCGAGAGCTACCAACAAACTAAACTGGACAATATCGCTCGAGTGCGAGGAGATGCTCTGTAAACCTTGTAATTCGAGCGATAAAGCACAATCAGTTGATATTCATGGCAACATGGATATGGTAGTATTGAACCACTTTTCGTTATTTTTACCACTTATAAAGATATGTTTAGTTTACATCCGCAACTTGCGCAAGATACGTTTCTCGTTGGTGATTTTCCATTATCAACATGCCGTTTAATGAATGATATGCAATTCCCTTGGTTAATCTTGGTTCCACGTGTTCCAGGAATTACCGAATTATATGAACTGAGCCAAGCTGATCAGGAACAATTCCTACGTGAATCAAGCTGGTTGTCGAGCCAACTATCACGTGTATTCCGTGCTGATAAGATGAATGTCGCAGCGCTTGGCAATATGGTACCGCAATTACATTTTCACCATATCGTTCGTTACCAAAATGACGTTGCTTGGCCAAAACCTGTATGGGGTTTGCCAGCAGTTCCTTATAGTAATGATGTTTTGGCTCATATGCGTCAAACCCTGATGTTGGCACTGCGTGGTCAAGGTGAAATGCCATTTGACTGGAGAATGGACTAATTTATTGACCCACATTCTGTTGTCTAGGTGAGGCGAACGTGCCATTTGAGCGAAAAAATAAGTTTGTGCTACAAAGTGTGTATAGGGGAGTTTCCTATATCATGCTTTCGTTTGGTGTATTACTTTACTATTTTCCAACGCCTCTACAGTTTCAACATTATGTGGTTGCCATTTTTTCGGCTTGCGTTTTTATTGCGACACTTTGTGTATTTTTTCTTGCGAAACATAAATTTACCCGCCGCCAAATCAAGCAAATTATTTTTGTTCTAGATTTATCTGTGATGGCGGCAGTTTTGTCTGCTGTACATTTATCTTTTGTTTTTAGTAGTCTGACTTTAGCTTCATTTTGGTACTTTTCAACAACATTTAATAAAGTATCGTTTGTAGGCTATAGTCTGGGCTTTTTATGTGCAGTCATGACATTTTATGTCAATTCATTCTTATTTTTTGGTTTCGAAAATTATTTTGAAGATACCAGTATTTATTTGACAGTTTATAGTTTTATCTGTTTTTGCGCCTGTTTTGGTGTGACCAATTATTTTAATCGAAAAGAGCTGCAAAACTTGATTGCAACCAAAGATTATTATCAAGAACAGATGAACCGCTATATTCAATTTTCAAATCAGCTCAGTCGTTATGCGCCATTACAATTATGGCAATCGATTATGCGTGGCGATACACAGGCGAAAATTGACTATAAACGTAAAAAGATGACGGTATTTTTCTCCGATGTCATCGGTTTTACCCAACTTGCAGAACGATTGATTCCTGATGATCTCGCCTTTGTTTTAAATGATTATTTAAGTCATATGGCAGAAATTGCTAAACGCTATGAAGGTACATTAGATAAGTTTATTGGCGATGGTATGCTGATTTTCTTTGGTGATCCGCAATCACACGGTGCTGAAGCAGATGCAAAACGCTGCGTAGAGATGGCAATTACCATGCGTCAGCAAATGCATGTTTTGCGTGAGCGCTGGTTAAAAATGGGTTTCCCTGAGCTACATATTCGCATGGGCATCAGTACAGGTTACTGTCACGTTGGGAACTATGGTTCAGATTATCGGATGTCTTATACACTGATTGGTCATGATGTAAATTTGGCAGCACGCTTACAGGCTGCGGCGCATCCCGATGAAATTCTGATTGCAGATGAAACTTATCGTTTGATTAAAGATGAATTTGTTTGTGTGCCCAAAGAGCCGATGCAGCTAAAAGGTTTGAGTGAGCCGATTCAAACTTGGCAAATTATTGATAAATATACAGGTATTCGTTCAGATCTACAGCAATGGTTTGATTATGAATATAAAGGCTTTCATTTATTGTTAAATTTAGATGAAGCTCAGCATTATGAATATCAACAATTGCTTGATGTATTGGAGCAAATGAAACAGCGTATTCAAACACAGCAGGATTTGACAACAGAACAGGGAATTGCGCGTTTAGATGAGCGGGATGAAGTTCCTGATTCGGACGCAAAGCTCAAAGACTTTGAGTCCGATAAAGTCTAGGATTTAGTGATTTTCTGAAGCGTGGTTGATTGTATATTTTGGAATTTCGACTTCCAAATCTTCATTTTCAACATTTACCTGACACGACAAACGCGAATCTGGCTCTAAGCCCCATGCACGGTCAAGCAAATCAGCTTCGACATCATTCATTTCGTCTAAGCTGTCAAAACCACGACGTACAATCACATGACAAGTGGTACATGCACAAGACATGTCACATGCATGTTCAATTTTAATGCCATTTTTGAGTAGGCTTTCACATAAGTTGGTGTTGTTTTCCACTTCAAACTCTGCACCTTCAGGGCAAATTTGGGGATGTGGAAGAACTTTAATACGTGGCATAGTCTTTACCTATTCAGAAGTTGAGTTTGACCAGTCGTCTAATTTGGTACCTTTGAGCGCATGGTCAATATGGCGATTCATACGCAATGCAGCAAAAGCATCACTGTGTACTTTAAGCTGATGAACAGCATGTTCAATGGCTTGAATATCTTGACCTTGCAATTGAGTATCAAGCTGCTGCTGTGCTTGCTGTAAAGCACTTAACTGCGACTCACTGAGCAAACCTGCATCAGCTTTCAGTGCTTGTGTTAGGGCTTCAAGTTCACGTTGTGCTTCAACTTTGGTTTCTTGCAAATGGCGAAGTTGTTTGTCTTCTTCGGCATATTGGAAGCCTTCAAGCAGTAAGCGCTCCATGTCGGTATCAGATAAACCATAAGAGGGTTTAATGTCGATATGCGCTTCAACACCTGAAGTTGTTTCACGTGCAGAAACTGCTAAAAGACCATCGGCATCGACTTGGAAAGTGACTTCAATCCGTGCCTGACCTGCAGTCATTGGTGGAATACCACGCAGCACAAAGCGTCCCAAAGAACGGCAATGTTCAACCAGATCTCGCTCACCTTGTACCACATGAATCAGCATGGCAGATTGACCATCTTGATAGGTCGTGAACTCTTGGCGACGTGCTACAGGAATGGCGGTGTTACGTGAAATTAGACGTTCAACCAGTCCGCCCATAGTCTCTAAACCTAAAGACAGTGGCGTTACATCAAGCAATAATGAACCATCTTGGCTGTTACCAACCAACTGGTTTGCAGTAATCGCTGCACCAATTGCAACCACTTCATCTGGGTTGATGGTACATAGAGGCTCTTGTTGAAAAACATCCGCGACGACTTTTTGAACTGCATACGAGCGCGTTGAACCGCCGACTAATACGACATTTTGAATGTCGTTAAGCTCAAGTTTGGCATCACGTAAAACACGTTTGCAGACGGTAATGGTGCGGTCAAGTGCCACTTGGATAATCGATTCAAATGTTGGTCGATCTAAGGTAACTACCTGATCAAGCAAGTGCAATTGAACGTTTTGCTGCTCAGAAAGTTGTTCTTTGGCTTTACGTGCAGTCACCATAAAGTGAGCATATTCAGCATCATCGAGTTCATCAAGATTAAGCTGTTTTTTTGCCCATTTTACAATAAGACGGTCAAGGTCATCACCACCAAGGGCAGTGTGTCCACCCGTAGCAAGTACTTCAAATACGCCTTGCGAGAAACGTAAAATCGACACGTCAAATGTACCGCCACCCAAGTCGTAAATGACATAGTTACGGTCAGTCGATAAATTGGTTTCTTGATCTAAGCCATAAGCAACAGCCGCAGCGGTAGGCTCATTCAATAAACGTAATACATTTAAACCTGCAAGCTGAGCAGCATCACGTGTTGCTTGACGTTGGGCTTCATCAAAATAAGCAGGAACAGTAATCACAGCACCAGTGAGTGGCTGTTGAATACTGTCTTCAGCGCGAAGTTTGAGTTGTTTTAAAATATCAGCAGAGATTTCAACAGGTGTTTTTGGCCCAGCATTGGTTTGGAATGCAGGCATTTGATTATCTGCACCAACCAGTTCATAGGGATGTTGAAATTTAATATCCGCTTTTGAACGTCCCATGAAACGTTTAACCGAAACAATGGTATTTTTCGGATCACGGGTAATGAATGGTTTTGCTTCTTCACCATACGCATTTTGCTGCTTGGCATAATGCACAATCGATGGTAATAACACTCGGCCATGTTCATCTTCTAAAACTTTAGCTTGACCTGAGCGTACAGTGGCAACCAAAGAGTGCGTCGTACCTAAGTCAATCCCAATCGCAACACGATGTTCGTGCGGCGCACTTGACTGACCTGGTTCAGCAATTTGCAAGAGAGCCATCTGTTAAAATCCTTGAATATAAAAATTAAAAATCATCATCCAAATCGTACTGTTCATCATCTAGTAAGCGATCTTCAGCTTTGTCAATGTCATTCATGACACGTTGGAAAAAGCGTAACTTACGAACAGTATCACGTGCTTCGCCCCAGTCTTTATCGTCATAGTCGATTTTGAACTCGCGCACTAAACCAGCAATCCATTGATTCACTTCATCTTTTAAAGTGTGAAGTTGTTCTGGATCTTGGGCTTCATCGAGTTGCTCACGAATTTCGAGTGCTGACTGTAAAAATTCAAAGTCGTGAATAGATTGGTCTAGACCATGATCTTGTTTTTGCAGTGATAGCAAATAACCTGCACGGCTATCAACATGTGATAACACCTTATAAGCTTGGTTAATTTCACTCGATTTGATGAGTGCTTGATCTTTATCTTGTGCTTTATCAGGATGATATTGTTGTTGCAATTTCAAAAAGCTATTTTTTAAAGCTGCTAAATCAATATCGAGAGCAATAGGTAATCCGAACAACTCAAAATGATTCATGGGGGATGATTTCCACGAGGTAAATGTCAATAAAACAGTGAATTATACACTGTTTTATTGATAGTGAAGATGAATGGGAGAATTAAACAGTGAAAGACTCACCGCAACCACATTCACCTTTTTTGTTTGGGTTATTAAATTCAAAGCCTTCATTTAGACCATTTTTTACATAGTCCATTTCCAATCCTTCGAGGTAAACTAAGCTCTTTGGATCAACAAAAACTTTTACACCAAACTGTTCAAAGATTTGATCATGAGTATCGACTTCATCGACAAACTCAAGTACATACGCTAAACCTGAACAGCCTGAAGTTTTCACCCCAACGCGAATGCCTTCACCCTTACCGCGATTTTTTAGGTAATTGCTGATATGAGTGGCTGCATTTTCAGTTAAATGGATCATGAAAACTCCGTGAATTTATCTTGCCAAACAATTATACATTTGATTTTTTGCTGCGATAATCTTCAATCGCAGCTTTAATGGCATCTTCTGCCAATACTGAACAGTGAACTTTCACTGGCGGTAAAGCAAGTTCAGTTGCAATATCAATGTTTTTGATGGCTTGAGCTTCATCAAGTGTTTTGCCTTTTAACCATTCAGTTACTAAAGAGCTTGATGCAATTGCTGAGCCGCAACCGTAAGTTTTGAAGCGTGCTTCTTCAATGATACCGTCGTTGTTGACTTGAATTTGTAAACGCATTACATCGCCACATGCAGGTGCACCCACCATGCCTGTACCCACATTTTCTGCATTTTTGTCAAGCACACCAACGTTACGTGGGTTTTCATAATGGTCGATGACTTTTTCGCTATATGCCATGGTCTTTCTCCGAACCTAGGGGGTTAGCCTGAGTTTCCTTAAATTTAATATGGGGGTAAAAACATCAATCTCAAGGATTAATGTTCAGCCCATTCAACTGTTGAAAGGTCGATGCCTTCTTTATACATATCCCAAAGCGGTGAAAGCTCACGGAGTTTTTCGACAGCAGCTTGAGTAATGCTGATTACGTGGTCAATATCTTCTTCAGTGGTGTATTTACCGAAGCTGAAACGGATTGAGCTGTGTGCAAGTTCATCAGACAAGCCAAGCGCACGTAATACGTAAGATGGTTCTAAGGTTGCAGATGTACAAGCAGAGCCACTTGAAACAGCAACGTCTTTAAGCGCCATCATTAAAGATTCACCTTCAACAAAGTTGAAGCTGACATTTAGGTAGTTGGCAACGTTTTGTGTAGGGTGACCGTTCAGGAAAACTTGCTCTAAACTTTGCAAGCCATTCCATAATTTGTCACGAAGTACACGTAAACGGGTTTGTTCTGCTTGAAGATTTTTACCTGCAAGTTCAAATGCTTCACCCATACCGACGATTTGATGCGTTGCAAGAGTCCCTGAACGCATACCACGTTCATGACCACCACCGTGAATTTGTGCTTTTAGGCGAACACGTGGGCTACGGCGTACAAATAGTGCACCAATACCTTTGGGGCCATAGATTTTATGACCAGAGAAACTCATGAGGTCGACTTTGATTTGACTGAGGTCAATTTCAATTTTTCCAGCAGCTTGAGCAGCATCGACATGGAAGAATGTTTTATTGGCACGAGTCAATTCACCGATTGCAGCAACATCAGTTACAGTACCGATTTCGTTGTTGACCATCATTAGCGACACTAAAATGGTGTCTGGACGAAGCTCAGCCGCCACCATTTCAGGTGTAATCAAACCTGTTTGTGGTTGTGGCTCGATATAGGTAATTTCAAAGCCTTCAGCTTCAAGCTCACGGCAAGTATCTAAAATTGCTTTGTGTTCAATTTTACTGGTAATGATGTGTTTGCCTTTCGATGCATAAAACTGAGCAACACCTTTAAGTGCGAGGTTGTCAGATTCAGTTGCACCAGAAGTCCAAACAATTTCACGCGGATCGGCTTTAACTAGATTCGCAACTTGCTCGCGTGCATACTCCACTTTTTCTTCTGCTTGCCAACCGTAAGCATGAGAACGCGAAGCTGCATTACCAAAAGTACCATCAAAGGTTAAGCATTCCATCATGCGTTCAGCAACTTGAGGGTCAACTGGAGTTGTTGCTGCATAGTCAAGATAAATAGGACGTTTCATGTTAAATACCTGTACCCGATAATAGGTCTGACTCATAAGGTGCTGAATTTTGGCGAATCGCAACAGTTTGTACGTTGTCACGAGAAATGAGGTCAGATAAGGAAATTTTTGCGAGATAATCGGCGATATGGTGAGAAAGATCTTGCCATAGGTCGTGAGTTAAACACATTGCACCATTTTGGCAGTTACCTTTGTGGTCACAACGGGTTGCATCCACTGTTTCATTGACAGCTTCAATAATTTCTAAAACAGTAATTTCATTTGCGCTTCTTGCTAAATGGTAACCACCATTTGCTCCGCGAACGCTAGAAACTAAACCATGACGTTTAAGCTTCGCAAATAACTGCTCAAGATAGGCGACTGATATTGTTTGGCGTGCTGCAATTTCTGCAAGCGTGATCGTTTGTTCAGATGGCTGCAAGGCTAAGTCGAGTAGAGCAGTCACTGCGTAGCGACCGCGAGTGGTTAGACGCATAATTCGATACACATGTTTAGACTAGATGTTTAAATTTTAAGAATCCTGACTAAAATAGTCAAGTTTTTTGATGATAAAAAAGCAGACCTAATTCACGGTTTGCTTATTATTATTTTAAACAGTCCAACTATTATATAACAAAGTACATAAAAGTATGACGATTACCGTAATAAAAAAGCCATTTAAACGCTGTTGTTTTTTTTGAACATGTCTTAAACGATTTTTGTACTGCTTAACCTCGACTTGTAAGCTATTGATTTTTGAGCGTTGATATTCAATTTTTTCTAAAAGTGGCGCGATCCGCTTTTTGGATGCGACAACATCATGCTCTGATTCAGAGCGGAATAGCCATTTTTTCCAGTCAGCAGCAAGTTTAGGTAATGCGAGTTGAGTTAACAAATCACGAAATGGATCTTTGAGTTGATCGTGTCCATACATGCGAATTCCACGCACACTTTTTTTATTGCCTAAGACTAAAGTTTGAACATAGCCAAAAACGGTACTGCTAATTTCTAAATCAACAGGACTATCGGGAGCTTGTAAGTCAAATAAAATGCCTTTTCGGGTAAAGCGGACGTAAAAGTCTATATAAGGAATATAGCAATTTACCTTAACTGTTAATTGTTGCTCCAAAAATTCTTTTGCATGTAATTGAACCACATCATCGTGTTTAAAAATGAAACTATAAAAAGTTTCCAATGCAATCATGCCCAAATTTAACAATAGCTTGGGTTGTTCTTGTGTCTGTTGAGATTCACTCATAAAGTTAAAATTCCTCAATGAAAATCGAAGATTTCATTGATTGTCCTCGAACGATGAAAATGGTCGCAAAAATGAAGTAGTTTTGTAGAACAGTTTAGGAAAATGTTCAAGTCATATCTTTGTTATTATAACGTGATTATGCGCAAAGACCGTTGTTGTCATATATAGAAGAGGTTACAACTATGAGTAAAAGGATAATAAATCAGCAAAATGAAGTCGATGATATGACACAAGCCTCACAAGATAAAAAAAATAAGCAGAATCAAAAAACTGCTTTAGATTTTCGTAAGTATACTCAGCAAATCTGGTTGGCGGGATTAGGTGCATTTTCACGTGCTGAAGAAGAAGGCACAAAACTCTTTGACTCGTTAGTCAAAGTTGGTGAAGAGCTAGAATCTAAGACCCTCGGTTTTGCTGACCAGACCGTAACCAAGGTTACAGATAAAGCACGTGAATCGGTGGTTGAAACCAAAGACAAAGTCGAAAAAATTCTCGATCAGGGAGTAAATACTTCTTTAAATCGTCTTGGTCTGGCAACCAGCAAAGATGTGCAATATTTGGAACAGTTGATTTTATCGTTACATACCAAAGTTGATCAGTTGATTGAAGAAAATCAGACCCTGCGCCAAAAGTTGTCACAAAGCTCTCAATAATTGTGCATTTTCATAGGTTTTTGTCATGAAATCCTCATAAAAGCATTTGTGGAGTATTGCCTTTTGACCTCAAGCATTGCTATAAAGGCGGTATGGTTATATACGAAAGCCTTGGATCTTAAACAACCAAATTAAGAGGACGTCATCTTCATGAATAAATCAGAATTAATTGATGCGATTGCAACAAAAGGGGGTTTGTCTAAAACTGATGCAGGAAAAGCGTTGGATGCGACAATTGCTTCAATTACTGAAGCGTTAAAAGCAGGCGATACTGTAACTTTAGTTGGTTTTGGTACATTCAGCGTGAAAGAGCGCAGCGCACGTACAGGTCGTAATCCGAAAACTGGTGCAGAATTACAAATTGAAGCAAGCAAAGTCCCAAGTTTTAAAGCGGGCAAAGGCTTGAAAGATGCTGTAGCGTAAGACAAAACAGCAACTTAAGCGCGCCTCAAGGCGCGTTTTTTATTGAATTGGCGAAATAAACAAGGCAAATGCGTTCATTCGCCTTTTGATTTCAGTTAAAATCGCACACAAATAAAATATTGGAATACTTATGGAATCGTTTCGTAAACTGATCAAAGGTTGGTTAGGCATCGCATTGCTGGTGTTGTTCCTAGCTCCTTTAGCGTTAGTAGGTATTGAAGGATATTTTAGTGGCTCGAAAAAAACCGATGTAGCAAAAACTGTGAATGGTCAAGATATCGCAAATAAAGATCTTGATGATTTAGTGAAGGCTTATCAGCAGCAATATTTGCAATATGTTCAAGGTGATGCATCTTTACTTAATATGGATGCAATTCGTAATAATGCACTAGATACCCTAATTGCTCGTCAATTATTACTTCAACAAGCACAGAAACTGGGCTTGACTTTAAGTGATGCGCAATTTGTGACAATGCTATCACAAGTCCCTGAATTTCAAGTCAATGGAAAATTCAGCGATCAAGCTTTTGGTAATTACTTGCGTAGCAATAATATGACCAAGGAAATGCTGATCGAAAACTTGCGTAAAGATCAAGCATTAAAAATGCTTTCAGGAACGATTTCTAATTATACCTTACTGGATAAGGCGGACATTCAGCGTTTGGCAAATATTCAAACTGAGCAACGTGAAATCTATTTGGCAAGTGTAAAACTTGATGAATATAAAAAAGGTTTAACTGTTAGCCCACAAGAAATTGCCAATTACTATAATCAGCACAAGGCTAGCTTTAAACAAAATGCCAATGTTGATGTCGATTATGTGGTCGTGACTCCAGCAATGATTAATGTCACAACTACAGCACCAACTGCTGCAGAAATTCAACAAGCATATGCAAGTTATGTTGAGGCACAGAAGAAAAATGTTGCAAAAGAAGTGCATCATATTTTAATCACTAAAGATAGTCGTGGTGATGCAGCAGCATTGAAACTTGCTCAAGATGTTGAAGCCAAAATCAAAGCAGGATTGTCATTTGCAGAAGCAGCAAAACAATTCTCTGAAGATCCAACTTCAAAAGAAAATGGCGGTTTAATACAAGGTTATAAAGCAGGTTTGTTAGGTTCAAAAGAATTTGATAATGCTGTGGTTGGTCTAAAAGATCAGCAAATTTCACAACCTGTAAAAACACAGTTTGGTTATCACATCATTGAAGTACAAACACCTGCACAAAAAATTGCATCACTCGATGCAGTAAAACCACAGTTAATTGCAGATTTGCAGAAAAACCAAAAAGCCAATGCACTCAGTAATATTGTCAATAAGCTCAACGATAGTGTTATTAGTAACGATGCTTTGGATGTGGTTACTCAACAGGTAAAAACAGCGAAAGTCCAATCTGCTAAAGCAGTGACTGTTTGGACAAAAGATCCATATTTAGCTGATGCATCAGTAAAAGCAAAGCTATTTAGTGATGATGTTAAAACTGGTGATCGTAATGCATCAAGCAGCGTACAATTGGCTAATGGTGATGTGATCTGGGTAAAAGTTCGTAATTACCGCGCGGCAGGTACACAAACACTTGCTCAAGCAACAGCAGCGATTCGTAATAAAGTATTGGATCAAAAAGCTGAAGTGATTGCGAAGCAACGTCTAGCGACAACATTCAATGGCTTTAAATCGAAACCTGCTGAGCAAGTTTTAGCACAATCAAGCATTAAGTTTGAAAAAGCTGGAGTATTCCCGCGTCAGGGCTTGAAAAAAGAAGTGTCTAATATCGCATTTACTTTGCCGACACCAAAAGCAGGAATGTGGTCAGTTGGGACAACAACTTTACCAAATGAAATGGTGGTGATTGCGGTATCTAAAGTTGAGCCAATGGATCCCAAAGCAATTAGTGCTGAACAAATGCAACAATTACAAAACTGGTATCAACAAAGTCGTAGTGAGCAGGAGCTTGCAGATTATGTTGAATATCTGAAATCAAAAGCAAAAATTAAATAAATAAAAAAAAGCGCTTCGGCGCTTTTTTTTATAAGCAGTTGGCAGGTTTGGGAATACCTGCCAAGCGGCTTAAATGACGTGCAACCAGTCCTGTATTAAATTGTTGTTGTAATACGGCATTATTAATTTCAGGACTTACAGTTTTCATCAGGTACTTAATCAGTGGTCGTGTTGCAGGTGAGTGACCAAACTGCTGATAAAACTGTCGAACAGCATGTAAAATTTCGAAATGCCATGCGCTAAGCTCAATTTCAAGACTATTTGCGAGTTCTTGAGCCACTTGTTCATTCCAGATTTGATAGTCAACTAAGTGACCATCTTGATCGAGTTCTAAAGTCATAATTTTCAACTATTTTAAACTGATACAACGTGTATGCTGTAAAAGAATTTGACTGAATTCGCTATAGTCAATGATTTGAATGCGGGAACCTATGCTTTCAGGCAATATATCCGCATCATTTTTCAATATATAGCAATGATAATTGTTTAAACTTGGATCATTATAAAGAAGTACGGATTCTGCCATTAGCACAATCTGATCGGTAGAGGGATCTGCCATATGCTGCAATTGTTCGAGTAAATAAGCAGATTTGCTGTACTCAGCTTGCATTAAAAAAAGAGTCGAATTTGACATATTGGTTTACCAGTAAAGCACATGTTCAAAATTTCTTAAAAATTCAGAATTTAATTCTACAAATTCAAGTTCGTGCTGTGTTTGCAAAACAAAAGCATGTTGCTGTTGATGGCGTTCAATATAAATAGGGCTAAGGTCATAAAACTCAAAACTATCAACCATATTTGACGCGAGTTTAAAAGGATGATTTAAGGCATCAAAAGCGACATCATTTTTGAGTAAGCTTAAAGCGGCATCTTTCAGTAGCACTTTGACCTGACAGCCAAATGTAGCAAGTACCATAGTTGCAGACAGACTTTCATTGCTCTGTGTATGCATAAGATTGGCTTGGGTTAAAATAACAAGAACAGTTTTCACAGAACTACCTTTTAAAAACAACAAAGCACATGTGTAAAGGCTCTAAAATTGAACTAAACGCGTGGTATTTTGAACGGCATCGGCAAATTCCCCTAGACCAACCAACTCAAAGCCCGATGCTAGATTAAATTGTGAGAGTTGATGGCGCTCAGCATTGTCTTGGTCTGTAATGCCACGAGCCAATGCCGCACTTACACAGACAGGTAACCGAATACCCAGTTTTTGCCATTCCTGAGAGAGTTGACGTTGATCATCAGGGCACCAGTTGAGGGTATTTGCGACCATAACCGCATCTTGATAGAAAAATACCCGAAACTCTTGTTGAGCTGCTTGTAATGCTTGTGCTATTCCTAGCGCATGCCAAGCCAACACGGAGTGTGGAGGAGCGGTGACGAGAATTAGGGTGCTCATAACAAATCACTTTACAAAGAATATGGTTGTGCACTCACTTGAAACTGGAATGGTAAACCATGGAAAATGAACAATAGGTAAGAGTATACAATGATTTTGATTACAGGTGGTTTAGGCTTTATTGGTTCACATATTGCGTTGCACTTATTGTCTAAAGGACAGCAAGTTGTGCTGGTTGATAATTTGGTCAATAGTCATCTGCATACTTTGGATCGTCTGCAGTATATTGCACGGCAGTATATTCCTTTTTTACAGGTCGATGTGCGTAATACACCTGCATTGACCAAATTTGTTGAGCAGTATCCAATTGATTCTGTGATTCATTGTGCTGGATTTAAGTCTGTGCAAGAGTCAGCATTAAAGCCGATTGAGTATTATAACAATAACTTAAGTGCACTGATGAGTGTTGTACGCATGATGCAACGCATTGGTTGTCGGCAATTTATCCATGTTTCAAGTTTGATGGTTTATGCTCAATCAGGCAGTCAGCTCACTGAGCAGACAGCATTGAATCATGATTATATCAACCCCTATATACAGTCTCAGCAAATGATGGAGCGCATCCTTGCTGATGTATTTCAGCATGATAATGAATGGAATATCGCTGTCTTACGTATGGGAAATGTTGCGGGCGCATTTGAACAGGGTTTTTGGGGCGAGTTTATTCCAAAGCTACCAAAGAGCATTGTGGGTTTGTTGATGCAAATCGCGAATCATGAGCGAGAAAGCATAGAAATATATACGACGCAAGACACACAGGATCGTAGTCCTGAACGGAGTTTTGTACATATTCTTGATGTTTGTGATGCATTGGAAAAAACTTTGACATGGCTAGTGCCGCAACATCATCGATATGAAGTATTAAATATTTCGCGCCCTGATGTCATTAGTATGAATCAG
This sequence comes from Acinetobacter sp. ME22, assembly GCF_022012315.1. Lineage (NCBI taxonomy): Bacteria > Pseudomonadati > Pseudomonadota > Gammaproteobacteria > Moraxellales > Moraxellaceae > Acinetobacter > Acinetobacter sp. ME22. Next base: position 303,451 of record NZ_JAKLTL010000002.1, read on the forward strand.
CTATTAGACACGACTGAGAAATTGATACAAAGTCGTATTACCAAAATCACTTCTTCTACAGATTTACATTTACCTCTGCTAGATCAAGTGGGCGCTGATGTGAGTAAAGCAAAACAACAACTAGGTTGGGTAGCAACCCGAACTGTTGAGCAAATGCTCAAAGATCAGTGGCGCTTTTATCGAGGGGCATAAAGTAAATGATAATTATTTACTAAATGGTGTTTGCTACGTATGATGTTGTTTAGCTAGAGCGTAGATCTAGTCATTATAAATTGAATGATAATGAAATTGAGGAAATTATGACAATGCGTATAGAACATGACACGATGGGTGATGTTGAGGTTCCAAATGAAGCACTATGGGGCGCACAAACTCAACGTAGCTTACAGAATTTTAAGATCGGTCAAGAGCGTTTACCTCGTGCCATGATTAGAGGTATGGGCTTGGTAAAAAAGGCAGCCGCATTGACCAACGCAGAGTTAAAACAAATCCCTCAAGAGCTAGCAAATTATATTGTAGATGCAGCTGAAGAAGTCATTGCAGGACAATGGGACTCTCAATTTCCATTGGTGGTTTGGCAAACGGGTTCAGGTACACAAAGTAATATGAACTGCAATGAAGTCATTGCAAACATTGCGAATCAAAAATTAGGAAACCCTTTAGGTTCACAAAAGCCTGTGCACCCCAATGATCATGTGAATCGTGCCCAATCCACCAATGACTCATTTCCAACGGCAATTCATGTGGCGGCAAGTGTCCAAATCAATGAGTTATTGATTCCTGCGGTGAAACAATTACGTGATACTTTACAAAAAAAATCAGATGAATTTCAAGAGATTGTGAAAATTGGACGGACGCATTTACAAGATGCAACGCCACTCACTTTAGGACAGGAATTTAGCGGTTATGTCTCACAATTGGATCATGGTTTAAAGCGTTTAAATCAGGCATTAGAAGGCTTGTATGAGTTGCCGCTCGGTGGTACGGCTGTAGGTACAGGTTTAAATGCGCATCCTGATTATGCGGTAAATGCAGCGCAGCAATTGGCGCAATTGACTGGTTTACCTTTTGTGACTGCACCAAATAAATTTGAAGCTTTGGCAGGGCGTGATGCTGCGGTATTTGCATCGGGTGCATTAAAAACTTTGGCAACGAGTTTGAATAAAATTGCCAATGATATTCGTTGGTTGGCAAGTGGTCCACGTTGTGGTTTTGGTGAGTTAAGAATTCCTGAAAATGAGCCAGGCTCAAGCATTATGCCAGGGAAAGTCAATCCAACTCAAAGTGAAGCGATGACGATGGTTGTAGCGCAAGTTTTAGGGAACGACACGACCATCAATGTTGCGGGAGCATCAGGTAATTTTGAGTTGAATGTATTTATGCCTGTCATTGCATTTAACTTGTTGCAGTCGATTCAATTGTTGGGTGATGCATGTAATAGCTTTAATGACCATTGTGCGGTAGGAATTGAGCCAAATCGTGAAAAAATTGATCATTTTCTACATAACTCTTTAATGCTAGTCACGGCATTAAACCCTGTTATTGGATATGAAAATGCAGCAAAAGTCGCAAAAACAGCTTATAAAGAAAATAAAACCTTAAAGCAAGTGGCGGTAGAACTGGCACTGGTGACACCTGAGCAGTTTGATGAAGTGGTACGCCCTGAAAAAATGGTTGCTCCAAATGTGAAATAATCCACATGCTGAACATCAGCAGTTTGTATTGGCGTGAGTTATGCGTACAATATAGCGCTTCTATTTACTGCTGATGATCTTTTTTATGCTCGATATATATTTAACCGATACGCAACAACACGTTCAGTTTCAAGATTATCCGGGTGATCATCCTGTTAAGTTTATTCTTAACTTTAAGAAAATTTTTCCAAGTGTGATGGAGCTTTTACTTCCAGTACTGCCTTCAGATGAAAATTTGGAAGAAATGACATGGGAATCTACCGCACGAGATTTTGAAGTCTTTAAACTATTGCTCAGTGGTTGGGGAGTGGTTGAATTACGTTTAACGGCTGTGGCTCAATATAAAGATCGTGCTTATGCAGATCAGTTTGTTAAAAAAGCTCAAGCAAAACGCCAAGAATATAGTAAGAAGAATACGAAGTTATCGAGTGTGGAACTGGACTATTTATTCCTGCAAGATTTACATGCATTAATTGATGCGGATTTAATTGAGATAGGTGAGAAATTCTATTTACCAACATTGCGTGATCAATGGAAAAATCAAATTTCTGCAAGCATCTTACAAGGTCAAATCTAAAGTTGACTGATATAAAAAAACCGCATCATGATGCGGTTTTTTTATTTTTAAACATTAAGCTTTTTTAGCTTTGTGTGCTTTCATTGTGGCATCAAATTTTTCTTTGTCTAATGCTTTGTCCCAACGTGCAACAACAACAGTTGCGCAGGCATTGCCTACAAGGTTGGTTAATGCACGGCATTCAGACATGAAACGGTCAATACCAAGGATTAAAGCCATACCCGCAACTGGAACATCTGGAACAACCGATAATGTTGCTGCAAGTGTAATAAAGCCTGCACCTGTTACACCTGCTGCACCTTTAGAGCTGATCATCGCAACAAGTAACAGCGTTAACTGTTGACCAATCGTTAAATCGATATTACACGCTTGAGCAATAAACAGTGCTGCCATCGTCATATAGATGTTGGTACCATCAAGGTTAAATGAGTAACCTGTTGGAATAACCAAACCAACAACTGATTTTTCACAGCCCGCTTGTTCCATTTTTTCCATTAAAGATGGTAAAGCAGCTTCTGAAGAACTTGTACCCAAAACCAACCATAATTCTTCTTTAATGTAGCGAACGAGATCAATGATAGAGAAACCATTATATTTCGCTACAGCACCAAGAATAATCACAACAAAGAGCACAGCAGTGATATAGAAAGTCACAATCAATAACGCCAAGTTACCAATTGAGCCAATACCATATTTACCAATTGTAAATGCCATTGCGCCAAATGCACCAATTGGCGCGAGTTTCATCAACATGCCTACAAGTTTAAAAACTGGTGTAGTCAAGTTGTTTAAGAAATCAATGATTGGTTTAGATTGAGCACTTGTTGTTGCTAAAGCAATACCAAATAGGATGGCAACAAAAAGAACTTGTAAAATTTCACCGCCAACCAAAGGGCTAATGAGTGTTTTTGGAATAATGTTCATTAAGAAGCCAACGATAGTCGAATCGTGAGCTTTTTCTACATATTCAGAAACTTTGTCGCCATGTAATGTTGCAGGGTCAATATTTAAACCATGACCCGGCTGAATAACATTGGCAACAATCATCCCTACGAATAGGGCTAATGTTGAGAATGTGATGAAGTAAAGCATCGCCTTACCTGTTACACGTCCAACACTGCCCATATTGTTCATGCCAGCAATACCAGTTACAACCGTGAGGAAAATAACAGGCGCAATAATCATTTTGACAATGCTAATAAATGCATCGCCTAGAGGTTTTAAGCTCTCACCAACGCTTGGAAAGAAGTGACCAAGTATAATACCTAAGGTGATGGCGAAAATTACCTGAACATAAAGTACTTGGTAAAACTTCGGCTTTTCCCCTGGAACTTTGGTTTGATGTGCATGAATGTCCATTAATAAAAATCCTATAGATATTCCAAAAAAGTGGGTGCCAATTTTGTTGCTTACTTGCAAGGCGAATTTTACTTTAAAAAAATATTTGAAGTTAAAATGTAGCCATAAAATTTCGAAATGATAAAATAAAACAAATAATTTAAAAAAATAAAATAAAAGTTGGAAATATTGTAAAAAACAAATAAAAACAATATATTAGATTATTTTTTAAATTTCTCTTAGTCGAAAAAACGATTTATTAGGCAAAAAATAGCCAAAAGCATTAAGTTATACTTTAGTCGAACAGATTAAATATTCAGCAAATAAATTGAAAAATTTTTAAGAAAAATTACATTGAATGGCTTTTAGTGATGGTATGGGTAAGAGAGCTTTTAAGGCGGAATTGTTAAGTTTTACTTGAAATATGGGCTGTTATATTTAGAAAACTCACCAATATTTAAATAAATACATATCAGTTTTTTTAATTTAAATAATCAATATGCTTGTTAAATATGCAAAAAATGCATCCAAATAGTGCAAAAAATGCATAATTTCAATAAGAAAATCTTAAGTATATTTTTGATCTGACGATCCGTATTTGTATTTATTTACGAAATGTCTTAAGGTCAAAAAACAGAAAAATATCATTTGACTCATGTGTTAAAATTTCTCATTAGGCATTAAATTTGCTTTAAAAGAAACTGTAACCATAAAAGCATCATCATGATTAAGATGATTTAGATTTAAGGAATAGAAAGAATGAAATCACGTGCTGCCGTTGCATTTGGCCCAGGTCAACCCTTACAGATTGTAGAAGTCGATGTTGCACCACCAAAAGCTGGTGAGGTTCTGATTAAAATTACCCATACAGGCGTTTGTCATACAGACGCATTTACTTTATCTGGTGATGACCCAGAAGGTATCTTTCCTGCAATTTTAGGGCATGAAGGTGCGGGTATTGTTGTACAAGTGGGCGAGGGTGTAACTAGCGTGCAAGCTGGTGATCATGTTATTCCATTATATACAGCTGAATGTGGCGAATGTCTATTCTGTAAATCTGGCAAAACTAACCTCTGTGTTGCAGTGCGTGCCACTCAAGGTAAAGGGGTCATGCCAGATGGAACAACCCGTTTTTCATACAATGGTGAGCCAATTTATCATTATATGGGTTGCTCAACCTTTAGTGAATATACTGTTGTAGCTGAAGTATCTCTCGCAAAAATCAATCCTGAAGCCAATCCTGAGCAAGTCTGTTTATTAGGCTGTGGTGTAACAACAGGTATTGGCGCAGTACACAACACTGCGAAAGTTCAAGAGGGTGATAGTGTTGCTGTCTTTGGCTTAGGTGGAATTGGTTTGGCTGTTGTACAGGGCGCACGTCAAGCCAAGGCAGGTCGTATTATTGTGGTCGATACCAACCCTGAAAAATTTAAACTGGCTGAACAATTTGGAGCGACTGATTTTGTTAATCCAAAAGATTATGAGCAACCTGTTCAGCAGGTGATTGTTGAAATGACAGGTTGGGGCGTTGATCATTCTTTTGAATGTATTGGTAATGTCAATGTAATGCGTTCAGCTTTAGAGTGTGCACATCGTGGTTGGGGACAGTCTGTGATTATTGGGGTTGCAGGTTCAGGTCAGGAAATTTCGACTCGCCCATTTCAATTGGTCACAGGTCGTAAATGGATGGGAACAGCATTTGGTGGTGTAAAAGGTCGTTCACAATTGCCGACTATGGTTGAAGATGCAATGAAAGGTGAAATTCAGCTTGAGCCATTTGTGACACACACCATGCCACTTGAACAGATCAATGAAGCATTTGATTTAATGCATGAAGGTAAATCAATTCGTAGTGTTGTGCATTATTAAGGCATCACGATAGATTTTTGTTGTATATAAAAAACCTCAGCCTAAAGCTGAGGTTTTTTTGAGAAATGGCGTAACCATTTTTCGGATATTGGTTTGCGCATCTAAAACGGTCATAAAGGTATAGGCGCCAATAAATTTTCTGCTAATAAACATAAATTCTTTAGGTGGCACACTAAAATAGCGTGAAGCCATTGATTTACTTGCACGTTGCATCACGCGGCTATGCAATTGGCTAGCTTTCCAGTTATAACGGTTCTGTTCATCCATGATGCCAGCAGGAAGGTCAGGGTTATTGTGTAAACTGCTAAATGGTTCAGTTGCCAATAAAAAAACTTTTGCCATATCGGGTTTAATGCTAGCAGGAATATTGTCAAAGAAGTCATAGCCTGTCATGGCATCGACCATATGCGCTAAGTCGTGTTCATAGCCTGCATGAATCAGATTATGCGCAACAGTCAATAAAGTCTGATCAAATTGGCGAATTGCCCCAAAATCTAGTAATACAATTTGGTCTTGTACATCTTGTCCATTGCCTAAACGAACAAGATAATTGCCAAAGTTTGGATCAGTTTGCATTTCTCCCCATTCAAATAATTCACGAATGGCGATTTCAAGAGAAGCTTCACCTAGCAGGTTTCGGCGTTGTTGTGGTAATGACAACATGACAGGACTATTGACGGGAACACCCTGTTCAAAGGTCATACATAGCACTTGTTTTGTGCAATATTCATCAATAATTTGGGGAACAATATAGCGAGAATCATCTCGTAGGTAGTTTGCAAAGCGTTGGGTTGTAGCGGCTTCAACTTGGTAGTTGACTTCACGATGCATCATTTCACGGACTTCATCAAACCACTGATCAAACTCACGGGTTTGTGGCACCATATTGGTCAGACGAATCATGCTGCGAAATAGATTCATGTCGGAATCTATGGCATCTGCAACACCTGGGTATTGAATTTTTAAAACAATATCTAAGCCATCTGATTTACGCTTAGCACGATGTACCTGTGCTAAAGAGGCTGTACCAATGGGTTCAGGGTTAATCTCTAAGTCATAAAAGCGATTGCCTAATTCCTGTTTTAAATGAGGTTCAATGGCGAGCCATTCTAGTGCAACAGTTTGATTATTTAAGGTATTTAAGGCTTGTGTAATTTCTTCAGGTAAAAAATGTTCACCATATAACGCCATCATTTGCCCAATTTTGACAATCGAGCCTTTAAGTTTGCCAATTTCTGATACTAAATAATCAGCTTGTTCTTTGAGGGCTTTTTTGCGCTTACGTTCTTTTTCTTCTTCGTTGGAAAAAATTGTCGTGGCATTGGAAGTTGCCCAACGCGTTCCTGCCAATAAAGATGCTTTTACAATGGATAAACGTCGATCTATGGAAGATGTTTTTAAATTCTTTAATTTATCTTTCTGACCTGACATTGAACACAATCCTTAAAAAACGGAAGATTTGGGCATAATGGATTTATTGTAACGAAAAAAAAGTGCTTCGTGCGTATTAAAACGGTTTAATACGGATATTGTTGTAGGATTTTGCAGTCTTTTACGCCGTTTCTCAGGCGATCTTCTATAATGGTTTATCGCCTAATCAATGAGTATGGGAGTCAATGTGAGTTATAAGCATAATAATCTCATGGCAATGCGTAAACATTATTGGAATGACACTTCAGTAAAAGTACAACAAGAAAAACAGGCATTATGGCAGTTGTTGCAACAACAGCAGCTTTTTGCCACATTGCATGAAGATGATGTGAAGTATTTTTTCTTTACTTTACCCAGTGAAGTGATTGTTAAAGGTTATGCACTTGGCTTTGAGCATCAACGTGTACAAAGCATGATGCGACAGCACATCACTGAAAATAAATCACGCCTAGAGCGGCGTGAGTTATTTAAAATCAAATACAGAATGTAAAGCAGCAAACATAAACGCATGAGTCTGCCTTTTATATAGGCATTAGCGTGACAGGTTTTTAAAAATATGCTGTAACTGTGTTAATAGCTTTTCGATTTGTAGTGGTGTTAAACCTGTAAAAGCCTGTTCAAGTACAATTCCAGTTAAGTCATTGACTTTTTTTAGAATTTCTTGACCTTTTTCGGTGAGCACAACACGGGTAATACGTGCATCTTCTGGGCATGAATAGGTGTTGACATAGCCTTCATCTTTAAGGCGATAAACCAATTTGGTTGTGGTCGACATTTTAGAAATCAACATTTCTGAAAGTTCAGAAACACTCGCATTTTGTTTAAGTAATAATGCACCTAGAACACGGCGGCGAGAGTTGTCCATACCGTATTTTTTTAATACGTGATCGACATTTTCAACGTATTTTTGATGAATCTGGGTAATCCAATAAAATGGAAAGTTGTTAATCTGAATATTATCCGAAGCGGGTAAATATTTTGCATACTTTTTAGTCATGTTGTTGCAAGCCTGTTTTTGTATTTACTAGGATTATATTGCGAAAAAAATCACGTAAAAAGTGCATCTTATCTAAAAAGTGTAATTTTTATATATCTTTAGCATAAACGCTTGTAAATAAAAGGAATATTTTTTCATCCCTAAAAAGAAATGAGAAACATTTAAAAAAATAATGCCACCAATTTGATCAAAAAGAGGTCAGGAAAAAGGTTTCCTGACCTACGTGGTATTTTATTTAAACATTGAAACGGAAATGCATGACATCGCCATCTTGAACAATGTAAGTTTTACCTTCTAAGCGCCATTTACCAGCTTCTTTAGCACCTGCTTCACCGTTGTATTGAACAAAGTCGTTATATGCGACAACTTCAGCACGAATAAAGCCTTTTTCAAAGTCAGTGTGAATTACGCCAGCCGCTTGTGGCGCAGTTGCACCGACTTTAACCGTCCATGCACGAACTTCTTGTACACCCGCAGTAAAGTAAGTTTGTAAGCCAAGTAGGCGATAACCTGCACGGATAACCACGTTTAGACCCGGCTCTTCCATGCCCATTGCTTCGAGGAATTCAGCACGTTCATCATCTTCAAGCAATGAAATTTCAGCTTCAATTTGATTGCACAATGGAACAACAATCGCATTTTCTTCTTCAGCAAGCTTGCGAACAGCTTCTAGATGAGGGTTGTTTTCAAATCCCTCTTCTGCAACGTTGGCAATATACATGGTCGGTTTAAGCGTCAATAAACCGTAACCACGCAATAGTTTACGATCATCATCGGACAAGTCAGCTGCACGAGCAGGTTTACCTTCATCGAGCAATGGTAAAATGCGTTCAAGTACGGCTTTGGTTGCAACGGCTTCTTTGTCGCCGCCTTTTGCAACTTTGGTTAAACGAACCAATGATTTGTTGACTGTTTCCAAGTCAGCAAGTGCAAGTTCTGTATTAATGGTCGCAATGTCATCGAGTGGATCGATTTTACCATTGACGTGAATGACATTTTCATCTTCAAAACAGCGTACTACATGTGCAATCGCATCAGTTTCGCGAATATTGGCCAAGAATTGGTTACCTAAGCCTTCACCTTTAGATGCACCAGCCACAAGACCTGCAATGTCTACAAATTCCATTGTGGTGGGTAAAATACGTTGTGGATTCACAATCGCGGCTAGTTTGTCTAGACGTGCATCGGGAACGGGTACAATCCCTGTATTCGGTTCAATTGTACAAAATGGGAAATTTTCCGCAGCAATTGCAGCTTTGGTTAATGCATTAAAAAGCGTTGATTTGCCGACGTTTGGTAGACCAACAATACCACAGTTAAAACCCATGCAAGACTCACAAAAGTTGTTATGTAAAATTGCCGATGATTTTACAACAAAGCCAGTCTAAAGTCAGGTCATGATCGTGGATTGCATCTGTGAAAGTTTTTATTTTACTAATTTTACGACAACATCTCGGTAGAAATGAGCATTGAGTTTCAACGCTTTCCTGACTAAAGTAATAGGGTATGGGTGGGTTGCTAGCTAAAATTGTGATGAATATGGGGGCATTATGCGTACTTTATACCAATTTCCATTGTCCCATTTTTGCGAAAAAGCACGTTGGTTACTTGATCATAAAGAATTAGATTTTGTTGCACATAATTTAGTGCCAGGTTTTCATCGTGCATTTGCGCGCTTAAAAACAGGGCAAAATCATTTACCAATTTTAAAAGAGGGGACGCACTGGATTGCAGATTCAACCCAGATTGCACATTATTTAGATGATTGTTACCCAGAGCATGGTCTATTGCCAAATCGTTTTGGACAACGTGAAGCAGTACTCCAAATCAATCATCAGGCGAATATCCTTGGAACACATGTGCGGCAGTGGGTGTGGTCACAAATGATCATCCGTAATAATCATTCGCTGGATGTATTGCTAGGTGAAACAGGATATTTACGCAAATTTGAGAAGTATTCTAAACCTGTCTTAAAAACTTTGGTCAATCGTAGTTTTCAGTTGGAAGCAGAAAAAGTTGCTGAGTCGCAGCGGGCAATTTTAAGCTTTGCAGAACAGTTTAAGTTGCCCTCTCGTTATTTGGTTGCAGAACGGCTGACGCTCGCAGATATTGCGGTGTGTTCAATGTTTGCACCTTTGTTAAATATTGCAGGGACACCGTGGGAGTTGGAAACCTTTGATAGTGTGTCAGAGCAAGCCTATGCATTTTCAAGTCAACTGCAAGCTTTAGCTGTTGGGCAATATGTACAACAGATTTATGCGGAAGAACGTCAGGCTCGTGTGGATTGGCGTGGCATTTAGACAGTTTTAATCAGCTTGTTTTTTAATATTTTTAGGAATCATCCAAGCGATTTAAACTTTCGGTGGCTTGTTTTTATTGTCTTGCTTATAAAATAAATAGCTAGGCATTTGCATTCTGGCTTTATCGCGTAATTTCTTTTTAATATACAGCACGAGTGCAAAACTGGTGGTTGCAATTGTTAAAAATAAACTATTCATATAACTCATGATTGAACTAACATAGCCAATCGTTGTAAGTCTATTCATCATTTTGATAACTTGTGGACTACTTTCAATCCCCGTAATTGCCCAGCTACACAAGTGTTCGCAATTATTAATAATGAGATCATAATGGTTTTCGTTAATGCGTGAACGCATGCGACGAATCACGGCTCGACCCTTGTATTTGGGGTTAGGATAACGTCGAACAACAATTTTTTTGCCATGAGAAAATTGCTCAAGGCTCGTAATTTCAATGGGATGCTTTTTAAAAAGATGGGCAAAACCTGAGTAGTGAATCACACGACCACGCCCCGCATAAATACCATGATGAGTATAGCCCAAATGTTTCACAACCAGATGTGTGCCAATACTAAAAGGAACTTTCGCCATTTTATGTCTTTACACTACAAAGCTTAATTACGCCAAATCCAAAACATGTCGCAGCATAACATAAAGTAGATTGTAGCACTCGGGTTTGCTGTGAACGTTCAGTATAAGCTTTGTTGCATGATATTCAGGATGTTGGTTGGCATATTAATTGCTCTTTTTATCGTTAGGTAAATTTATCGATGCAAAAAAGGACAATCAATAATGGCATCTACCAATCAGATCTCTCCAGAGCATGAGTTTTTAGGTGTAGGTAAGAGCTTGGCTTATGGCTTGCAACATGTATTGACCATGTATGGTGGCATTGTTGCTCCACCCTTAATTGTAGGGGCAGCAGTGGGGCTAACAGCTGCACAAATCGGGATGCTCATTACAGCGTCACTCTTTGTTGGTGGTCTTGCAACTTTATTGCAAACTTTAGGAATGCGTTGGTTCGGTGCTCAATTACCACTAGTTCAAGGTGTTTCTTTTGCAGGTGTTGCGAGCATGATTGCGATTGGAACATCGGGTGGCGGTTTTCCTGCAATTCTAGGTGCGGTCTTTGCCAGTGCGGTGATTGGTCTTCTCATAGCACCATTTTTCGCCAAAATTGTACATTTCTTTCCGCCTGTGGTCACAGGTTCGGTCATTACCGTTATTGGGCTGTCATTGTTGCCTGTTGCACTACGCTGGACAATGGGTGGCAACGATAAAGCACCAAATTGGGGATCTTTAGAAAATATTGGACTTGCAGGACTGACATTGCTGATTTTACTGGTCTTAAGCAAAATCGGAAATGAAGCAATTCGCCGTCTGGCTGTTTTACTTTCAATTGTGCTTGGGACAGTATGTGCTTATGTACTGGGTTTTACAGATTTTTCCAAAGTGGCAGTAGGAGATTGGTTTGCCGTGCCGAATTTCTTGGCTTTTGGCTTCCCTGTATTTGAAGTTCCTGCGATTATTGCCATGTCTATTGTTATGATTGTAACCTTGACAGAAACCACAGCCGATATTTTGGCAGTTGGAGAAATTATTGGAACACCGATTGATCAAAAACGGATTGCAAATGGACTTCGTGCCGATATGTTATCTTCTGCGATTGCGCCATTTTTTGGAACATTTATGCAAAGTGCTTTTGCGCAGAATGTAGGTTTGGTGGCAATTACGGGAGTAAAAAGCCGCTTTGTTGTAGCAGCAGGCGGAGCAATTTTGGTGGTATTGGGCTTATTGCCTGTGATGGGGCGCTTTATTGCCGCGATTCCGACTCCTGTTTTAGGTGGAGCAGGTTTAGTTTTGTTTGGTACAGTTGCTGCGAGTGGAATTCGTGCTTTGGGACAAGTGAATTATCAGGATCAAAAGAACTTGATTATAGTTGCTGTGGCGATTGCTGCGGGAATGATTCCAATCATAAGTCATGATTTTTTTGCTCATTTCCCACAATGGGTACAAACCCTCTTTCATTCTGGAATCAGTTCAACTTGTGTGGTTGCTGTGACTTTGAATATTTTCTTTAATCATTTATTTTTAAATAAAAAATCTGAAAAAACAGCAGCGTTACCAATCTCTTCGGTACAGCATTAATCAAAATGATAGACTTCGTTCATCAATGTTTATGTGCTAATGATGAACGAAGTTAAGTCGCTTAAATTTGAACAGAAAGTTTCTTGCGTGCTTCACGAAATTCGAGATATTTGTATAAAACCAAGTGACCCAAAATATTAATAAATAACGCAATCAAAAAAGCGCCTACAATATCAATAGGAAAATGTACGCCAAGATAAACTCGTGACCAACCTACAACCCAAGCCAAAATGACACAGATTGTCCCCATCAATTTTTCACGGCTAAACAAGAAAACTGCCAATGCCATACTACTCATGGCAAGCATGTGGTGGCTTGGAAAAGAGTTGGTTGCACCGTGATGAATCAGGGTATGCCCCATATCCAACACAAATGGGCGAGGGTGGTAGTACAACTTGTCAATAATTGCTGCGATGATGGAGGTGATTGCTGTAAATACGGCTGCTTTAATTGCAATAAATTTAAAGCGTTTAGGTCTAAACAGCGCTAAAGCAACTAATCCAATTGCAAAAATAGTGACAAGGTCATGTGAAACAAAGATCGCAAATTTAACTAAGATAGGATTAGGATTTGCCGATGCATTGAATAACTCAAATAATCGGAAATTCAGCATCTCAAGTGACATTCTGACCTCAGCAAAGCAACAGCGCTTTAAATTTAAATTAGTCATGATTGAATAATTTGAACATTAAGCCTTGCTTAGGTTGCATGTGAATGAAAACAACAAGAATAGTGAGTTCATCTTTATTGTGGTTTTTTAGTAGAGTGTATTCACATCACCAACACTATAAGCTCAATCAGATTGTCTTTGTATAAAGCGCAGTGCTTAATTGAAGAGTCTTGATCTGATTGCATCAGAGCGATAAAAAATTATTGGCTTTTTTCTAATAAAGACGAGAAAAATAAATAAATAATCTATAAATAAATCATAAAAATAGTGAAATCACCTAGTTATTTAAAAATATACTGGTTGAATTAACTAGAGTTAGATGGGTTTAACGGGTGGATTCATTGGATGAATCAAAATAGATTTTGAGGGCGAATCTCTCAAATTTATCTGTCATACAGCCAACGATTTACATCATCTTGAAGGTCAAGCAATGAAAATATACTCGTATTTTCTATGCATTTTTTGGTCGTAGACACGATGAAAATAAACTGATCCTTTCAATATGTCATCCCTTCTTCTTTAAGTTATCTATTTAGAGAGCAATATCTAGAAATTGGTGAAAAGGCTAAACCGTCATTCATCAAGATTTCAAATATAGGTTGGGAATAAACGATGTCACGTCCAATTACGGCAATTATTCATCATGAAGCATTAGCACATAACTTGGCTATGGTTCGCAGTACCGTTGAAAATAGTCAGGTCTTTGCCGTAGTCAAAGCAAATGCATATGGTCATCGCATTGAAAATGTTTACAATGCATTTAAAACAGCGGATGGCTTCGCGCTACTCGATATTGCTGAAGCGAAGAAGTTACGTGCTTTAGGATGGGAAGGACCGATTATATTGCTCGAAGGGATATTCTCACCTCAAGACCTTTTTGATTGCACGCAATATAACTTGAGTTTTGCGATTCATAATGAAACACAAGTGAAATGGGTTCAGCAGCATCAATATCCTGCTCAATTTGATGTATTTTTAAAAATGAATAGCGGGATGAATCGTTTAGGCTTTAAACCGAGCGAATATATCAGTACTTGGAATCAACTCAACTCAAATCCTGCAATCAAAAGCATCACGCATATGATGCATTTTTCCGATGCAGATGGTGAGCGTTTAGGACAACCAGGCATTAACTATCAATTAGAAACTTTTGAAGAAACTGTCAAAGATTTACCTGGTAAACGCTCAATCAGTAATAGTGCGGCTATTCTTCGCTATAAGCTTCATTCAGATTATGTGCGTAGTGGCATTGTGCTTTATGGCAGTTCACCAGATTATCCAACACACACCATCCAAGACTGGAACCTACAACCAACCATGACGCTGAAAAGTGAATTAATCGCAATTCAGGATTTGCAAGATCATGAAACCATTGGCTATGGTTCAACATTTACTACACAAGGCCCAATGAAAATCGGCATCGTGGCTTGTGGTTATGCCGATGGATATCAACGTGTATCTCCAACAGGTACGCCAGTTTTGGTGAATGGGGTTCGAACTCAATTGATTGGGCGAGTCAGTATGGATATGCTGGCTGTCGATGTCACCGATATTAGCGATGCACAAGTGGGCAGTGAAGTTGTACTTTGGGGTAAATCTTCTTCAGGCACAATTTTACCGATTGATGACGTCGCAAGCGCATCTGGAACAGTCGGCTATGAACTGATGTGCGCTGTCACATCACGAGTTACTTTTTTAAATCAACCGTAGAGAAATCATACATGTCAAATTCTAGCATTGAGCATTTTAAAACAACGGAAGTTATGAGTGCAGTGACTGTATTCAACAGCGTTGTTTATTTATCTGGTCAAGTACCTAAAAACACTGACTTGGATATTGAAGGTCAAACCAAAGAAATTTTGGCAACCATTGATGAGTTGTTGGCTTTGGCAAACACCGATAAAACTAAATTGATTTCAGCTCAGGTTTTCATCAAAAACCTAGAAGATTTCCCGAAATTTAATGCAATTTGGGTAGATTGGTTAAAAGGCAGTGCAACGCCTGCGCGCGCGACCATTCAAGCAGATTTAGTTAACCCAAACTGGTTAATTGAAATTGCGGTTACAGCAGCTCAAATCTGAGTTCGTTAGTTGTACAATCTAAATATGTCCTGATTGGATCAAATTGGGACATATCTAGATCAAAATTGATCGCTTTAAAGCACCTCATTTACGTCAACCCAAAGGTCATAACTTTTCATGGAAGAAAATATTCCTCTTTCCTTACACACTTCCATTGCCTCAACAATCTGCTGTAACAGTGGCTGCCGATCCATATTTACCTCTTCAATGATTCGAAGGTCGGTCAGTTTTTGTTGGGAATAATAATGTCCATCTTCTATTTTTTTATATTTTAAAATTTCTTTGGTGAATTTCAACAGCCCACCATTAATACCAAAGACCCATATTGAAATATGAGTATCTACACCTAACTCATGCCCCACCCAATAACGAAATAAGAACATCTTGTTTTCTCGGTCAATTGTCCAATCTCTTGCACTTTGAAAATATGGAATAGCATAATCATCGAGTCCATAATCTAAACGGTCTTGCTCAGTAATTTTTGCGTTAATAAAACCCATTGTTTTGCTCCATTTTGCATTAAGCCTGTTAAAGCACCTCGTTTACGTCAACCCAAAGATCATAACTTTTCATGGAAGAAAATAGTCCCATTTCTTGACATACTTCCATTGCCTCAACAATCTGCTGTAATAGTTGCTGCCGATCCACATTCACTTCTTCAATGATTCGAAGATCTGTCAGTTTTTGTTGGGAATAATAATGTCCATCTTCTATTTTTTTATATTTTAAAATATATTTGGTGAATTTCACTAATCCCCCATTAACACCAAATAACCAAACCGAAATATGGGTATCCACGCCTAACTCATGCCCCTCCCAATAACGGAATAAGAACATCTTGTTTTCTCGGTCAATTGTCCAATCTCTTGCACTTTGAAAATATGGAATAGCATAGTCATCTAACCCATAATCTAAACGGTCTTGTTCAGTAATTTTTGCGTTAATAAAACCCATTTTTTGCTCCATTTTTATGTGATTGGGCTTTTTGATATGTACCTTCTAGACTCAACAAATCGCTTTTAAATAGATATAAAAGCGCTCTATGAAGATTTCTAACCAGTAAAATTGTCTGTGATTTCATCACTAAAACATAATTCAATTGAAAATACAGCAAATTGCCCAATATTAACAAATAACCGCTAAAGACAACTGAAACAACTCCACGTATGATCAAATCATGTGGTCTCAAGTTCAGAATAAAATTAGGAAGATCTATGAATATTGCAGCAAATCCAGTGGTAGAAACCGATCAAACCGTTTATTTAAAAGATTACCAAAAGCCCAGCTTTTTAGTGGATTCGGTCGATCTCAATATTCAGGTCTATGCTGATCATACGATTGTTGATGCAACTTTGAAGGTACAACGTCAAACAGCAGGGGATTTGGTGCTTTTAGGGCGCGATTTGGAACTGAAAAGTATTCGTTTAAATGGTGATTTGCTATCTGAAGCTGAATATCAGCTTGATGTTGAGCAGTTGGTGCTGTCCAATGTGCCTGATCAGGCAATAATTCAGACCCAAGTGATTATTCACCCTGAAAGCAATACCATGTTAGAAGGCTTGTATCAGGCTGGGGATTTATTCGTTACGCAAAACGAGCCAGAAGGTTTCCGTAAAATTACCTTCTATCCTGACCGTCCAGATATTTTATCCGTCTTTACCACACGCGTTGAAGCCGATAAAAAATATCCTGTGTTACTGGCTAATGGTAACTTACTAGAAACAGGTGAAGCGGGCGATGGTCGTCACTATGCGATTTGGCAAGATCCAACCAAAAAACCAAGTTATCTGTTTGCTTGTGTGATTGGTCATTTGGCTGTATTGAAAGATCGTTATGTGACTTCAGAAGGGCGTGATGTTGCTTTAGAAATTTATGCGATTGAAAAAGATATTCCAAAATGTCACATCGCGATGGAAGCCTTAAAACATTCCATGCGTTGGGATGAAGAACATTATGGTCGTGCTTACGATCTTGATAACTATATGATTGTTGCGGTCAGCCAGTTCAATATGGGCGCAATGGAGAATAAAGGTTTAAATATCTTTAATACCTCTTGTGTGCTTGCTGATGAAGAATACACCACCGATGCTGCGATTATGCGTGTGCAGTCGGTTATTGCACATGAATATTTTCATAACTGGACAGGCAATCGTATTACCTGCCGTGACTGGTTTCAGTTGTGCTTAAAAGAAGGTTTAACGGTATTCCGTGATCAGTCTTTCTCGGAAGATTTACAATCGGCTGCGGTACAGCGTATTGATGATGTTGCGGTGCTCAAGTCGCATCAATTCCCTGAAGATGCAGGTCCATTGTCACATCCACCACGTCCTGATCATTTTGTTGAAATCAACAACTTCTATACTGCAACGGTTTATGAAAAAGGTGCGGAAATTAACCGTATGATGTCGACCTTGCTCGGTAAAGAAAAATACCGTCAGGGCACAGATGAATATTTCCGCCGTCACGATGGTCAAGCAGTCACCGTAGAAGACTGGGTGGCAGCACTTTCAGCAGGTTCGGGTGTCGATTTATCAGCATTTTTAAACTGGTACAATCAACCGGGCACACCAAAACTCGAAGCAAAAGGCGAGTATGATGATGCTGCTCAGACTTATCGCGTCAGCTTCAAGCAAAGTTTAAAAGCACATGCTAAATATCCAAACCTGAAAGCCGTACCCATTCCTGTGGCTTTGGCACTGTTTAATGCCAAAACAGGTGAACAATACACGTTGCATTCACCAGATTTGTTTGTGAATGAAGTGAAAGATGGTGTGTATCTGTTTGATCAAGATCAGGCAATCATTGAATTTACAGGGGTAACTGAACAACCTGTGGTGTCATTACTGCGTAATTTCTCTGCACCTGTGAATTTAGACTTTAACTATTCAGATGATGAGTTGGCATTTTTAATTCAGCATGAAACCAATAGTTTTAACCAGTGGCAAGCGACTCAAACACTGCTTGAACGTATTTTACTGCAAGATCATGCTGCTCAAGCTTATATCCAAGCACTGAAAAATACCCTGCCTGAACTGGTACAAAAAGATCCATTACTGGCTTCGCGTTTACTGGATGTGCCTGCTGAGGGTTATTTGGGTAGCCGTATTGATCAAGATTATCAGCCACAAGTGATTCATGAAAAGCGCCATGCTTTAACTGATGCTTTAGCCAAAGAGATGGGAACTTTTTGGAAAGAAACCTATCAGTCGCTTGACCCTGAGTTACAAAATGAGTTTTCACAGGCGATGGGTGAGCGTGCACTCAAAAATATTGCACTGAGCTATATGGCACGTCAGGGCGATACGGATACATTTGCATGGGCTGAACAGCAGTATCAAAGTACTGGTAATATGTCTGAGCGCTTAGGCGCTTTGAAAGTATTGGTCTGGAATGATGCGCCACAAGCCAAAGCATGTCTGGATGATTTCTATAACCGTTTCAACGATGAGCCGTTGGCATTGGATCAGTGGTTTATGTTGCAGGCAGCGCATCCAAAAGCAACTTCCCAAACCATTCAGTATTTAACTTCACATGCAGATTATGATTTGGGAACACCCAATCGTATTCGTGCAGTCAGTGGTGGTTTAAATGCCAATCCTGTAAATACATGGAGTTTTGGTGTACAGCACTTCATTGAGCTTGCTCAGTATTTGGATGAGAAAAACCCGATTGTGGGTTCTCGTATGTTGCAAGTGTTGTCACGTTGGTACACTTTGGCTGAGCCACAGCGTTCAGAAGTACAACAGGCATTGTTAGCACTCAAAGCCCAAGTGAAATCGAAGAATGTCGCTGAAACACTGAATAGTATGTTAAGTGTTTGATATTTAACAACTTATTGATTTTTAAATAGAAAAGGGTGCTATTTTTCTAAATTTCGATGGAAAAATAGCACTTTTTGAAGTTATAGAAAACAATGACTTACGATGATATATCCAGTCATTTATTTTGCTTGATTAAAACTTAATATACTGGTGAATTTAGTCTGAAAGCTTTAGATAAGTTTTTGAGCGGTATTCCCCCACATTTAATGACCAAGGAGATGGTTATGTTCGGATTTCTAAAGCGTTTATTCTGGATTGATGAAGACTAGCCGAATGGATTAAGGCATAAAAAACCGTACTACTTGCAAGAGTAAGTGCGGTTTTTAGGTTTGATGATTTGGGAATATATTTATCGATACGAGAGTCATATTTTCTAATCGTAGTGACTGAAAAGATAGGATTCATTCAAAAATCAAGATCTGACATGAAAGATTTATTTTTTATAATTTGCTTTATTCAAATAAACAGCGTATAAAGCACACTCTCTATTGCGGGATGGAGCAGTCTGGTAGCTCGTCGGGCTCATAACCCGAAGGTCGTTGGTTCAAATCCAGCTCCCGCTACCATATTTATTTTATGCTCTGTGAAATCGAAACTTTTCTGATATGAGAAAAGAAGTTAGCTTTAATTCAATAAAAAAGCTGATTATTATCAAAACCTAGAATTATAGTTGTAAGCCTAGTTTATAGATTCAATCAAAACTGTTAAATCGCATGAGCTCATTCAATGAGTCGATGTAATTATGAAAAAATTAAGTGAATGGCGTATTGCCAAATCAATTAGTGGAAATGAAATTTCTGTTAAAATCATACCCTTAAAGCGTATGCAAAATTCTATAGAAGGACATAAATGGGTTGAAGTCGGTAAAAAGATTCAACTTGAGTGTGGTCAAGAAATTGAATTCAATTTAGATCGTAAAAGTTTTTATATATCACATAATCAGCTGTATAGACTATCTTGATTAAAAAGATGTTGTAAATGCTTTTTAAATATGTATAGTGGATACAAATTAAAAAATATTCATGTTGTAGTAAATTCTTTTTCGTCGTAGTTTTATTTTTGTAATCCTCCGTTTTGTAAAGATATTTATAATTTTCATTGTCTATTTTTTGAATAAATTTATTGAGAGGATTATCAAATGAGTAATACAGTTCAAGGTACAGTAAAGTGGTTTAACGAAACTAAAGGTTTTGGTTTTATCGCTTCAGATTCTGGTGAAGATGTCTTTGCACATTATAGTGAAATTTCAAACAGTGGCTTCAAGACACTTCTTGAAGGTCAGCGTGTAGAATTTGTTGTTGTAAACGGTAAAAAAGGTTTTCAAGCATCTAACATCACGATTCTTAAAGTTTAATAAACGACCTAAAACTTTTTTATAAGTTTAGAGCCTCATATCCAATAGTTTGGGAATGAGGCTTTTTTATTGCTGATTATTTTTAATCAATGAACCGCACTGCTTGAGAAAGGTGGTGCGGTTTTTGTTTTTATAATGATATGAATAATGATGTTAAACTCTCTTTGGCTTTAACTATAAGAGAAATAAAAAATGACATGGGTTGTTGTACATTATATAACGGTTACTGAAGTCTTACCTGAAGCCTTAAAGACTGATCAAACAGCATTTCCTGATGGAATACAAACTGAATTCCCTATAGATGAAGATATGATTCTCTATAACGTTCGTTCAGATGAAGAGCTTGCGGAGAAGATTGAAGCTGAAATTGAAGTAAAGAATGCTGCGGGTGCAACGGGCGTTACATATTATGATTTGGATGCTAAATAATATTGTGTTGGTGTTCGAAAAGTTATGAATATTTTCAATCAAGAAGGCAATGCCGATAACCCAACAGATGGTGCGCAGCTAACGTACTCATTTATGACAGTTAAAACCCTTGAAGATGCTCAGCGTTTAGCAGATGGGAAAGCTGTCATGGTGAATTATATTGATGATGATTAATTGAAGATGAGCAGGTGTATTACCTTAAGAACATTATTAAGCATAAAGAAGACTATAAATAGCGGATAAATTTTTTATAAAAATATAAATTTCAATAGTTTAATGATGCCATACCGAATATGGTGATTCTTTTATAATCACATTTAAGTTTTAAAAACTTGATATCAAAAAATATGACAAAACATTCTATAACTTGTCCTTTTTATTATATTTGAGAATGTCTACAAATTGTATTATTTGGAAAAATACAGATTAGACAATTTGTAGACACGATTTGAGTTGCTCCATACAATGGAAAAAACTCAAAACGGAGGAATTCTCATGGATAAGAAAGTCTTACTTGCAGAGACGTTGAAACGCCGAATCATCAGCATGGAACTTGCGCCGGGTGCGGTGGTTGATGAGGTGGCATTAAGTGAAGAATTCGGTCTTTCGCGTCCGCCTGTTCGTGAATTGATTCGGCAGATGGCGGCAGAAGGTTATATCGAGCTTGAAGCAAATCGGGCGGCACGTGTGTCATCTATGAGTCATCAGGCTTTGCGGAATTTTTTCTTGGCGGCGCCACTGATTTATATTTCGACAACTCAGTTGGCAGCAATCAATGCAGCACAAAAGGATATTGAAACTTTAAAAGAAGTACAACGGTTGTTTCGGCAAGCCATTGAGCAAAATGATCTAGAAGGTCGTGTTTATTACAACAACCAGTTTCATTTTGAAATTGGAAGAATTGCGGAAAATGCTTACTTGATGCCAAGTTTGCAGCGACTTCTGATTGATCATGCGCGATTAGGAAAAATCTTTTATCGAGAGCCGAATACCGTAGATATGCAAGAGGATTTAGATTTAGCTGTGATTCAGCATGATCAAATTATTGAAGCGATTGAACGACATGATGCAGGCGCAGCCGGTGAGCTTGTTCGCGTACATATGGATCTGTCACGTCGTCGCATGACGGAATATGTAGTACCAGCAGCTGTGGAAGTGCCTTTAAGTTATGAAGAAATTTCCACAGGCTGAAATAGTTGAATTCAGCGATAGGACAAGTCGCTGAAAGATCAATAAAAATGGAGTTTAGAAGATGCTTAAGGTTGCAGCATTACCTGCCGATGATAAAAATTGCGGTTGGTATCATACCAGTCCAAAACGACAAGTGAAAGCAAAGCATGTGGGCAACAGCCATGCGCGTTGGGTGATTATTGGTGCAGGTTATACAGGTTTGGCGGCTGCTAGACAACTGGCTGTACGTTATCCAGATGATGAAGTGGTACTGGTTGAAGCACAAGAAGTTGGTTTTGGTACAGCAGGTCGTAATGCAGGCTTTGCGATTGACTTGCCACACGATATTGGTGCTGAAGACTATATTGGTGATATTGAAATTGCCAAAACCACACTCAAACTCAACTTGCTTGGACAGTCGATTCTTCATTCCTTGGTTCAAGAACACGGCATTGACTGTCATATGCGTGCTAGTGGTAAATATCAGGCAGCCGTTGAAACTCGCGGGATTGCGGTGTTGGAAGCGTATCAGCGCGGGCTAGATAAACTGGGTCAACCTTATGAAGTGATTAGTGGGCAAGATTTGCCAAATCACATTGGGACTTCATTTTACAAACGAGGTTTATTTACCCCAGGAACTATGTTGCTTCAACCATCAGCATTGGTAAAAGGCTTGGCGGACAGTTTACCGTCCAATGTCACCTTATATGAAAATACCCCGATTATTGAAGTTGAATATGGCGAGAAAGTCATTTTAAAACATGAGTCTGGACAGATCACGGCAGATAAATTGATTTTGGCTAACAACGCCTTTGGTCAACGTTTTGGTTTTCTGAAACACACCATGTTACCTGTGTTTTTGTATGCCAGTTTATCTCGACCATTGACTGAACAAGAGCAAGCTGATTTAGGCGGAAAGTCATTTTGGGGGGTGATTCCATCTGACCCATTTGGTAGTACGGTACGCCGCACCCATGACAACCGAATTTTGATGCGCAACAGTTTTAGTTTTAACCCGAATCAACAGCCAAAACAGCATTGTTTAGACAAGTTTGTACATCGCCATAAAAAATCTTTTGAGCGCCGTTTTCCAATGTTGCCCAAAGTTGATTTTGAATATACGTGGAGCGGTTCGCTGGCGTTGTCCCAAAACCATAAAGGCTTTTTTGGACAGCTCGCACCGAATGTTTATGGCGCTCTGTGCTGTAACGGTCTAGGGATTACTCGTGGTACGGTGACAGGAACATTACTTGCAGACTGGATTTCGGGTGAACGTAATGAATTGATTGATTTTCTACTCTCAAGCTCTGGGCCGAACCGAGTTCCACCAGAACCATTTTTATCCATAGGTGTCAATGCCACACTGTGGTGGGGGCAAATGAAAGCAGGACTAGAAAGTTAATCCTGTGACATCGAAATACAGTGTGATAGAAGGTCGTCAACAGGACGGTTGATTGACCCCAAACATCACAAAATCTTTAACTCAATAAATGAGCAAAATTAATCCTTTAATTTTGCAGGGTTTGTGCACCCTAAATTTATACAAATGTGTAGGAAACACATCCACTTCGGTGGTTAAGGACTGGAGAAAACAATGACAAAAAATGATGTATCAATTGATGATGTGTCACTCAATGGCTTCCATCGATTACTCAGCATTCGTACAGGTGGTGGATGGCTACTTGACGGTTATGTGTTGAGCATTATTGGCGTGGCACTGATGCAGTTATCGGCAGATTTGCATCTAAGCAATTTTTGGCAAGGCATGATCGCTGCATCTGCACTGATCGGAATCTTCTTTGGCGGATTCCTCGGCGGCTGGATGGGGGGCTTTTTGGGGCGCAAGAAGCTGTATTTTGTTGCCCCTGTGCTATTCACCTTGTGTTCGTTGACTCAGCTTTGGGTTGAGTCGGGTATTGCGATTTTCCTGTGTCGTTTCATTATTGGTGTTGGTGTGGGTTTTGAGTACACCGCAGGTGGTTCATTACTGGCTGAGTTTTTACCAAAACAGGCGCGTGGTCCACGTTTAGCGATGCTCACCATTATGTGGTTTGTCGGTGCAGCGTTGGCATACATCGTGGGTAATGCATTACTCGGTTTTGGATATGACCATGCATGGCGTTGGGTGCTTGTCAGCCCTGCAGTCATTGGCATTATTTTAATTATTATGCGAATCGGTACACCTGAATCACCGCGCTGGTTGATTAGTAAAGGACGTACGGCTGAGGCAGAAGCAATTATTAAACAAGTCTACGGCGCAAATTTCTCATTGGCGAATGTACCTGCACAAGCCCCTGAAAAACAGTTGTCTTTCACTCAGGTCTTGGCTTCTGGTTATGGCAAACGGGTGTTCTTCTGTTCAATGTTCTGGGCGTGCTCAGTGATTCCTGTCTTTGCCGTGTATGCCTTTGCACCAAAAGTATTGGCTGCGCTGCACTTAAAAGGTGAATGGGCATCTTTAGGTTCAGTGATTATTACCATGATGTTTGTGGTGGGCTGTGTGATTGCAACTCGTCTGATTAACAGCATGGGTCGTCGCAAAATGGTCATTCAAAGTTTCTTGTGGTCAGGTTTGGCATTGCTCGGTTTAGGTATGTTTTCAGATAGCTCACAAATTCTGATTGTGGTGCTGTTCAGCTTGTATGCGCTGTTTATCGGTGGTGCTCAAGTCTTGCAACTGGTGTATCCAAACGAGTTATTCCCAACTGAAATTCGTGCGATTGGCGTGGGTATGGGGACTTCATTCTCCCGTATTGGCGCTGCGATTGGCACATGGTTAGTCCCGATGTCTTTAGACACGATTGGAATTGGCAACACCATGTTTGTTGCGGCAGGCGTGACACTTTTAGGTTTGATTGTCTCCGTGGCTTTAGCACCAGAAACACGTGCAATGAGCTTGGAAGAAGCAACCTCTTTAAATTCTTAAGATGAGTGGTATGCCATGGGCTGATCTCATGGCACTCAAGGAAAAAACGTTTTTTGTGGAGAAAATACAATGAATTTTGACGGCATTTATACCCCAGTAATTACCCCATTGGCTGCGGATGGTTCAATTGATCAGGCAGGTTTTGCTGAGGTTTTAGAGTATCTGATTGATGCTAAAGTCCATGGCATTATCGTGGCAGCAACTACAGGTGAATATTACGCACATACCGCTCAAGAGCGCTATGACTTGGCGAAGTTTGCCAAAGATGTAATTGGTACACGTGTTGCACTGATGTTGGGTACTGGCGCAATCCGTACAGAAGATTCGGTGGAATATGCCAAAGTTGCCAAAGCCATCAAGGCAGACAGCATTTTAGTGACTACACCACCTTATGCTTTACCGACAGAACAAGAAACCGCAGTACATGCCTTGACGATTGATCAGGCTGCTGATTTACCCGTGATGTTCTATAACTACCCAGCACGTATGGGTGTGTCGATGGGCAAGGAATTTTTCGATACGGTATTTGCTCAGTCAAAAAACTTTGTTGGTCTGAAAGAAAGTTCGGGTGATATGAACCAGTTACACATGCTGGCACGTCATTATCCAAACTTAAACATTTCATGTGGTTGGGATGATCAGGCACTGGAATTCTTTGCATGGGGCGCGCGTAGCTGGGTGTGTGCGGGTTCCAACTTTGTACCACGTGAACACATTGCCTTGTATGAAGCCTGTGTACTTGAAAAAGATTTCGACAAAGGTCGCCGCATTATGGCTGCAATGATGCCATTGATGGATTACTTGGAAACGGGTCATTTCATTCAATGTATCAAATACGGCTGTGAGTTGAATGGCCTGCGCACTGGCAGTGTACGTGCACCATTACAAGCATTACCTGAAGATAAAAAACAGGCATTTGCGGAAATTGTTCAACAGTTAAAACAAGATGTTGCTGCCATCACTGGAGGTGCTTAATGTCAGGGCTTTTGACGACAGCAGAATATACTGCGATCGCGAAAAATCTGAAATTTCAAACTTTGGCATTTATTGATGGCAAGTTTCAGGCTTCAGTTTCGGGTAAAACCTTTCAGACAACCAACCCTGCAACGGGTGAATTACTGGCAGAAATTACTGCGTGTAATACCCAAGATGTCGATAACGCAGTCGCCATTGCCAAAGCCGCATTTGAAGATGGGCGCTGGCACAAGTTATCTCCAAACGAGCGTAAGCATACCTTACTCAAATTTGCAGATTTACTTGAAGCACATACGGTTGAACTGGCTGTCATTGAAAGCTTGGACAGCGGTAAACCTGTGAGTGAGTGTCAACTGACTGACGTACCTGAAATGATTCATACCATTCGCTGGCATGCTGAACTGATTGACAAAATCTATGACAATACTGCACCTGTCGGTTCAGATACGTTGTCCTTGGTGGTACGTGAAGCAATTGGTGTCGTGGGTCTGGTCTTGCCGTGGAATTTCCCATTGCTGATGCTGGCTTGGAAAATTGCGCCAGCATTGGCAGCGGGCTGTTCGGTAGTGATCAAGCCTGCCAAAGAAACCACACTGAGCGCACTTCGCGTGGCGGAACTGGCAGCAGAAGCGGGCATTCCTGCGGGCGTGTTGAACATTTTGCCAGGTGGTGGGCGTGAAGTCGGTGAGCCGCTTGGTAAACATATGGATGTTTCCATGGTCAGCTTCACAGGTTCAACTGAGACAGGTCGACTGTTCTTGAACTATGCCGCTGAATCCAACCTGAAACGCATTGTATTGGAATGTGGCGGTAAAAACCCTGCGGTGGTCATGAATGATGTCGAAGATATCGACCATGTCGCTCAGCATATTGTCAATGGTGCATTCTGGAATATGGGTGAGAACTGCTCTGCATCTTCACGCCTGATTGTGCATGCCGATGTCAAAGATCAGCTTTTGGAAAAAGTTGCTGTACATCTTGCTGAATGGAAAATGGGCAATCCGCTCGATCCAGATCATAAACTGGGTTCGCTGGTCAGCCGTGCTCATTTTGAAAAGGTGAAATCTTATATCGAGCAGGCAAAAGCTGAGCAGCGCAAAATCGTGTGTGGTGGCAATACTGAACAGGATATGTTTGTTGAGCCAACCATTGTTGATGGAATCAGTGCATCTGACACGCTCTTTAAAGAAGAAGTGTTTGGGCCAATTTTATCAGTCACCACCTTTAATACGCTAGATGAAGCGATTGAACTTGCCAATGATTCAGTCTATGGGCTTGCTGCTTCTGTGTATACCAGCAATTTGCGTCATGCAATCAAACTTTCGCGTGCCATTCGTGCAGGTGTTGTGACGGTGAACTGTTTTGGTGAGGGTGACATTACCACGCCATTTGGTGGCTACAAAGAATCAGGTTTTGGTGGTCGTGACAAGTCAGTTTGGGCACATGATCAGTACACTGAACTTAAAACCATCTGGATTGATGTTTCTGAACCTGCATAAGGGCAGTGGTATCTATTCAATATAAATAATAAATCAGCCTCCATCTTCCTTTGGCTCTGAATGAGTCAAAGGAAATACCCAATCACAGCATAAGAATTCGAAAGCCATGTGCTTTTAAAGGGCATTATTTTGTCAAAAATTCATTTAAATAAGGATATGTAAATGAAGCCACTCTATTTTCGATTAATGACAGGTCTATTGACTACGGGTTTAAGTGTTCCTGCTTTGGCAGGTATTAGCTTGGGAGATGCCAATAGCGATTTGGGCGCACTGACCATTTCAGGGGCTTTACGTGCCAATTATCAAGATAAAGACTATGGACAAGCAGCATCTGACCAAAAAATCAAATTTGATGCCGCCATTTTAAAACTGGATTATCAAGCGAAAAATGTCTTTGGACATGCTGAATATCGTTGTTACCAGTACGATACGCTGTGTGATTTTTCAACCCTTGTTGATGCTTATGCGGGCTATAAACTTAATAGTACCGATAACATTACAGTCGGTTTACAACCGATTCCATTTGGCCCATCACGTTTTTGGGACAGCAGTTTTTATGCGGGTATTAACAACACTATGGGGCTGCAAGATGCGCATGATTTGGGCGTGAATTATCACACCGAACTGTCATCGGCAACCAAAGTTGATCTTGCCTATTTTGCAACGGATGGTGGCAACTATAAGGGAATCAGTAAAGATTCGGCACGTTATACCGCAAATATGGTCGGAACATCTGATCCGCTAAAAACCAATCTACAAGAAAAGAACATGTGGATGGCGCGAGTTGATCAGGATTTAAAATTTTTAAGAACAGATGATCTGAATGTTTCGGTGGGAGGAAGCTATTGGTACTCCGACATCGACAATCGTAAAACCTCCGCAACAGGTTCACGCCAAGTCTGGGCGCTGTTTAACAAAATCCGTTATAAAAATTTGAATATTATGATGACAGGCGGCAAACAGTCGATTCATAACCAAGACATTCTAAGTCCAAGCATCTCGACCATTGGTTCATTTGACAGTGAATATGACATGGCAAACACGGGCTATTTTTATAGTGTCGATACCCGTTATACCTTTAACAATGTCAAAGGTTTAGTCAACATTACGCCGTACTTTGTCTTAAGCGGTTATGACAAAAAAGACAAAGGCTTTGCAAATTCACAGCGAAACATTGTCGGGGTGTCTTTCGACTATAAAAATGTTTCGTTATACACCGAATATGTCATGGGTAAAAACGATCCCTTTGTTGGCGGCACAGCAAGTTCGCTGGCTGCGGGGGACGATGGGAAGTGGAACAAGCTAGTGAACGTGATGCTGGTTTATAACTTTTAAAGTCTGACTATATTTAAAAGATTTCCCAGACTGACGCTATGAAAAAATGGTTTGACAAGCTTCTTGAGCCTGATTTAAATGGGCTGAGGCTTACGATCTCCGTATTTAGCAAAAAGAAATTATTATCAATCTAGTAAGTGACCAATCGTATGGAAAATAAAAGAAGTGCAACCTTAATTGGGCTGATTGCAGTCCTGTTATGGAGTTCAATTGTTGGGTTGATTCGTAGTGTCAGTGAAAGTCTGGGGGCAACAGGCGGGGCTGCAATGATGTATAGCGTTGCGGCACTATTTTTACTGCTGAGCGTTGGTTGGCGTCGTTTGGCTGAGTTTCCAAAACAGTATTTGATTTGGGGAAGTTTACTGTTTGTATCTTATGAGTTGTGTTTGTCCCTGTCGATTGGTTATGCCAATACTAACCGACAGGCGATTGAAGTGGGTATGGTGAACTATTTATGGCCTGCGCTGACTATGGTTGCCGCAATTATTTTTAATCAACAAAAAGCTAATTTTCTGATTATTCCCGGTTTTGTGATTGCCATTGGGGGAATTTGCTGGGTATTGGGCGGCGATCAAGGTTTTGATTTACAAGGCATGTGGCACAATATTCAGGACAACCCGCTCAGTTATGGTTTGGCATTTTCAGGTGCGCTGATTTGGGCAGCTTACTGCACTGTGACGGCACGAATTGCGAAAGGTAAAAATGGCGTCACTTTATTTTTTATGCTGACAGCCGTAGTCCTTTGGTGTAAATATTTTTTTGTGGGCGGGAGTCCAATGCATTTTGATTTGCATGCCATTATTTATTTGTTATTGGCAGCAGCAGCAATGGGTTTTGGATATGCGGCATGGAATGTCGGAATATTACACGGCAATGTGACGATTCTTGCGGGAGCATCGTATTTTATTCCTGTGTTTTCGGCAGCGCTGGCAGCATTGGTGCTGCGTACACCCTTGACGATGTCCTTTTGGCAAGGGGCTGCGATGGTCTGTCTAGGTTCAATCCTCTGTTGGTTTGCAACACGAAATACTAAAAGTAAATCCGTTAAACAAGCGACAGTTGCCGAATGAGATCAGCATTTAAAAACCATATTTAAATTTGAGAAAAATCTTTTTGGCAAGTGGGCGAATGGCAATCCAGTTGGTTGAAATCCAGCAAATAAATGACCCTAAGGTGACCATTGCTGCACCTTGCCAGAAAGTTGTAGAGAGTGGAGAGTGCAATACAAACATTGCAATCAGTGAAGAAATAATTGGGGTGAAGTAAGACGCAATCACTAAAATCGTGATGTTGCCTTGAATCATCCCGATATTCCACGCGGCATAGCCTAAGCCAATCGCACAGGCGGCAACAACAATCGATAGCCAGACCGACCAATCCATTGCGGGAATATGGATATCATGCTGAATAAACAACTTTAACCATAAAATCAGGGTCATTACTACAAAGAAGATTGAAACAGGATTGTGCCCCTGACTCATTTTCTTGGTGATCACACAATAAAAAGCCCAAATCACTGCACCCAAAAATGCAAGCAGATAACACAGCGGATTACTTGAAACATGTGCCATGACTTCTGCCAAGCTAAAAGCACCATCTCCTGTTTGAATAAACACAATGCCCGTGATGGAGAGTAAGAAACCCAAGACAATGAGGAACTGAAAGCGTAATTCTTTAAATATGACAAATGCCACAATGGTCAGGCTCGGCCATAGATAATTCACAATACTGACTTCGATGGCTTGTTGTCCATTTTGAGATAAAGCAATCGCAAAAGAAAAGCACAGCTCATAGGCAACAAATAACAAGGTGGACAGAATCAGGTATTTTTTGGGAATGGCACGAAGGTTGGGAACTTTAAATACAATCAGCAA
The DNA here is from genome assembly GCF_022012315.1 of Acinetobacter sp. ME22. Taxonomy (NCBI): domain Bacteria; kingdom Pseudomonadati; phylum Pseudomonadota; class Gammaproteobacteria; order Moraxellales; family Moraxellaceae; genus Acinetobacter; species Acinetobacter sp. ME22. Next base: position 333,939 of record NZ_JAKLTL010000002.1, read on the forward strand.
TAAAATTGCGCTGAATGTATAAATGAGCGTTACCCCTAAATGTGGGCCAATCGCTGAACTGATATGTTTAATCAGCCCAACCATAGACCCCCACATGATGATGGCGCTCAGACCAATCAGGGTTGCAAGATGTCTGGACATGGGGGAGTGTCAATAAAACGGGCGAAATATGATAAAGAAATATACAGGGATTCAATAGTGTTTTTAGGACAATTCATAGAATAGTTTAGCTAAATTATTGCAAACGTTCGGCTTCATGGCGGCGTTTACGATAAGAAAAAGGTGTTTCTCCATATTGTTTTTTAAACCATAAAATAAAATGAGAGGCATCTGAAAAACCACACTCAATGGCGATATTGGTGATGTAGTCATTGGTATTGGCAAGCAGCTTTTTAGAATGATCAAGACGCAGTTTTCGCCAGTAATGTGCGGGAGATTCATTGGTATTGCTCACAAAAATACGATGCAGTTGGCGTGGATTGGTTTTTACATGCTCAGCCACTTCTTTTAAGGTGATGTGTGATGCAAGATTGTCACGCATATAGTCAATTGCTTGATGAAGCATGATATTTTCATAAGTATTGGGTTGGTTTAAAGCAATTTTCTCAGCTTTTTGTTCACGTGGTTTTACACTATTGACCAATAAATATTCCAGAGTTTTATGAGCCCGAATATCACCGCAGTGCTGACGTATCAGATGTGCTGCCAAATCAATGGCTGTTCCCCCTGGGCAAGTCAAAATGCCTCGGTCTTCCACATAGCTCTGGTCAACAATGGTGATAACTTGAGGAAAGCGTGTAGCAAACTCATCTCGGGTGGTAAAGTGAATGGCACACTTTAGACCATCGAGTAAGCCTGCATTGCCCAAGACAAAGCAGCCTGAACATAAGGCAATAATCGGTACTTTGGCGGCATGAATCTCTCTGAGGGCTTCTAGTAATTCAGGAGAAGGTTCACGCGTTTCAGTCAGTAAGCCACCCGCGATCACCACATAGTCATAATTTTCTTTAAGTTCTTGTAAGTTAAATTCTTTTGTTGGATTGACCGATAAACCACAGCTTGCAGTAACCGATTGATTTGAAAAGGTAATCCAGTCCCATTTACAGTAAATTTGTAAGCTGCGAAAAGACTTGTCTGCTGCAAAACGTAAAGATTCAACCAATCCTGCAACGGGGGCGAGGGTAAACTGATTCATGAGAATAAATGCGACGCGCAGATCTGGATGGATCTGCGCCAGACTTTCTGCGGAAGGAGAAATGTCATCATAAGTATTTTGGGTCGAATAGGTCATGGCATTTATCCTAAAGCTAGGTCAAATTATTATAGCGATATATCGTGAAATACAGTCTTATAAACGATCACTTTTCGCCAAATTACAGGAACGGCATAACAGTTGAATGTTGCGTTCCGAGTTCGAGCCGCCTTTGGAAAAAGGAATAATGTGATCAAACTCCAAATAAGACGATGCGCCACATTCGACACATTTTCCCTGACAGCGTTCCCACACCGCATTTTTCACCTGCTGAGCGATGTGCCGTGTGTTGCCATAGGTTTGCTGAAAGTCCAGTTGACGATGGAAACGTTTAATTGCTTGATCTATATATGCTTCAACCAAATCGGCATCTTGCCCAATCCAGAATTCACCCGAAGCTTTGTTGGTTTTCGCGGTAATGTAAATGGTAGCAGCATGGCATTCAATCCCCATAATCTGTGTAATCGGAATTTCGAGCGCTGAGTTGGACATATAAATCAGACGTTCACTGGTCACAAACAGATCACCGATGAGCGGTTCTTTTTTGGCATGTAATTTTTTGACTTGTGTTTGATGCAGATAACAAATTTCCAGATTTTTTAAAATGACCTCATTAGTTTGTATCGGTTGTACTTGCCCCTGACGAATCTGATAAATCTGATTCACCTTGTGAATGCGTGCTTGCAAGTCACGTTCAAGTTGGGCGCTGACCTGTAAAAATTGGCACAGTTGCTGTAATTCCTGTTGTTCAGTCTGATCGACAAAACCATCAGCGCTCATACTAGCCAATTGAAACTGCAAAAAGTTTTGGATATCTTTGTGCATGCTTTGCATGAGCTGTGCTTTCGCTAATTGCTGACTGTGACAAAGTTGATCGAGCGCCTGCATATTCTGCAAAGTGAGCTGACGTGAGTGAAGTGCGTGTTGCAGTTTTTGTCGAAATTGCTGTTCCGAGCTTTGTTTCAGCAAAGCATAGACTTGGTTTCGGGTTTTTTCGGCAGGGTGTAAAAAAGCCATCCAGCGGTCTAAGGTCACTTTAGACTGTTTGCTGGTCGCGGTAATTAAAAATAAATGGGTTTCTTGTTGAGAAAATTCCAAAGCTTCTTTGAGATCAAGCTGATGCTGCTGACAAAACTGAATCAGTTGTTGTTGGGTTTTTTCGGACAGATCTTGAGTTTGAAATAGGTTGCCAATGAGTTGTTGAAAGGCTTTGAGATGCTTACGTTTCTCAAAAATCTTGAGTGGATTTGACAAAATATCCGTAAAAAAGTTGGATGTTGGCGTTGGCGTTGGCGTTGGCGTTGGCGTTGGCGTTGGCGTTGGCGTTGGCGTTGGCGTTGGCGTTGGCGTTGGCGTTGGCGTTGGCGTTGGCGTTGGCGTTGGCGTTGCAAAGCTTGGTTCGGATTCTTCTACAATTTCTACCCCGAAATGCTCTGCCAACGGTTTGAGCCCACCATTAAAACCTTGCCCCACCAAACGAAATTTCCACTGACCTTTATAGCGGTAAATTTCTCCTAAAATCAGAGCTGCTTCTTGTCGGTATTCACCTAAAATTTTGCCCTGAGCCAGCACTTCATTTTGATTGAGTAATCGAATTTTCAAGAAGTTCATCGCTGAGAAATTACGTGTAGCATCGGCGAGCGTGGCGCAAATCGCAATTTTTTCAATTTCAGGGGCTTGGCGCGATAAATCCACCATTAAACATGCACCCACTGCGCTTGAAGACAAACTTAAACTACGGGCTTGATCTTGCGGTTGTCCGTAAAAAATCATGTCATCGTCACCACGGACTTTCTGGCTCTGCTGAGCAAGGCGATAGACGCTAAAATCCAATTCTGCCGCACTTAAACCAAACACTTGGATGTCTACCGTCAGTTGAGTGGTATTTAGGGCAGTATTGGCGCCAAGCGTCAGTTCTATCATTGGGTTACCTTGTCAGAAAGTGTGTCATCTAGTTATTGTGTTCTTTACACAATCTACCGAGCTTTGGCGAAAATAAAAACATAGATAGCGTATTTTTCAATCTTTTTTGCTGCTTTTCTTGTTGAAAATGGTTTTTTCTTAAACAAATATTTTTGCTAAAAGAGATTGACAGGAATTTTCAAACATAATACATATAACATTATAGGTATTATTTTAAATAACTGTACATAGGGAATACGACACGCAATGAGCATGCAAAAGTTAAAACATTTTATTAATGGGGAATATGTTGAATCGCTGGGTGGAACATACTTTGACCTTGTCAGTCCAGTGACAGGTGAGGTGTATGCCCAATCACCGAATGCCACAGAAGCCGAAGTCAACGCGGCATATCAGGCGGCAAAATCAGCGTTTGCAGTGTGGGGAAAAGCAACGCCATCGGTTCGTCAAAACGCACTGTTAGCCCTTGCAGATACGATTGAACAACATTCAGAACGTTTAGTTGAAGCCCAAAGCCGTAATACAGGACAGCTCAAACATTTGATTGCTTCTGAAGAAGTGGCTGCCGCAGCAGATCAAATTCGCTTCTTTGCGGGTGCAGCACGCTGCTTGGAAGGCAAATCGACAGGTGAATATTTACAGGGAACCACTTCAAGCATTCGCCGTGAACCGTTGGGTGTGGTCGGGCAGGTTGCACCGTGGAATTATCCATTTTTAATGGCAGTATGGAAAATTGCACCTGCTTTAGCCGCAGGCAATACCGTGGTGCTTAAACCAAGTGATACCACACCAGAAAGTACCTTGTTATTGGCAGAACTGGCAGCGCCATTATTTCCAAAAGGCGTATTTAACGTGGTACTCGGCAATGCTGAAGCAGGTTCTTTGGTGGTATCGCATCGTGTGCCTGCACTGGTGTCAATTACAGGTTCAGTTCGTGCAGGTTTGCAAGTGGCGGCATCAGCTGCAGCCAATCTTGCCAAAGCGCATTTGGAACTTGGCGGTAAAGCCCCTGTATTAATTTTTGAAGATGCCGATTTGGACAAAGCTGCTGAACACATTGCACTCGCTGGCTACTTCAATGCGGGTCAAGACTGTACCGCAGCAACCCGTGTTTTGGTTGCCGATCAGGTGCATGATCAGTTTGTAGAAAAACTGGTGAATGCTGCTAAAAATACCCAGTTTGGTTTGCCAGATGATCAAGATGCTTTATATGGTGCGCTGAATAATGCAGGGCAACTTCAACGTATTCAAGGTTTTATTGAGCGTTTGCCAGCACATGCCAAAGTTGAAACAGGTGGCAAAAAAGCCGAGCAAGCAGGCTTCTATTTTGAGCCGACGGTCATCACAGGTTTGGCGCAGCATGATGAAGTGGTACAAACCGAAATCTTTGGGCCAATCATTACCGTACAGAAATTTAGCGACGAAGCTGATGCTTTAGACAAAGCCAATGATGTGGAATATGGCTTGGCATCGAGTGTCTGGACGAAAGATCACTCACGTGCCATGCGCCTATCTCGTGATTTGGATTTTGGTACGGTGTGGATCAATACCCACATTCCATTGACTGCAGAAATGCCACACGGCGGCTTTAAAAAATCAGGTTACGGCAAAGATTTATCGGGCTACGGCTTCGAGGAATATACCCGTATTAAACATGTCATGAGTGCTTACGAAGATTAATTTTAAAAATACATTCCAATCGGGGAGAGGAATATGCAACAGACCGTTCGTGCGTTTAGTTTTATGACCTTAATGGCATTGGTTGGCGCAGCACATGCCGCACAAGAAGATCCGCAAAAAGTCATTAAAGCGTATATGGCAGCGTGGAATGCACACGATGCTGAAAAAGCATCGAAATATTTGGCACAAGATGCCGTGTACTACGATGTCACCGTTGGCACACCGCAAAAAGGACGTGTAGCCGCACGCGATAATGTCATTAAAGTTTTTGTGGGTGCTGTACCTAACTTGAAATGGGAAATGACCAGTAAACCACTGGTCAGTAAAGATGGTATTTCGTTTCAATGGCGTTTTAGCGGAATCAATACAGGGGCATGGAGTAAAGAAACCCCTGCAACAGGCAAGCCGTTATCCTTTGAAGGGGTGAGCTTTGTCCGTGTTCATAATGGCAAAATTACCTATCAGGGCGATTACTACGACGCTTTAGGCTTTAACAAACAATTGGGTTGGTAAGATCGCCATATGGGAATTGGGTTGGGGCATACTCAATTCCCATTTTGGCAATTCCGAGCATACTTGTTCTGGTCTGCTTTTGAGCAAAGAATAAGGGCAATATAAGGAAATAACATGACAAAACATTCGATTAAAGAAGATGTGGGACTGGTGGTCGATGAAGTCAAACACATCGCACATGCAGTAGATCAAGAAGCCACCCAGTTTGAACGCTCGATTGGTCTGATTTCAAATTTTTCGTTGGGCTTTACCTATTTATCACCATTGACCGCCGTGTATTCACTGTTTGCACTGGCGATTACTCTGGCGGGGCCACCATCGATTTGGTGGATTTTAATTGTTGCAATTGGACAGTTATTGGTGGCGATGGTGTTTGGGGAAACCGCATCGCAGTATCCAATTACAGGTGGATTGTATCCGTGGGCGCGGCGTTTATGGGGGCGTAAATACGCGTGGATGGCAGCATGGATTTATCTCTGGGCTTTGGTAGTCACAGTCACTTCGATTGTGGAATACAGTAGCGGCTTTGTATTGTCATTACTACATTTAGCTCCAACCGCAATGAATAACCTTGTCACTTCAGTGATTTTACTGCTGGTGATTATGGTGGTGAACATGTCAGGCACAAAGAACTTGGCACGTGTTGCACGGATCGGGTTTTGGTGTGAAATCTTGAGCGTGATTGGCTTAGGTTTATACTTGCTGATTTTCCACCGCGCACAACCATTCTCTGTGGTATTTGATTCGATGGGCGTGTTGGCAAGCAATGGTTCTTACTTTAGCGCTTTCATGTCAGCATCTTTGTTGGGCTTGTTCATGTTCTTCGGTTTTGAAGCTTGCGGTAACGTGGCAGAAGAAGTACAAAACCCAAGCCGTCAGATTCCTGTCGCCATGATTTTAAGTATCGTGTTCGGTGCGGTATCTGCAATTTTATCGGTACTTGGTTATTTGATGGCATCTCCAAATTTGCTGCAAATCGTATCAGGTAAAATTACTGACCCGATTCCTGCGATTTTAAATGAAGCACTCGGCACAACTGGTGCGAATATCTTTATTGTGATCGCAATTGTCGCGATGCTGTCTTGTATCTTGTCATTACAAGCAGCTTTAAGCCGTTTGGTGTTCTCATTTGCACGTGATGAAATGTTGCCAAATAGTCACTGGATGGCAAAATTGTCAAAACAAGGTGTCCCTGACAATGCCATGATTGTAAGCTGTATCCTGCCGATTTTGCTATGTTTCTTGGTCTACTTCCAACCAGACAGCTTGGCACGTATTACTGCCTTTGCTGTAATCGGGATTTATTGCTCATTCCAAATGGTGGTTTTAGCTGCACTGCGTCAACGTTTCAAAGGCTGGAAACCCGCAGGTGAGTGGACTGTTGGTGCTTGGGGGATGATCATCAACATCTTGGCACTGGCATACGGCATCTTTGCGATTTACTTACTGGCTCAACCAGCAACGGGTAATTCATTTGTCGACCGCTGGATTGTCTTGATTGGTCTTGGTTTTGTGATTGGCAGTGGTTTGGTCTATATGTTTGTGGCAAAACCTTATAACAAATCACAAGCGCCTGAAGGTGATGCAGTAGAATATGCTGCTCAGCTTCGTGCTAAATCTCATTCATAAAAAAAATTGCAGGCGGAAATGCCTGCAATTTTCGATTTTAAGTTTTGAATTTAGCTTAACTCAAATGTAACTGCGCCTGTGTGGCATGTTGTTGTAGCAACTGCACACTGGCAGCATTCAATCCGCGAATTTCACAGTCCATTCCATTACGTTTAAATTTGCCAATCACCTGATCTAGCGTTTCAATTGACGTTACATCCCAAAGGTATGCCTGTTCCAAATCAATCACAATTCGATTTTGACTATGTTGATATTCAAATAATTGAGCAAACTTCTTCGCTGAGCTAAAAAACACTTGCCCCTGAATTTGATAGATGCGCTGCTCATCCGTATCGGTAATTTGACACTGCAACTGTTTTTCCAGTTTGTTTGCAAGAAATACTGAAGATAACAAGACACCTGTAATTACACCGAGCGCCAAATTATGCGTGGCTAAAACTACAATCACGGTGGCAATCATCACCACATTGCTGCTACTTGGATTTTTATGAAATTGGGTGAGCGATTTCCATTCAAAGGTACTGATGGACACCATAATCATGACTGCGACGAGTGCTGCCATTGGGATGACTTTCAGCCAGTCGTGAATAAACACCACCAAAATAAACAAGAACACGCCCGCAAAGAATGTTGATAAACGTCCACGACCCCCTGATTTAATATTAATCATGGACTGTCCAATCATGGCACATCCTGCCATGCCGCCCATGAAACCTGTCACGATGTTGGCAACGCCTTGTCCCACACATTCTTGATGTTTGTTACTGCTGGTATGGGTCATGTCATCGACAATGGTTGCGGTCATCATCGACTCAAGTAAGCCCACGGCTGCCATGGCTGCTGCATAAGGGAAGATGATCTGTAAGGTTTCCAAGTTCAAAGGAATATTTGGAATCAGAAACATCGGCAGTGTGTCAGGCAGTTTACCCATGTCACCGACTGTTGGAATATGTACATTGAACAGCAAAGCCAAAGCAGTAATCACAATAATACAAACCAGTGGTGATGGAATTTGCTTGCCAATTTTAGGCACGTAAGGGAACAGATAAATAATCGCAAGACCCAGTGCAACAAAGACATAGACCCAAGCACTGACGTTGTATAAAGCAGGAAGCTGCGCCATAAAAATCAAAATAGCGAGGGCATTTACAAAGCCAATCACTACGGACTTAGAGACAAAACGCATCAGATTGGCAAGACGAATTTTCCCTGCGATGATCTGTAAAAGCCCTGTCAAAATGGTGGTGGCAAATAAATATTGTAAACCATGCTCTTTGACTAACGTGACCATGAGGAGCGCCATTGCCCCTGTAGCCGCAGAAATCATGGCAGGTCGACCACCGACAATCGCAATCACGACTGCCATTGAAAATGAAGCATACAAACCGATTTTCGGGTCAACCCCAGCAATAATCGAGAATGCAATTGCTTCAGGAATCAGTGCCAAGCCGACGACAAGACCCGACAAAATATCGGCACGAATATGACCGAACCATTGCTGTCGATATGTTGAAAACATAGAAAAAACCTAATTCAAAAGAAAAAATCATTAGGCTCGTGATGTGATATATAGACACACAGACGACACCACATCATGAGCCGAATAGCCAATGATGGAAAAATTACTCAGGCAGAAAACGAGAAATTAAGGTGGCGTAACTTGCATGTAGATAAAGAAGAACAATTCTAGAGAATGTAAAGCATAGCAAATCTGTCGGATTAAAGGTAGCTTTAGATTTGGCTTAACTTCTACCAAATCTAAAGCGTATGCTTATGACAGGCTTGTCGAAGCAGAAACCGCCCATAATGAGCCTTGATCGGCTGTTTTAGAGCGCCGTTTGGCTTGTCGATAAAAACGTAAAAACACGAAACCGATCAGTAAGGCAATAATATCAATCCAAATCAGATCACCTGTGTAGTGCCACAACCCTAAACTTGGCATGAGATAGGACACAATTGCAGTCAGTGGAATTGCGAGCAAAACTACTGCAATCGCCAGTAAAAACTGCGGTAATGCTTTGGCTGCACCAATTGCAAATGCATAGCCAATACTGCCTAAGAACACCACATAATAAATATAAATAAACAGTTGATTTAAAGTGACCGATAATGGATTAAAGAGGGCATAACTCCATTTACCGATTAACATACTACTAAAAATCGCCAAGACACAACCTAAGCAACTGCCAATGGTTAAACTGGCTAATAAACGAACATCTTTACGCTGCTCAGGAATCGCATCATTCGGATTTTTGCGTTTACGAGCACGAGTTTCTACCCATAAAATATTGCCTGAGTAAAACAAAAATGCGCCCGCCAAGCCCAGTAAAACATACATCCAGCGAATCCCTATACCACCAAAACTACCAAAGTGTAGGCTGAACATCGAATTAACGAGTTTATTCCAAGCACCTGTTTCAGTATTTAGAAATTTGTTGTTGTATTCACTGACTTTATAGGGGTTCATGGTCATAAAGTCTTGTGTTGCACCGCGTAGCATTTGATCACTACTATAAACTGCAATACGTGCATTGGCTTTTTCAGGTTGGTTCAAGTTATTGAATTGAATATAACTTACGGAATACTCAGGTGAAACTTTTTTGACTTGAGCTAAAATCTGATTGATATCTAATTTTGGTACAGCTTGATCAACGACCTGTTCTGCTGGGGGCGGGAAAAATGATTTTTTCTGTTTAGATGCAAACTGTAGCGTGTCATAAAAAATATCATGAAATGCAAAAACCACCACAGTTACACTAATGATGACATGAAAAGGCAAACTGGTAATTCCAATCACATTGTGAGTGTCGAGCCAGAAGCGTTTTTTATTTTTTCCCGCACGAATGGCAAAAAAGTCTTTGACCAAAGTGGGTAGTAGTAAAATCAAACCTGAAAATAAGGCGAGAAAATACAACACGCACACCACACCCATTAAGGTCACCCCTAAACTGTCATGTCCAAGTGTTCCAGGAATGCCTGCGGTTTCATGTAATTGCTCAATCAAATGTCCCGGTTGCGCCAAAGGTTCTTGTTTGATGAGGGTCTGACCGTGTTCATCTAAGCTGGCAAGCCATGTTTTTTGAGTTGCATCGACCGCATGGCGTCCACCACTGCGACCTTCTGTCCACATCATGGGGGCATAATGAAATTCAGTCGAGTTTAAATTTAAGGTAAAACTCTTTTGCGCTGCGGGATGTTGCTGTTGGACATTGGCAATTAACTGATTGAGTTGCTGAACTTGTACGGCGGGTAGGACTTGATTAGGAGGCGTTGCCCACTGGCTCAGCTGATGCTGAAACATGCTTAAGCCGCCTGCAAAAAAGCAGATAAAGAGCAGAATTCCTGCAAAAATCCCTACCCATGTATGCATGCTTTTTGAAAGCTTCATGATATCTGCACGGACTTTCATACAGCACCTCTGAGTAAGAACACAGCTAAACCCGCAATCAGATTGGCAAACAGCATCATCAATATGGCTTGCCAACCTCTAGGAATGAAATAACAGGCAAAAAAAATCGGGAGCCAACTCCACGGAATACTCCACATGGCAATTTGTGGTAAAACACTGGCATCAAGAAATGGTCGACCGATCAGAAAAACCAAACAACCGACCATCAGTGCAAGAGTAAATCCCAAGACTCCGCCAGCGATGGTTTTGCTCCACCAATCAGGTTGAATCGGGTGTTGAATTTTAGCTTTCATGAGCGACCTGTTTGCTTAAATAGAGGAACAAACGGCAAGAAACTCCACACGACAGTGATACAGATCAGCCACGATAAAACAGCCACGACTTTGGGTAGAACCCACCACAAAATCAATAGGCTACTGACAGAAAAAATAATGCCTAAACCACGATATGTTTTGGCAAGTGGTTGCTTGAGTAAAGATTGATTTGGGTGGCAACAATACAGCACGCCACAACCGATCACAATCAACAGCAGTCCAAGAATTTTCATAAAGATACTCGGATAATTATGGTCTAACATTTAAAAAAAGCCCCCAAGCATAAGCTCAGGGGCGTTTAAGGAACTTCAATTAAAATTTATAGCTGAGAGATGCGGTATAACTGGTCGGATCTCCATAAGTGGCTGCCCAATAATTCAGGCGATATTTCTCATTGGTGACATTGTCAACATTTAAAGCAACGCTTAATGCTGGCGTAAGCTGATATTTCGCCATTAAATTGACCAATGCGTAGCCGTCTTGTTTATAGGCAATATATTTGGTGCCTGAAACACTGCTGCTATAAAATGCACTTTGCCAGTTTACTCCACCGCCAATGGTCAGCTTTTTATCCCAAATCGGTAAATTGTAGGTGGTAAACAATTTGAACTGATCTTCAGGAATGGTGGTGTTTTGTTTAATTCCGCTTTTGGTGGATTTGGCATGGCTATAACCTGCTTGTACATTCCAACCGTCGAGAATCTCACCTGAGGCTTCAAGTTCATAACCTTTGGTAATTACGCCATCAATAGCACTGTAATAACTACTGGTTGAACTAACAACACCTGTTAGGCTGCTTGGAATATTTGAGCCATAAACCGTCCCACTGTTGGCAACATTGTCCATTTTAGATTGGAAATATGCTGCACTGAGGTTGATTCGGTTATCTAAGAAAGCTGCTTTTAAACCTGCCTCATAGTTGTTACCTTCTTGGGGATCAAGTAGGTTGTAGTTGTAATCCCGATAGGTTTGCGGCATGAAAATATTGGTATAGCTCGCATACGCCGTGACATTTGGCGAAATGTCATAGGTAATACCTGCATAAGGTGTTAACTTGGCATAAGCACTCATGCGTGAGTCAGTGGTTTTGGTCGTGGTGGTAACATGTGAACGATAGGTATAGTCAGATAAACGTGAACCCAAAATCACATGCAAGCGATCAGTCGGGTTCAAGCGAGTTGCCGCATAGTACCCCACTTGTTGATATTCTTTATTATTGACCCCAATGACACGGGTTGCTCCTGATGGTACGGCAACATTACCATTCCATGTCGATAAATCTACCGTACAGGTATCGGTGCTTGAGTCACAGCCATTAAAGTTGTCATTGTTATTGCGTACATATTGATAGCTTGCACCAAGCATAAGTTCATGTTCACGTCCTAACAGTCGATATGGTCCCGATGCTGAAACATCAAGGCTATGTTCTTTCGGGTTAAAGTTATTTTGGGTTGCTGCAAGAGAAGCAACATTGGTGGTGTAGTTAGCGGAAGCAACACCAATGACACCAAACAAAGATTTGATATCTTGTTCGGTATAGCTATAGTTGGCTTGCAAGTTCCAACCATTATCAAATTGATGTTTGAGTTGAGCAAAAGCATTCAACGTGTCCACTTTGCTATATGCCCAACGCGCACTGGAGTTAAAACTTGGACTGTAGGGATTAATGCTGCCATCAGCCCCATACATATCTAAACCATGAACACCTTGCCCTGTAATTTTGTTGCGGCTGAGCATGCCACCCACTGAAACAGTGGTTTGATCCGATAAATCAGCATCGACAATCCCATATAAAGTTGCTGAGCGATTGTCACCCCAGTCTTGCCATGAATCCCCTTGACCATATACAGCAACTGCACGACCGCGAACACTGCCTGACTGGTTCAGTTTGTCTTGCACATCAATTTGGGTGCGGTAGGTATTCCATGAGCCTGCGCTGACTTTGATTTCACCTTTTGGCTCGGTACTATTGGCATGCTTACGATTAAAATTGACGCTTGCACTTGGGTAGCCTGCGCCATTGGTTAAACCTGTTGCACCTTTGACAACAGTTACATTTTCATAGATAGCAGGATCTAAGCTACTGATCACTGAACCATTTTTACTGTCTAGCGAAGGGGAGGTCATTACGCCATCGACTTGATAGTTAATGATTTGCTTACCACGAGCGTAGTAAAAAGTATATTCCCCACCATTTCCAACAGCCCCTTTTGCGCCATAACGTTGCATAGAAACACCAGGGGTTTGATTGAGTACATCTTCCACTGAAGTGAGATTGGCATCCTCAATTTGCTGACTGGTAATGACACTGACAGACTGCGGTGTATCTTTCAGGGCTAAATTCAGTTTGGTGGCATTTTTACTTTTTTTAACGGTATAACTTGTGGTTGCATCTTGATTTGCATGCGCTGTAATGGTTGGAAGCGTATTTTCCTCACTGGCAAATGCAGTAGCGGATAGAAGTGATGCTGACACTCCCAATAATAGAATTTGGCGAATCCCCAAAACTAATTCCTGATGACGGAATTTAAAAGTCTGTTGCTGCATAATTGTCATCGCTATGATTGTGTTACAAAAAAACAAAACAATAATAAACTAAATAAAAATCATTATCATTATTGATTATAAATTTGATGTTTTAAATAATCGTTTATGTAGATTTAATTTTTAGTTAATTATTTGTTATATAAATATTTATATTTTTTTATTAAGCTTTAATTTATATAAATAGTAAGAATTTATCCTTACTTTCAAAGTGTAAAGCATGATGAAAATATGAAGAAAAGTCATTTTTATTGAATACATTCACTTAAATCAGGACTATTCAGGTCGAGGAAAATCGGGTATATATCGGGCTCTTATTGTAAATAATTATCATTCAATATTTGGATTTGAAAGAATGGCTTATACATTACCTGAATTAGCATACGCTTATGATGCACTCGAACCGCATATTGATACTCAAACAATGCAAATTCATCACACCAAACATCATCAAACCTATATCAACAATATTAATGCTGCACTTGCAGGAACAGATTGGGAAAAATTAGCGGTTGAAGCACTGGTTGCTCAAGTTGAGCGTGTTCCTGAGCAGTTAAAGGCAACAGTCATCAATAATGCAGGTGGACATGCGAACCATAGTTTGTTTTGGACAGTGATGAGTCCACAGGGAGGAGGAGAGCCACAAGCTGAATTAGCGCAAGCAATTCAGCGTGATATTGGTGGTTTGGAAGCCTTCAAAGAAGCATTTACCAAAGCTGCGCTGACACGTTTTGGTAGTGGTTGGGCATGGTTATCGGTTACACCAGAAAAAAAACTGATTGTCGAAAGTAGTGCCAATCAGGATTCACCTTTGATGTGGGGGAATACGCCAATATTAGGTTTAGATGTTTGGGAGCATGCGTATTACCTCAAATATCAAAACCGCAGACCTGAATATATTGCGGCATTTTATGAAGTGGTTGACTGGAATGAAGTTGCCCGCCGTTATCAGGCTGCGCTGAACGCCTAATCAGGTCTTTGGTGTGGAAAGTGCTGATGCATGATTTTGATCCACGCTTGTACCGCAGGAGAAATGGCATAATTTTTTTTCCATGCCATAAATAAATGCCAACGAATATCTGGCTGTTGTAATGGAATCGCGGCAAATAATTGAGCATCTAGCATATTGGTATAGTACTGCGGTAAAAGAGCAATCCCCATGCGCTGTAAAACCATGTCAGCCAGTAGATTCCACTGACTGGTTTTACAGACAATATTCGGTTCAAAACCAATGTGTGCACAGGCATTCATAATGATGCTATTGAGAGAAAAATTCTCAGGAAACATCAAAAAAGCCTGTTGTTGTAATTCTTCTAAACGAATAGATGAGCGCTTTGCCCAAAGTGAATCACGCCGTAATAACACCATTAGAGGATAATCACACAGTTCAACGGCATTAAAAATGTCGGTATCGAAGGGCTGAAGTAATACGCCGACATCGAGTTCGTTATTTAACAGAGCTTGTTCGATACCACGCGAACCGACCTCTAAAAAAGACAATTCGATTTTTGACCACTGTTGATGATAGTCAAAAAGCGCAGGCGTGAGCAGTTGTGCGCCAAGGGGCGGCACGCCCAATCTGAGTGTGCCAGTTTTTAGAGATTGATAGTTTTCAATTTCCTGAAAGATATTCTGCTGGGTTTGTAACAAATCCAAAGCATGATGATAAATCCGTTCACCAATTTCGGTCAGTTCAACTTGTCGTTTTCGCCCAAATTCGGCTTTCAACAAGAGTTGAACATTGAGCTGATCTTCAAGTTGTTGCAGCATTTTACTGATGGTTGGCTGGGTCAGATGCAATTCATCCGCAGTTTGGGTAAAGCTTTTAGTTTTGACTAAAGTCACAAAACAGCGCAGTAATTTGAAAGACAGCATGGATTGATCTTTATTATTCCAAATTGGCATAATTTTAAATTAAATAATTCATATTTGGTATGCAGATTTACATTTAACATGATTCTATCGAAAGCAAAATGCTGTTTTAAATTGTGATGAACACAAAGCTGAATATGGGTAAACAACTGTTCAAACTTTTGTTACAACTCGGCGTTTTAGCCATTTTTTGGTGGTGTGGAGACCTCATCCATCAAAAACTGAGTTTGCCAATTTCCTCAGGTATTTTAGGCATGTTTTTATTATTGGCTTGTCTGTTTGCGGGTTGGGTTAAGCTTGAACAGGTGGCTTTAGGTGCGAATGCGGTATTGGCTGAATTGGTACTGTTTTTTGTACCGATTGTGGTGGCAGTCGTTCAGTACAAGCAGTTATTTTTGAGTGAAGGTTGGCAAATTGTTGTGAGTATTGGCTTGGGTACCATGTTGGTGATGTTAAGTACCAGTTTAACGATTCACTATACCTATCGCCTGAAAAAATATTGGCATGTCCGTAAACGCTTGCAGCACAGTGTGCGTTAAGGAGAAATGATCATGAATCTTTGGGCGGGTGCATGTCTAATCTGGACATTGGTTGCTTATATCGCAACAAAACAAGTCTATCGCCGTTATCCAAAACTATGGTTTTCTCCTGCAATTCTGGTTCCAGTATTAACAATTGTATTGATGATGATTTTTGGGATTTCTTACCAGACTTATCAAGAAGATACACAGTGGATTGTTAATTTGTTAGGACCTGCAACCGTTGCTTTTGCTGTGCCAATCTATCGCTATCGTGAAACGATTCGTCAGCATTTAAGTGTTTTGTCATTGGCAATTGTGGTGGGTATGACCGTTGGTGTGGTGAGTGCCTATCAACTGGCGCAAATGTTTAAGTTTAGCCCTGAAGTGACCAATAGTTTAATGGCTCGTTCAATTTCTACCCCCTTTGCGATGACGTTTGCAGAAAATATTCATGGGTCAGCAACATTGGTATCTTTGTTTACCATCATCACAGGGTTGTTTGGGATGGTGTGTGGTGACTTTGTCTTGGCAGTCACTAAAATCCGTTCCAATATCGCCAATGGTGCAGCATTTGGGAATGCGGCACATGGTTTTGGTACAGCACGTGCTCAACAACGCGATAGTGAAGAAGGTGTGATTGCCAGTTTGACCATGGTGATTGCAGGAATTTTGATGGTACTGGTTGGGCCTACAGCGATTCATTTATGGTTTGCATATTTTTAGAATTTAGATGAAAAAAGAGGCTTTTTAAAGCCTCTTTTTTAGATTCAAGCAACAGATTTGTTATTTAATAAATGAATAACATGATGTATTTGTTCAAGGCGCATATCCGCGAGTTTAATCAAATCATCATTGACCCAATTGGGAATCCGATCGGAACGAATCCAATCTTGAATATCATTCGTATCAATATTTAAAAAATCGGCAACTTGGCTTTGCCAAGATTCACCAAATAAAGCTTGTCCAATCAGAACAAAGTTTTCAGTTTTCATATTGTTTGGTACATAGTCAAAAGACATCTATAGGATATCTATCAAACATTTAGAGGCAAGCTTTATTAGCAAAATTCAACAAAATCCTTAAATTTATACACCATTTCATGTCAACATTTTCGTGTTTGTTTAAATGAATCTGGCATAAAAAAAGCCTCCGAAGAGGCTTTAAGGAATTAGTCTTTCTTAAGATTTTCAAGCAACAAAAATTCCATTAAGGCTTTTTGTGCATGTAGACGGTTTTCTGCTTCATCCCAAACCACAGCATTTTTATGGTCAAGCATGTTTTCAGAAATTTCTTCACCGCGGTGAGCAGGTAGACAGTGCATAAATAAGCAGTCAGGATGAGCAAGACTCATAAGGTGCTCATTGACTTGATAATCTGCAAATGCTTTTTCACGAATTTTCTGTTCTTCTTCCTGACCCATTGAAGCCCAGACGTCAGTCACAATAAGATCGGCATTCACAGCAGCATCTTCAGCTGAGTCTACGAGTTCTGCACAGTGTGCAAATTCAGACAAAAACTCAGCTTTTGGCTCATAGCCTTTTGGTGCAGCAATTTTTAGCTTAAAGCCCCACATGTGCGCCGCTTCAATATATGAATTACACATATTGTTGCCGTCACCAATCCACGCGACTGTTTTACCTTCAATACTGCCACGGTGTTCAACATAGGTTTGAACATCGGCAAGAAGTTGGCAAGGGTGGTGGTCATCGGTCAATGCATTAATCACAGGAACTTTAGAGTAAGATGCAAATCGCTCTACGATGTCATGTCCAAAAGTACGGATCATCACAATATCAAGCATGCTTGAAATCACACGTGCCGAATCTTCAATCGGTTCACCACGACCAAGTTGCGTGTCGCGTGATGATAAGAAAATTGCACTTCCGCCAAATTGGCTCATTCCTGCTTCAAATGAAACACGGGTACGGGTGCTTGATTTTTCAAAGATCATGCCGAGAACTTTACCAACGAAAGGTTGGTAAACGGTATTTTCATGTTGCAAGCGCTTAAGCTCTTGAGCGCGTGCAATAATGCGATGAAGTTCTGCTGTAGAAAGATCACGTAAGGTAAGGAAATGCCGTAGAGCCATGGTTACTCCACATAATTGTTGAATCGCGATGGCATCAACAATTAGTTGTTCGTTAAGGAAAAAGTAATCGGTTACTATACTACAAGCGGTCTGTTTTTCCAAAGACTTATCGATATTGCAAGGCTTTCAGAAAATGATCGACGCTATATTCAATATAGTCGTTAATTTCTTCGAGGCTCTCTTTAGGGTCAACACCCATTAGCACTTGCCACTCAAAATGCCACAGTATGCCTAAATACATTTGTGCGGAGTTGATTGGTCGCTCACAGACAATCTGACCTTGTTCATGAGCTTGTTGCAGACGATGACTGACCTTAAGTAGAATTTTTTCAGGGCATTCTTCATATAAATACACAGCAAGCTCAGGATTGTGTTTGGTTTGCTCAAACAGTAGTCGGACAAATTTTCGATTTTCAGGCTTTAAAATATGTTGATAGAAATTTTGTAAGATACTGATCAATAAATTTCTTAAATCACTCGTTTGAAGTGTTATTTTTAAAAATAGCTCTTTAAAAAAAATATCACGACGATAATCACAAATCGCTTTAAATAAACCTTCTTTGTTGCCAAAGTATTTATATAAAGAGGCTTTAGACCCTCCAGCATGTTGAACAATGTCATCTAAAGAAACAGCATCATATCCTTTGTCTAAAAATAGTTCTGTAGCAGATATTACAAAGGCAAGGTGTCGCTCAAACCCACGTTTGGTTTGTGGAGGCACATTGCAGTAGCAGTGAAGTTGATCTGACATAGAAATAATTAAAGAATCACGAGTGATCTTCAAGTATAGCAAATCTTGCTGAAAATGGCGCAAAGCTATGCGCTACAATCATTCGCCGAATACAAACTAGCCTAAAATTTGTTGTAAAAGTGATTGTTCATAAGGGCTGAGCGCTTGTTGTTCATAGAGTTTATCTGCAATCTGAATGAGTGTTTCACCATAGACAATTTGATTTTCTGCACAAAAGACTAAGCCTAAATGTTCTAATGAAGTCAAATTGTTATCGGTTTGAAATGAATAGGTGTACCAACTTTTTGCATGTGAATACTCATGGAGGGTTTGGTAATATTCTGCAAGTGCATGTGCGCTATATGCGACATCATGATGGAAAGCATCACTGAAACATCTTTTTGCATTTTTAAAATCTTTAAGTTTTAAATAAATTTGACCCAAGTGGAGTAGGGCATCAAATTGTTGATAGGAAACAGCTTTCTGTAGCATTTTTATGGCGTGTTGGTAGTTAAATTGTTGTTGATAAATTTTACCAAGTAGTAAATAGGGCAGCGAGCTGCTCAGTTGGGCTGCCTGCTGTAGATAATGCTGTGCCAGATGTAAGTTTTGTCGTTCAAACTCAATCTGACCTAAAGCGTGAAAGGCATCAGGGTACTGCTTTTCAGCTGACTTTAAATACCAGTGGTAAGCTAAACAACGCTGCTGTTGTTGAGTATAGAGCTTTCCTAAACCATACATATAACGAGGGTCATTTGGATTTTTCCGTTGCATCTTATTTAAAGCAGCCAATGCTTGTTTTGTATCTCCTGCATCGATACTTTGACAGGCATGTTGGTAAAGAAAACTTTGTTCACTTGCTTGATGATTTTTTTGTAAACGAAAAGAAGACCACATGATGTTATGATATAAAAGATAATGATTATCATTTATATCATGATTGGGTGGAAAAGTACAATCGTTGCTACACAATAAAAAAAGGCCATGCTTTGCATGACCCTTTTTACTAATTTTTAATGTCGCTTAGTCAAGCGTAGAGAGCTTTTGATCTTCTTCTTCATCGTCATCTGTTGAATCCATACCCAGTTCTTTGAGTTTACGTGTCAGCGTATTACGACCCCAACCCAGAAGCTCGGCTGCATGGCGTTTACGACCACGCGTTTGTTGTAAAGCCGCGTTAATCAGCGTGCGTTCGAACATTGGTGTCGCAATGTCTAAAATTTTCATTTCACCATTGCGTAATTTTTGCACTGCCCATTGTGCTAACAATTCATCCCAATGCTGAATACTGACACGTTCAGGTGTTGCTGCAACATTGCCAGTATCGCCAGATTTTTGAATCGGAATCTGCTTCAGCTCATTTGGAAGATCTTCAGGATACACTTCACGGCCTGTGATCATGACAGTAAGCCAGCGGCACGTGTTTTCTAGCTGACGAACGTTGCCTTGCCAAGGCAATTGCTGCATGTAACTAATGGTTTCTGGACGTAAGATTTTAGGACTTACACCAAGTTCTTTACCTGCTTGAGCCAAGAAATGCTGTGCCAACATTGGAATGTCTTCACTGCGGTGCGCCAATTTTGGAATATGAATACGAATGACGTTAAGACGGTGATACAAGTCTTCACGGAACCGACCTTCATTGACCAGTTTTTCCAAATCTTGGTGTGTTGCCGCGACAATACGCACATCAACCTTAACAGGAATATGTCCACCAACGCGATAAAATTCGCCATCTGCCAATACACGCAATAAACGGGTTTGCGTTTCAAATGGCATATCGCCAATTTCATCGAGGAACAATGTACCGCCATTGGCTTGCTCAAAGCGACCTTGACGTTGGGTGTTTGCCCCTGTGAAAGCACCTTTTTCATGACCAAACAATTCGGTTTCAATCAAATCTTTTGGAATCGCAGCCATGTTGAGGGCAATAAACGGTTTGCTTTTACGTGGTGAGTGGCGATGCAGTGCGTGAGCGACTAACTCTTTCCCTGTACCTGATTCACCATTAATCAACACCGTAATATGCGATTGAGATAAACGACCAATCGCACGGAAAACTTCCTGCATGGCAGGAGATTCACCAATAATTTCGGTTGAATGAATCGGCGAGCTGGTTTTGTTAGCAGATTCTTGTTGTTGTAACTTGGTAATATGCAGAATGGCGCGATTAACTAGAGCCAGTGCTTCATCAATATCAAATGGTTTTGGTAAATACTCAAAAGCACCTGTTTGATAGCTTGATACAGCAGATTCTAAATCAGAATGTGCTGTCATAATAATCACAGGTAAGTCAGGGTAGCTGCTTTTTACCTTGCCTAAAAAGGTTAAACCATCAATTCCAGGCATACGGATGTCAGTTAAAATGACATCTGGTGCTTCGTGAAGAAGTTGGTCTAAAGCGCTTTGAGCTTCCTCAAAGCTGGTGACATCAAAACCTTCTTCTTTGAATGTTTTTTCCAGCACCCAGCGCATGGCGCGATCATCATCAATGACCCAAATTTTATTTCGCGACATGTTGCGACTCCCAAGGTAAATATAAGCTAAAAACGGTTTTACCAGCGACAGAATGGCAGACAATCATGCCATTGTGCTGGTGCATAATATTTTGTGCAATACTCAGACCAAGTCCTGTGCCATTGGCACGACCTGTGACAAGTGGGTAAAACACAGACTCTAAAATTTCTTCTGGAATACCAGGCCCATTATCTTCAATATCAATTCGTACCGCCGAACGGTGCAAAATGCCGTTAATGGTGACGAGGCGTTGAATGCGGGTGCGTAAAATCAGCTCAGGCTTGTGCTCTTGGAAAAAATCCTTGTGCTCAAGCATCGCTTGAACTGCGTTGACACTGATATTGAGCATCACCTGAATCAGTTGATCACGATCTGCTTTGACATCGGGTAGGGACAGGTCGTAATCACGGGTAATTTTGATTTTCTTTTTGGTCTGATTGGTAATCAGTGAGCGAACACGCTCTAACGGTTCATGTACATTGACATCGACATAACTTGGTAACTGGCGTGAACCAAGCATGGTATCCGCCAAAGTTCTGAGTCGGTCGACTTCATTAATAATAATGTCAGTGAATTCATTATATTTTGGATCATTTAAGCTACGAGCCAAAAGTTGTGTCGCACCACGAATTCCACCCAGTGGATTTTTAATCTCATGAGCAACACCGCGAATCAGCTGTCGAGTGACTTGGTGTTGCTGAATCAGGTTTTCTTCTTTAGAGATTTTAAGCATTCGATCAATTGGATTAAGTTCAATCAACAGTAAAGGATGATATGGGCGACCCGCATTGAGCTGTGAAACTGAATAATCCACATGAATGTCTTTAAAATTGACATTAATAATGGCTTCACGACGTGTGTAAGCTTGTCCTGTATTTAAAGTGTTGAACAAAGCTTCACGGGTATCAAAACTGTCATTCGGTGCTTGAAGCAGTTGAATGGCAGGCATACCTGAAGCACGTAAAAGACTCATGTCAAATAGTGCTTCACACGATGAATTGAGGTAAAAAATATTTAGATTTTTATCAACCAATAAGATCGCTGTGGTTAAATTATCAACCAATAGACGATAATCAATCGCTGGAGTAGGATCCATTAGCGTAATCTTCCTGATGTAAAATAGCGCAATGGCATCTTTTTCATTGTGGTTGCTCCCTGTTATGGAACATTTTCTAAAATTAAAAGTAGCTTGATTAAAGCAAAATGTAAGCCAACTTTAGAAAGTGACTTGTTTTTAGGCAAAAAGTGTCTATTGCCTGTTCTAAAAGTAATCTTTCGCGTTTAATCACTAAAACAGTATCAAAATGAGGAGTTTTTAGCACTATATTGGTGCTATTTATTTGTTTTGTTAATTCTTGAGCGATATTTTGGTGCGTGACCGAAACATTACCGTTTATACCTATGCTTATGCAGGGAAAAGTCATACAATACGCGCATTCTAGTGGAGTGTTGTTGCATGAAATCCCCCAAAGTCGGTTTTGTTTCTTTAGGTTGTCCTAAGGCATTGGTCGATTCTGAGCGTATATTAACCCAGTTGCGTACTGAGGGTTATCAGGTTGCATCAGATTATGATGGTGCTGACCTTGTTGTTGTAAATACCTGCGGTTTTATCGAGTCTGCGGTACAAGAGTCGTTAGATGCGATTGGCGAAGCCATGAGTGAAAATGGTCGCGTGATTGTGACAGGCTGCTTGGGGAAAGATGAAGACAAAATTCGTCAGATGCATCCAAATGTCTTGAAAGTGACAGGCGCGGCAGCCTATCAGGATGTCATGGAAGCTGTACATGAATATGTCCCTGCACCACCAAAACATAATCCATTTATTGACTTGGTTCCTGAACAGGGCGTGCGTTTAACGCCAAAGCATTATGCATATTTGAAAATATCTGAAGGCTGTAACCACCGTTGTACCTTCTGTATTATTCCAAGCATGCGTGGTGATCTAGTATCTCGTCCAGTTGGTTCTGTACTTGAAGAAGCAGCTGCATTAAAACGTGCAGGCGTTAAAGAAGTGCTTGTGATCTCGCAAGATACCTCTGCTTACGGTGTCGATACCAAATACAAGCTGGATTTCTGGAACGGTCAGCCTGTAAAAACTAAATTCTATGACATGTGTGAAGCATTGGGTCTGTTGGGGATCTGGGTGCGTTTACACTACGTTTACCCGTATCCACATGTTGATGCTGTAATTGACTTGATGGCGCAAGGTAAAATCCTGCCATACTTGGATATTCCATTCCAACATGCAAGTCCGCGCATTTTAAAACTTATGAAACGTCCAGCGCACAGTGAAAATACACTGGAGCGTTTAAAAATTTGGCGTGAAAAATGCCCTGAATTGGTGATTCGTTCAACATTCGTGGTTGGCTTCCCAGGTGAAACCGAAGAAGACTTCCAAATGTTACTCGACTGGTTGCAAGAAGCTCAACTCGATCGCGTTGGATGTTTTACCTACTCACCTGTAGAAGGTGCAACGGCAAACGATTTGCCAGACCACGTGCCTGAAGAAATTAAACAAGAGCGTTATGAACGCTTTATGCAGGTACAGCAAGCGATTTCAGCAGCAAAATTGCAGCAACGTATTGGTCAAACCATGACGGTATTGGTTGATGGTTTGGAAGATGAATATCCAGTTGCAGTTGCTCGCTCTTATGCAGATGCCCCAGAAATTGATGGTAATGTTTTTGTTGAAGACATTGATAAATCAAAAATTAAAGCGGGTGACTTGCTAGAGGTCGAAATTACCGATGCAGATGAATATGATCTATTTGCTAAATTGATTAAAATTAAAGCAAATTAATCAACCAATACGCACAAATTTAACTTTATTCGAATGAAAACGCCTTCGGAGCACAGTCATGGCAGAAACAAATAGCCCTCGTTACTCACGTATTCTACTGAAGTTATCTGGTGAAGCATTATCAGGTAACCGTGAAATGGGGATCGATGCTCAAGTTCTAGATCAAATGTCACTTTCTATTGCACATTTGGTTGGTTTGGGTGTGCAAGTGGGTATCGTGGTTGGCGGTGGTAATCTCTATCGCGGTAGTCAGTTGCAAAAAGATGGTTTGGTGGGTCGCGTAACAGGTGACCAAATGGGGATGCTTGCAACGGTCATGAACGGTTTGGCAATGCGTGATGCATTGGTGCGTCGTAATATTAAAACCCGTTTAATGTCAGCATTGCCGATTGGGACGGTCGTTGAGTCTTATTCAAGTCGCGATGCGATTCGTCACTTGAGCCAAGGCGAAGTCTGTGTGTTTGTCGCAGGTACAGGTAATCCATTCTTTACCACCGATACAGCAGCGTGTTTGCGTGGTATTGAAATCGAAGCCAATCTTATCTTAAAAGCAACAAAAGTTGATGGTGTTTACAATAAAGATCCAAGCAAATATGACGATGCTGTGAAATATGATCGTCTAACTTTTGATCAAATTTTAGATGAAAAGTTAGGTGTGATGGATTTGACCGCGATTTGTTTATGCCGTGATCATAATGTGCCGTTGCAAGTGTTTGACATGAATAAATCAGGTGCGCTGCTTTCAGTGGTGATGGGTGAAAAAGAGGGAACTCTTGTTACGAAGTAATATACGTAACAGAGAAAGCTCTTTATACTAGCGCTAATTTTATCTATATCTTGAGAAAGTAAGGAAGATCATATGATTAACGATCTTAAAAAAGACAGCGAACAGCGAATGCAAAAATCAATCGAATCCTTAGAGCAAGGATTTGCAAAAGTTCGTACTGGTCGTGCGCATCCATCAATCTTGAATGGTGTTATGGTTCCTTACTATGGTTCTGATGTGCCATTAAACCAAGTTGCAAACGTGGGTATTGAAGATTCGCGTACACTGATTGTTCAGCCATTTGAACGTACTATGGTTTCTGCGATTGATAAAGCAATTCGTGAAAGCGATTTGGGCTTAAACCCAATCACTGCTGATGCGATTCGTGTTCCACTTCCAGCACTGACTGAAGAAACACGCCGTGATATGCAAAAAGTTGCACGCTCTGAAGCTGAAAATGCCAAAGTTGCGATTCGTAACATTCGCCGTGATGTTTTGGGTGATCTAAAAGCATTGTTGAAAGAAAAAGACATTTCTGAAGATGATGAACGCCGTGCGAGTGAAGACGTACAAAAAATCACTGACAAATATGTAGCTGAAGTTGATAAACGTTTGGCTGCGAAAGAAGAAGAGTTAATGAAGGTTTAATGGATGACGAGTTTAGACGGCATTCACCATCTTCCTGAGCACGTTGCCATCATTATGGATGGCAACAATCGCTTTGCTAAAAAAATGCACCTCGAAAAAGGAGCAGGACATAGAGAAGGGAAGAATTCACTCGATCCAATTGTGGAGCGCTGTCGCGAACTCGGTGTTCAGGCGTTAACAGTTTTTGCTTTTTCAAGTGAAAACTGGAATCGTCCGCAACCTGAAGTGGACTTGCTCATGCATCTGCTTGAGCAAACAGTCCACGAACAAATTCCACGCATGATCAAATTTGAAATTGCGTTGCGTTTTATTGGAGAGCGTTCTCGCCTTCCAGTACATTTACAAGAGCTTCTAGATACGGCTGAACAACAGACTGCCCATTTCACACAGATGACCTTAACCATTGCGATTAGTTATGGGGGAATGTGGGATATTGCAGACTCAGCCAAACGTATCGCTCAAGATGTGCTTGATCAGAAAATTACGGTTGATCAGATTAATCCGACATTGTTTGGTCAATACATTCATCTTGGAGATTTGCCTGCGGTAGATTTGCTGATTCGTACAGGTGGAGATTATCGCATCTCTAATTTTCTGTTATGGCAATCGGCGTATGCAGAGCTTTATTTTACAAAAACACTATGGCCTGAGTTTTCTGTACAAGAACTCAATCAAGCCTTTAAGGTATTTGCAGAGCGTGAGCGCCGTTTTGGTAAAACCTCTGAGCAAATCCAACAAGAGAACACCGAGAAATAATACATGTTTGAGCGGATTAAAACCGCATTGGTCTTGGTAGCAATCGTTTTAAGTTGTATGTTTGCTACAACCTCATCTTACCCAATGCAGACACTGATGGTGATCGCTGCAACGATTGCAGGGTATGAGTGGTACAAGTTAATGCCAAAGCAGGATGCATCAATACGACCATTCTTTGTCTGGGGATATACGTGTATTGTACTGATTGTATCTGTAGTTGCCTTATTTTCTCACGATATTACTTTACTGTTTTGGGTCGCATCGATTTTGGTGTGGATTACCAGTGTGTATTGGGTGAAAAACTTTCCTGAATATGATAGCTGGTACAATAAGAGCTTAAATCTGTTAGGTCTGATTTTGGTTTCAGCTGCGGTGAGTGCAATATTCTCAGTTTGGAAGCACTCTCCATGGTGGTTGATGTATTTGTTCCTGTTGGTTTGGGGGGCAGATAGTGGTGCTTACTTTGTAGGGCGAAAACTGGGTCGTCGTAAAATGGCACCGAATGTAAGTCCCAATAAGTCTGTAGAAGGTCTGTTTGGTGGTTTAATTACTTCAGGTGTTATTGTTGTCATTGTACAAAGTCATTATTTGAACTTAACTTTATCACAACATATTTTATTCTTGATTCTTTCTATCTTTACAGTGCTTGGCTCAGTGCAAGGCGATTTATTTGAATCGATGATCAAACGCCGAGCAGGCGTTAAAGACTCTGGAAGAATTCTTCCTGGGCATGGTGGAGTGTTGGATCGAATTGATTCATTGCTAGCAGCAGCTCCGATTTTTGCAACAGGACTTTATTTATTAAAATTTATTGGCGTAGATCTATAAATGTCTCAATCTGTTTGTATATTGGGTGCAACAGGCTCAATTGGTGAAAGTACATTAAAGGTATTGCAGCAACATTCAGAGCAATATTCAGTTTTTGCAGTGACAGCGTATAGTCGACTGGAAAAACTCGTCGAAATATGCAAACAGTTTAGACCTCAAATTGTGGTCGTACCATCCACACAGCAAGATCGGCTTGCGGACTTGTTTAAACAGCATCAGATTGATCATACTGAGATCTTAACCGATGAATCTGGTTTGGTTGCTGTTGCTGAACATTCGCAAGTTGATATTGTGATGGCAGCTATAGTCGGGGCGGCAGGATTATTGCCAACCCTAGCTGCGGTTAAAGCGGGTAAACGTGTCCTCCTTGCCAATAAAGAAGCATTGGTGATGTCAGGCGACATTATGATGCGAGCCGCAGAGCAGCATCAGGCATTATTGTTGCCTGTTGATTCTGAACATAATGCAATTTTTCAATGTTTGCCAAATGGGTACTGTCAGTCAGAGCGAACAGGGCAACCGAAGCAGGGCGTTTCACGGATTTTGCTCACGGCATCGGGTGGACCATTTTTAAATACATCATTAGAACAATTACAAACAGTAACGCCTGCACAAGCTTGTAAACATCCGAATTGGTCGATGGGTCAAAAAATTTCAGTTGATTCAGCAACTTTAATGAATAAAGGTTTGGAATTGATCGAAGCATGCCATTTGTTTTCAATTTTAGAACATTTTGTTACAGTTGTGATTCATCCACAAAGTATTATTCACTCTATGGTTCAGTATGTGGATGGTTCGACTTTGGCTCAAATGGGAAATCCTGATATGTGTACGCCAATTGCACATGCATTGGCATGGCCAAATCGTATTTCTACACCTGTAGATGCATTGGATGTATTTGCACATCAACAGCTTAATTTTCAGCAACCAGATACAGTCAAATTTCCTGCCTTAAGTTTGGCTCGCTATGCGATGCAAGCGGGTGGTGTTGCACCTGCTATCTTAAATGCTGCAAATGAAATAGCAGTTGCAGCTTTTTTACAGGAAAAAATCAAATTTACAGCGATTCCTGAAATCGTCGAACACACATTAAATACAGTGGAGAATATGCCTGCAAATTCGTTGGAGACTATTTTACAAGCAGATCAATTTGCCCGTAATATAGCAACTCAGCGAGTGAGTGCTTTAGGGCTAAAATAATGAGTATTTTATTTATGGTGGTTGCAGCAGTTTTATTGCTTGGGCCACTGATTGCCATTCATGAATTTGGTCACTATTGGGTTGCACGTAAACTTGGTGTTAAAGTTTTGATTTACTCAATTGGTTTTGGACCGACAGTATTTAATTGGACATCCAAAAAGTCAGGGATTCAATATCGTTTATCGGCTTTGCCCTTAGGTGGTTATGTCAAAATGCTGGATGAACGTGAAGGTGATGTAAAAGGAGAAGATCTTCCTTATGCCTTTAATCGTCAAGCCCCTTGGAAACGTATTGCGATTGTTGCTGCTGGTCCATTAATCAATTTAATTTTTGCTATTTTATTATTTTGGATTCTATTTTTACCTAAACAAGAGCAACTCAATACACGTATTGGTAAAGTTATGCCAAATACACCAGCTGCGGTTGCTGGATTGCAAACTGGTGATAAAGTTGTTGCTATTGATGGAAAAAGTACGCCAAGTTGGGAAACCTTAAACTTTGCTTTAGTGGATCGTGCTGGGGAAACTGGGCAAATTCAGGTTCAAGCAGAGCATCAAGGACAACTTAAAAATTTTAATTTACCGATCCAACATTTTTTAAAAGATCAAAGTCAGTCTGCTTTAGATACATTGGGTTTCTTGCCTTATCGCCCAAAAATTGACCCTGTGATTGATCAACTTGTGCCCGATGGTGCAGCAATTCGTCAAGGACTACAAAAAGGTGACAGAATTATAGCAATCAATGGTGTTAAAACTCCTGACTGGTTTGATGTTGTTGATATTGTTCAGAAGTCTCCAGAGAAATTACTCAAAATTGATGTTGAGCGCTTAAACAAGATTGTGCACTTGCAGGTCATGCCTCAAGGTAAGCGTGACAATATGGGGAATATGACAGGAATGTTGGGAGTTCAAACTCAGTCCAAACAAGTCCATGTTCCTGATCAATATAAGCAAACAATTCAATATACGCCTGTACAAGCGTTTGGAAAAGCGGTACAAAAGACAGGTGAAATTTCCAGTATGATTTTAAACTCAATGACCAAAATGGTTCGTGGTTTAATTGGTTTGGAAAATTTATCAGGTCCAATCACGATTGCAAAAGTTGCTGGGCAAAGTGCCGAAATGGGGTGGCAAACCTTTATTTCATTTATGGCATTAATGAGTGTCAGCTTGGGTATTTTAAACTTGTTACCCATCCCAATGCTTGATGGTGGGCATTTAGTTTATTACTTTATTGAAGCAATTCGAGGTAAACCTGTTTCTGAACAAATACAAATGATTGGTTTTAAAATCGGGATGGTATTGCTGGGGAGTATGATGATCCTTGCTTTATTTAATGATTTTATGCGTTTATAACAGAATTGATGGAATATTCAACTTAGCGGAAAAATAGGCATGCGTCACACACATTTTTTAATGCCTTTGGCACTGGTTAGTGCAATGGCAGCGGTACAACAAGTTTATGCTGCGGATGAATTTATTGCTCAAGATGTCAAAATCGAAGGCTTAGTTCGCTTAACTCCTGCCAATGTCTATAGTATGTTGCCAATAAAAAGCGGTGATCGTGTTAATGACGCGATGCTGAATAATGCAATCCATACTTTATATGATTCAGGTTTATTTGATGACATTAAAGCGACCCAACAAGGAAATACCTTGGTGTTTAATGTTGTTGAGCGCCCAATCATTTCTAAGGTTGAATTTAAAGGCAATAAACTTATTCCTAAAGAAGCATTGCAAGATGGCTTAAAGAAAATGGGTGTTGCTGAAGGTGAGGTTCTGAAAAAGTCAACTTTACAGAACTTGGAAACTGAACTAGAGCAACAGTACAATCAGCAAGGTCGTTATAATGCTGATATTAAAGTTGAAACAACGCCGCGTCCAAATAACCGTGTTGACCTAACGATTAATTTTAATGAAGGTAAAGCCGCAAAAGTTGTTAATATTAGTGTAATTGGCAATACAGTTTTTAGTGATGATGAAATTAAACAGGCATTTGCATTAAAAGAAAGTAGTTGGTCATCGATTGTTACTCGAAATGACCGTTATGCCAAAGAACGTATGGCTTCAAGCTTGGAAGCATTACGTGCACTTTATATGAATGCGGGTTATGTCAACTTTGCGGTCAATTCATCTAATCTGAATATTAGTGATGACAAGAAAAATATTTTCGTTGAAGTCGCAATTACTGAAGGTCAACAGTTTAAAGTCGGTGAAACCAAATTCTTAGGTGATACCTTATTTAAACCTGAAGAATTAAAAACACTGCAAATTTATAAAGATGGCGATACCTATTCTCAAGCTAAAGTAGATGCTGTTAAAAACATGTTGCTACGTAAATATGGCAATGCAGGTTATTACTTTGCTGAAGTGAATGTCGTCCCACAGATTGATAATGATAAGAAGATAGTTGATCTAAATTATTACATCAATCCAGGTCAACAAGTGACAATTCGCCGTATTAACTTCACGGGGAATACCAAAACTGATGATCAGGTATTGCGTCGTGAAATGCGCCAAATGGAAGGTGCTTTAGCAAGCAATGAGAAAATTGATTTGTCAAAAGTCCGTTTGGAACGTACAGGTTATTTTAAAACAGTGGATGTCAAACCTGTTCGTATTCCAAATGTTCCAGACCAAATTGATTTAGATGTTAATGTTGAGGAGCAACATTCGGGTACAAGTACTTTGGCGCTAGGTTATTCGCAAAGTGGTGGTATCACTTATCAGGCAGGTATTAGCCAATCAAACTTCTTAGGGACTGGTAAGAGTGTTGGTTTTGATTTTACCAAGTCACAATATTCAACCTATTATAATTTGGCAGTCACCGATCCATATTTCACCATTGATGGAATTAGTGCGGGTTATAATGTTTATTATAAAGAAACAAAACCATATCAAGACTATCATGTCAGTGATTATTACTCAAAAACATTGGGTGCAAATGCAAGCCTATCTTACCCAATTGATGAGAATCAAAGTGTAAGTGGTTCATTAGGAATTGAAAATACAGACATTTCAACAGATGTTTACGGCTCTGTAGCATTTCGAGACTATTTGTTAAGTCATGGCGGCAGTGTTAAGGCGACTGCAACCGACTCTTCAGGAAATACTTATGACAGTGAGTTTAAAGGCTCATATCTTAACTATTTAGTGAATTTGGGTTGGTCATTTAATACCTTAAACCGCCCAATGTTACCAACTTCAGGTCAATTGCATAGCTTGAACTTAGAAGTGGCTCTACCAGGTAGTGATGCTGAATACCAAAAGCTGACTTATAGCGCACAGGCATTTTTCCCAATTGGCGAGAAAGGTTGGGGTATTCATAGCTATGGTAAGCTAGGTTATGGTCATGACTTACCATTCTGGAAAAATTATTATGCAGGTGGTTGGGGTTCAGTACGTGGCTATGAGGACAATACCTTAGGGCCAACATATCCAGGCTTATATTATAGTGCCAATAAAACTACAGATAGTAGTAAGGACTCTACAGGTGGTAATGCACTTGTGCAGTTCGGTGCAGAGCTGATCTTGCCTGTTCCATCAAAAGGAGATTGGGCACGTAATGTTCGCCCTGTCTTGTTTGCCGAAGGTGGTAATGTATTTGATACCGAATGTAATGATGTTGGTAATTTTTATGACGGATCAACATTAGTTAATGGTAAGCAATACTGTAAAGATAATTATGGTCTAGATTTTGGTAACTTACGTTATAGTGTTGGTTTCGGTTTGACATGGAATACCATGATTGGTCCACTTTCAATTAGTTATGCATTCCCGCTGAATAAGAAAGATGATGACCAAACTCAAGCAGTTCAATTCCAGATTGGTCGAACTTTCTAAGTTTGACCTCGTATACATATAGATAAATGACTTAAGGATATATAAATGAAAAAGTTAGCACTAGCATTGGTAATGGCAGGTTTTGGTTTTACAAATATGGCACATGCCGCAGGCTTTGCAGTAGTTGATATGCAACGTGTTGTAGAAAATAGTACATATTTGAAACAGCAGAATGATAGCTTGCAGCAAGCGGTGAAACCTTCGGCTGCACGAGTTGAGCAATTGAATAAAGATATTCAAGACTTACAAAACAAAGCAGCAACGGCTAAACCTGCTGAAGTACAACAGTTGAAAACTCAGTACGAAGCGAAAGTAAAAGAAATTAATTCTTTAGAACAAAATATTCAGCAACGTGTACAGTCAACGTCTCAAGCAACAGGTCAAACATTTACCACTCGTGTTCAACAAGCTGCTGAACAATTGCGTAAAGAAAACAATTTAGACTTTGTTTTGAATAAAAACTCAGCACTTGCCTATGACGCAAAGAACGACTTAACTGATAAAATGATTCAAAAGGTTAATGCGATGAAATAATCAATGATTCAGCGTTCATATACACTTAAAGATCTTGCATCTTTAGTTCATGGTGAATGGATTGGACAGCCTGAAACGAAAGTTTCAGGTTTGTCTAGTTTAGAGCAAGCAACATCACAGCATATTTCTTTCGTGAATGGAGAGAAATATCTAGAACAAGCAGTCGTATCTCAGGCTGCAATTCTGATAGCAACACGTGAATTACAAGAAAAACTCACGAATCATCAAAATTTGATTATTGTTGATAATCCGTACCTTGCTTTCGCAATTCTGACTCATGTGTTTGAAATTAAAAAAACAGATGTAGGTATTGAAAGTACTGCCCAAATCCATCCTTCAGCGATTGTTTCTGATACAGCTTATATTGGTCACTATGTTGTGATTGGTGAAGACTGTGTAATCGGCGATGACACTTTTATTGAGTCACATGCCAAAATTGATGATGGTGTAGAAATTGGTAAGAAATGCTTTATCGACTCCCATGTGACAATTACAGGTTTTGCAAAACTCGGTCATAACGTGCGTGTTCATGCCAATACGGTGATTGGTAGTGAAGGTTTCGGCTTTGCACCTTATCAAGGTAAATGGCATCGTATTGCTCAGCTCGGTTCGGTCAAAATTGGCAATAATGTACGGATTGGCTCAAATTGTAGTATTGACCGTGGCGCATTAGATGACACAATTTTGGAAGATGGGGTCATTGTGGATAATCTTGTGCAAATTGCGCATAACGTCCATATTGGTGAAAATACTGCGATTGCTGCAAAAACAGGCATTGCTGGTAGCGTAACGATTGGCAAAAACTGTATACTTGCAGGCGCTTGTGGGGTAGCAGGGCACTTAAAAATTGCTGATAACGTGACATTAACAGCAATGTCAATGGTCACAAAAAGTATTTTTGAGGCTGGCTCATATTCTTCAGGAATTGGTTTATTTGAAACGAAACACTGGCGTCGTACAGTTGTTCGCCTCAGACAATTAGCAGATGTGCCATTGACCCAAATTGTCAAACAACTTGATCATATACAAACTCGTATTGAGTCACTTGAATCAACTTTTAATATGCGTAAATGAATATGACAGAGTCACAAAAGCAAGATTTGTATAAACCAGAATTACCAATGAATATTCAGCAAATTCGTGAATATTTGCCACATCGTTACCCATTTTTATTGGTTGACCGTGTGACAGAAATTACCGAAAACAGCATCGTTGGTTATAAAAATGTGTCGATTAATGAAGAATTTCTTCAAGGGCATTTTCCAGAATATCCAATTATGCCAGGTGTCTTAATTATTGAGGCATTGGCGCAAGTTTCTGGCGTGTTGGGTTTCGTGATGAATGGCGAAAAACCACAACCAGGTTCTTTGTTCCTTTTTGCAGGTGCAGAGAAAATTCGCTTCAAGAAGCAAGTTGTTGCAGGAGATCAGTTGGTACTGAAATCTGAGCTTGTGATGCAAAAACGCGGTATTTACAAATATAATTGTACTGCTAGCGTAGATGGCATTGTGGCAACGACTGCTGAAATTATTATCTCTCATCAAAGAATCTAGAGCAGGCATGAGCAATAAAGAATATATCCACCCAACCGCTATTATTGATTCATCTGCAGTAATTGCATCTGATGTTGAAATTGGTCCTTACTGTGTGATTGGTCCACAAGTCACTATTGGTGCAGGGACTAAGCTTCATTCACATGTCGTGATTGGCGGATATACTCGTATTGGTGAACACAATGAGATCTTCCAGTTTGCAAGCATTGGCGAAGTTTGCCAAGACCTGAAATATAAGGGCGAGGAAACGTGGTTAGAAATTGGTGATCACAATGTGATTCGTGAGCATTGCAGTCTGCATCGTGGTACGGTGCAAGACCATAGTTTGACCAAAATCGGTAGTCATAACCTGTTGATGGTCAATACACATATTGCTCATGATTGTCAGATTGGTGATCACAATATTTTTGCCAATAATGTGGGCGTGGCAGGTCACGTTCATGTTGGAAGTTATGTTGTGGTCGGTGGTAACTCTGGAATCCATCAATTCTGTAAGATTGATTCTTACAGCATGATTGGTGCGGCATCTTTGATTGTTAAAGATGTGCCTGCTTATGTGATGGCTTCAGGAAACCCCGCACATGCTTTTGGTTTGAATATTGAGGGAATGCGTCGTAAAGGTTGGTCAAGACAAGTGATTCAAGGCTTACGTGAAGCATTCAAGCTTATTTATAAAGAAAGTTTGACAACAGTTGAAGCCATTGAGCGTATTCGTGCAGAAATTTTGCCAGAAGTTGCTGAAGTTCAGTTGTTGATTGATTCTTTAGAACAGTCTGAGCGCGGTATTTTGCGTTAAGCAAAATATTGTGTAAAAAAAGATGCCTGATGGCATCTTTTTTTATGGATAAATTATACGTTTACTGGTTAAGCAGTTTCTAAATAATGGTGTTGATTAATAATAGGCGTACCTGTTTTTTGCTGCACTTCATCAAACTCGACTTGATCTGCCATTTCAATCAGCTTTAAGCCTTCTGGTGTAATATCAAATACGCCAAGGTCAGTAATGACGCGAGAAACTACGCCTAAACCTGTGAGTGGCAAACTGCATTGATTCAAAATCTTGGCTTCACCAGATTTGCTGCAATGTTCCATTAACACCACAATTTTCTTTGCACCTGCAACCAGATCCATTGCACCGCCCATACCTTTGACTTTTTGTCCAGGGATCATCCAGTTGGCAATATCACCTGTCGCTGAAACTTGCATCGCACCTAAAATAGCAATATCAATATGCCCACCACGAATCATGGCAAATGATTCTGAACTACAAAACAATGAAGCGCCTTTTTTGGTGGTGATGGTTTGTTTACCTGCATTGATCAGGTCAGCGTCGACTTCATCTTCTCGTGGAAACTCACCAATACCGAGTAAACCATTTTCTGACTGTAACCAGACATGGATATCTTCTGGAATGTAATTTGCAACCAATGTCGGTAGCCCGATGCCTAGGTTGACATAAAAGCCATCATGTAATTCTTGTGCGGCTCGTTGAGCCATTTGTTCACGCGTCCAAGCCATGAGGGTGCTCCATTATGCAGT
Source organism: Acinetobacter sp. ME22 (assembly GCF_022012315.1). Taxonomy (NCBI): domain Bacteria; kingdom Pseudomonadati; phylum Pseudomonadota; class Gammaproteobacteria; order Moraxellales; family Moraxellaceae; genus Acinetobacter; species Acinetobacter sp. ME22. The sequence goes on from NZ_JAKLTL010000002.1 coordinate 369,398, forward strand.
TTCTGTTTTAACGGTACGAATTTCAATATGTTTCGTTGGGTTGGCATTCACCACAATACGGTCAATATAAATTCCAGGAAGATGAATTTCATCGGGATCTAGATCACCAATTTCTACTAGATGTTCGACTTCGGCTATAGTGATTTTTCCTGCAACGGCACAGTCTGGGTTAATATTTCGAGCAGTCTTACGAAAAACCAGATTGCCTGCTTTGTCTGCCTTATAAGCTTTAACGAGGGCAATATCTGCATGCAGCGCCATTTCAAGCAGATAGTCTTTGCCATCAAAATTACGGACTTCTTTGCCTTCTTGTACGACTGTACCCACACCAGTACGGGTATAAAATGCAGGAATACCAGCACCAGCAGCACGCATTTTTTCTGCCATTGTGCCTTGTGGGGTGAGCTCGACTTCTAGCTCGCCTGCTAAATATTGGCGTTCAAATTCCTTGTTGCCACCAATATATGAGGAAATCATTTTTTTAACCTGACGAGATTCAAGTAACAGGCTTAGACCAATGCCATCAATGCCTGCATTGTTACTGATACACGTCAGATTTTGGGCATTGGAATCACGCACAGTTTCAATCAGCATTTCTGGAATGCCGCATAACCCGAAGCCGCCCACAGCGAGTATCATATTGTCTTGAATAATATCGAAAATTGCCGATTGACTATCGGGATAGATCTTGTTCATTGCAGTTCCATTGTATAGTTTCAAATATCCATGAGTGTTGCGAGATGCTGATGCTGAACAAACAACATCAGCATGATCATACTTAGTGCTCTGCTGCACGAGCAACCAAAGTGAGAATATCGTAAGTTGCGACTAATTCCTGACGCTGATTTTTCACTTTAATGTCCCATACTACAACGCCATGTGCAGGTTGTGTCGGGTCTTTTTGTGGTTTTGGCGTCTTTTGTTTGCAGGTGAGTTCGACCTGAATTGAGTCACCAATTTTAACAGGTTCGACAAAGCGTAAATTGTCCATGCCATAGTTGGCGATCACTGGTCCTTCGGCAGCATCGACAAATAAACCTGCGGCAGCCGAGATAATAAAATAGCCATGTGCTACACGTTCTCCAAAGAAAGAGTTGGCGGCAGCGATCTTATCAGTATGTGCATAGAAATGATCGCCGCTTAGGCAGGCAAAATTCACAAGGTCAGATTCAGTCACAGTGCGGCGTGCGGTAAGTAGACGTTCACCAATTACCAGTTCATCAAAATCTTTCTTGAAAGGATGAACACGGTCTTCACGAACACTTGCGCCTGCAGTCCATGCATGTGTGACTTGAGTTAGACTGTTGGGTGAGCCTTGAATAGCGGTACGTTGCATGTAGTGTTTAACTGCGCGAATACCTCCCAATTCTTCACCACCACCTGCACGACCAGGTCCGCCATGAACCAAGTGAGGTAAAGGAGAACCATGACCTGTGCTTTCTTTGGCAGATTCTTCATCTAAAATGTGTAGGCGACCATGCCAAGGTGCAATTTTTTGTACCAGTGTTTCGATATTTTCATCGCAATTTTTAACGATTGAAGCAACCAGACTACCTTCGCCGCGTGCAACTAGATGGGAGAGTTGTTCAATGGATTGATAAGGCATGAGGGTACAAACAGGGCCAAATGCTTCAATTTGATGGATAATTGAAGCCTGATCTGGCGCTGTGCAGCGGAGCAGGGTTGGTGGAAAAAATGCACCTCGTTCTGGGAAGTCAGCATTAAATTCAAAATCGGTGTTACCACCAAATACAATCTCGGCTTCTTGCGCCAGTAGTTTAACTTTGTGGGCAACATCTTGTTTTTGTTTTAGGCTTGCCAATGCTCCCATGGTGGTATCGCTTCGAGCAGGATCACCAACGACTACTTTTTTGAGTTTGTTGATCAATTGGGTCTGAACGGTATCGAGCAGGTTTTCAGGAACAAAGGCACGACGAATCGCAGTACATTTTTGGCCTGCTTTGCTGATCATTTCTCGGAAGACTTCGCGTACAAAAAGCTCAATGGTAGTTTCATTGGCTTCGGGACTTAAAATAGCACTGTTGACCGAGTCGGCTTCCATGCTAAATGGAATTGAATGGCGGTTTAAGTGCGGGTGCTGACGTAATTTTTGCCCTGTATCGGCTGAACCTGTCAAGGTAACGCAATCTTGTGCTGAGAGTTGCTCAAACAAATCATAGGTTTGTCCACAGATGAGTTGTAAAGCACCTTGTGGTAAAAGCTGGGTATCCAAAATGGCATGAACTACAGCTTGGGTTAATTGCGCACCATCTGTTGCAGGTTTCACGATGCAAGGCACACCTGCCAAAAGCGTTGGTGCAATTTTTTCTAACATGCCCCAAATCGGGAAGTTGAAAGCATTGATATGTACGGCAACACCTGCTTTGGCAGACAAAATATGTTTTGCACCAAAGCTGCCGTGTTTTGAGAGTGGAATCCATGCATCTTCAGTAATGATTTTTTCATCATTCAGTTCACGACGAACCAAGCTTGAGTAGGCAAATAAAGTCTGAATCCCACCTTCAATATCGACCCATGCATCTTTACGCGTCGCACCTGTTGCAGTTGCCAATGCATAAAATTCTTCTTTGCGTTCAAGTAGTGCTTGAGCAATTTGTTTGAGGGTGTTAGCGCGCTGATGAAATGTCCAGTTCGCAAGTTCAGCACCATGCTGTTTGGCATAGTGAACAGCTTTTGCCATGTCAATGCCGTGGCTGCTGACCCGATAGATTGGCTCGCCACTAATCGCATGATAGACCTCACGAAAATCCTGGGTTGCATGATGCCATGTCCCATACGCAAAAGATGCCAGATTTGGAATTTGCTGTTCAGCAGATGTTGAGGTGGCTGATGAATTGGGCTCGGCTGGATTGGTGGTGTCGATATCTAGCATCTTAAAACTCCATTTTATGATACGTAAAATAAAATTAATTAAAAAATATGATTCATAATTTCTTTTAAAAAATTTCAATTGTCAACCGAATTTTAATTATTTTTGTACAAATATGATTTTGTACTTTGGTTTAAATTATTGTATTTAATAAGTATATTTTAAATAATGAATAATTTTTAAAAAGTGATACATAAAAATATATTGACATAACGATTGTTGTATCAAAAAATAGAAACATGGATGTGAAGCAAAAAGGATTGCTGCTGTGGAAAATAAGTATCAGAAATTTAATGCCTGTATCGAACAGGATATTGCTATAGAAGCCAAAGATGACATGCCCGATGCCTATCGTAAGACTTTGATTCGTCAGATCGGGCAGCATGGACATTCTGAAGTCATTGGTATGTTGCCTGAGGGGAACTGGATTACTCGAGCACCAACTTTGAAACGTAAAGCCGTGCTTCTTGCCAAAGTGCAGGATGAAGCAGGGCACGGTTTGTATTTGTACAGTGCGGCTGAAACGCTGGGTGCAGACCGCGATGACATGATGGAAAAACTGATTGCAGGGAAAATGAAATATTCCTCCATCTTTAACTATCCAACATTGTCATGGGCGGATGTTGCAGCGATTGGCTGGTTGGTTGATGGCGCAGCAATTGTCAATCAGGTGGCATTGTGCCGTACCTCTTATGGTCCTTATGCCCGCGCTATGGTGCGTATTTGTAAAGAAGAAAGCTTCCATCAGCGTCAGGGTTTTGAAGCCATGATGGCGCTAGCACAAGGCAGTGAGCAGCAAAAACAGATGGCACAAGATGCAGTCAATCGTTTCTGGTGGCCGGCGCTGATGATGTTTGGTCCAAGTGATGATCACTCCCCGAACAGTGCGCAAAGCATGGCATGGAAGATTAAACGCTTTAGTAATGATGAACTGCGTCAGAAATTTGTCGATAACACCGTACTGCAAGTATTACAGCTTGGCTTGACCGTACCTGATCCAGATTTGCAATGGCATGAGAGCACAGGCCATTACAGCTTCGGCGAAATTAACTGGGATGAGTTTATGGCGGTGATCCAAGGGCAGGGTCCATGTAATCACGAACGTATCGAAGCACGTCGTAAAGCATGGGAAGACGGTCAGTGGGTGCGAGATGCTGCCGCAGTGTATGCACAAAAACAAACAGTCGCTCAGAGCAAAGTGGCTTAACCATACGGATTTTTGAATAAGGATATCAATCATGCAACAGAAAAATCACTGGTCACTCTATGAAGTATTTATTCGTAGCAAACAGGGTCTAAGTCATCGCCATGTCGGGAGCTTACGTGCAGCGGATGATGAAATGGCGCTGCAACATGCCCGAGATGTTTATACGCGTCGTAATGAAGGTATCAGCATTTGGGTGGTGCGTTCTGAACTGATCAAATCCTCTCAGCCTGATGAAAAGCCAGAATTTTTCGATCCGTCATTGGATAAGGTCTATCGCCATCCGACCTTTTATCACATTCCAGATGGCATTGAGCACATGTAAGCAAGGATGATCAAAATGACGAATTTAGCATTATCAAAATTCTTGCTGCATATTGGCGACAGTCAACTGGTACTGGCACAGCGTTTGGCACAGTGGTGTGGGCATGCACCTGAACTGGAAGTGGATATCGCACTGGCCAATATTGGATTGGACTTGCTGGGACAGGCGCGTAATTTCTTGACGTTGGCAGGACAACAACAAAACCCGCCACAAGATGAAGACCAACTGGCGTATTTTCGTCAAGAACGCGAATTCCTGAATTTACTGCTATGTGAACAGCCGAATGGTGACTTTGCCCAGACCATTGTCCGTCAATGGTTAATCGACCATTACCATGTACTGTTAATGAGCACGTTGGCACAGTCGCAACATGCCGAAGTCGCAGCATTGGCAACCAAGTCATTAAAAGAAATTAAATATCACCTACGTTTTTCAACAGGCTGGATGGAACGCTTGAGCTTAAGCACAGAAGAAGCCCATCAGCGCATGCAACAAGCGCTGAATCAGTTATGGCGTTTTAGTGCGGAGCTTTTTGAGTTGACCACAGAAGAGCAGATGCTGGTCGATACAGGCGTGATTCCTGATCTTGCATCGAATAAAACTCTTTGGGATGAACAAGTTGCTGCAGAGTTGCAACGCTTTGGCTTACAAGCCCCTGAAACTGCATATCGTCGTGGTGCTAAACAAGGTTTACATACTGAGCATTTGGGCTATTTGCTTGCAGAAATGCAATCAATACAACGCGCTTATCCCAACATGGTGTGGTAGTCGAATCAGGGAGATAAGGCATGCAACGTATTCAACATTGTATTGAGCAGTGCTGGCAGATTTTGGAGAGTGTTAGCGACCCAGAAATTCCAGTGTTATCGGTGATTGATCTGGGAATGATTCGTGGGGTGGAGCTGAATGCCGCAAATGAAATTCTGGTGCGCTTAACCCCAACCTATAGTGGTTGCCCGGCAACAGATTTGCTCAAACAGCAGATTCAGCAGGCACTGAATGAACAGGGTTTTGAACCCGTACAGGTTTTGCTGGATTTGTCGGAGGCTTGGACAACGGACTGGATGTCTGAGCAGGGCAAGCAAAAGTTGCAGGCTTATGGGATTGCTCCGCCACAAGGTCAGGCTGAACACTGCGGGACACATGTGGCATTGGTTGATGGTGTGGCTTGTCCGCATTGTCAGAGTCGCAATACCCGCTTGCTCAGTGAGTTTAGTTCAACTGCCTGTAAGGCACTGTACCAATGTCGAAATTGCCTCGAACCTTTTGACTATTTTAAGTGCATTTGAGCCTGAAGATAAGGAAATCAGCCATGAACACATTTATTCCATTAAAAGTAAAAACCATTACACCGCAGACCGATCAGGCGATTTGTATTGCCTTTGATGTACCCAATGAAGTGCAGTCCCAGTTTGATTTTCAGGCAGGGCAACATCTGACCATTCGTCATCTTACAGAGCAAGGTGAAATTCGCCGTTGTTATTCGATTTGCAGTCATGCTGCTACCGAAGATATCAGTATCGCGGTGAAAAAAATTGATCAGGGACAATTTTCCACATGGGCAAATGAGCATTTGCAGGTGGGCGATATCTTGGAAGTCATGCCACCTCAAGGGGTGTTTTTCCAGAAAGCGGCCAAGCAGGGTGGTCGACATTATTTAGGTGTGGCTGCAGGCAGCGGCATTACGCCAATTCTGTCGATCATCAAACATGTGTTGTTTGAACAGCCTGAAGCCAGTTTTACCTTGTTGTATGGCAACCGTTCATGGAAGCAGACCATGTTCGCTGAACAGATTATGGATTTGAAAGACCAGTTCAAAACCCGTTTTCAGCTCATCAATATTTTTTCTCGCGAGATGAATGAAAGCGAGTTGATGAACGGGCGGATTGATGTTGCCAAGTTGCAACAACTGTTTGGTCATGAGGTGCTTGAACCGATTTTTGATCACTGCTTTGCCTGCGGCCCTGAAGAAATGATGCAGGCTGTAGAAGTTGTGTTGCCTGAATTGGGCATCGACAGAACCCGTATTCACACCGAACGCTTTAATACAGGCGAAATCAAACGCCGTACGGCAGAACAGCAGGCCGATCGTCAGGAGGCTCAGGTCAGTATCGTGCTGGATGGTCGTGAACTGCGCATTGATGTCGGGCAGCAAGATGACAGCATTTTAGATGCAGCATTGCGTGCGGGTGCAGACTTGCCATATGCCTGTAAGGGTGGGGTGTGTGCGACCTGCCGTTGTAAGGTCTTGCAAGGTGAAGTGGATATGCTGATCAACTATAGCCTTGAAGATGAAGAAGTAGCAAAAGGCTATGTCTTGAGCTGTCAGGCATTGCCAAAAACGGCCGATGTTCGCCTGAGTTTTGACGAGTAAGGAGAATGACGATGCAAGAACTGATCACGCAAAGTTATCCTGCTGAAAAAGTATTGCTACTGAGTTTGAATCGGCTTGAAAAACGTAATGCCCTTAACAATGCCACCTTGCGCCATTTGGTCGAGCTGTTGCAACAGGCTGAGCAAAACCCAGATGTCGGCGTAGTGGTTATTACGGGGCATGCTTCCTGTTTTGCAGCAGGTGCAGATTTGGCAGAACTTGCCGATTTGGATGTGGTGAATTTGCAGCTCGATGAGCGCCCACAGCTTTGGCAAAAAATTGACAGTTTTTCCAAGCCTTTGATTGTAGCGGTAAATGGCTATGCGCTAGGCGCAGGTTTTGAATTGGTACTGCATGCTGACATCGTCCTTTGCGGGGAAAATGCCAAATTTGCCTTGCCTGAAATTGGTTTGGGCATGTTGCCTGGTGCGGGCGGTACGCAGCGTTTAGCCCGTTTGGTCGGACAGCAACTGGCAATGCGCTGGGCGATGACAGGTGAAATGCTCAGTGCCGAGCAAGCCTTACAGCACGGGATTTGTAGTCAGGTTTCACCTACAGCACTAACGGTGCAATACGCGGTGGAACTGGCAGGAAAAATTGCTCGACAGGCACCACTGGCATTACGTGTCATTAAACAATCTATCAAAAATATTCATGAAACCAGTTTGAGCCAGGGCTTAAAACTGGAGCGGCAAAGTTTTGTCTGGCTGGCTGCTACCCAAGACCGCCAAGAAGGCATCAGTGCATTTTTTGAAAAAAGAAAACCCGTATTTAAAGGACAATAAGATGATGGATTATCAGCATATTTTAGTTAAAGAACACAATCAGGTGGGTTATCTGACCCTGAACCGTCCAAAACAGCTCAACAGTTTTAATGTGGCGATGCATCAGGAAGTTGCGGAAGTCTTAAAAAACTGGACAGTCAATCCTGAAATCCGCTGCGTGGTGATTAGTGGAGAAGGTCGAGGTTTTTGTGCAGGGCAGGATTTGAGTGATCGTGTGGTCGATCCCGATGCGGCTGCGCCAGATTTGGGTGTTTCGATTGAGAAATTTTATAACCCGCTGATTAAAACCTTGGTGAATATGCCCAAGCCTGTGATTTGCGCAGTGAACGGTGTCGCCGCAGGTGCAGGGGCAAATATTGCTTTGGCATGTGATTTGGTAATCGCAGCCAAATCTGCCAGTTTTATTCAGGCATTTTGCCGTCTAGGTTTAGTGCCCGATTCGGGTGGGACATGGTTTCTACCACGCGCAGTTGGACACGCACGGGCGATGGGATTGGCGTTACTGGGCGATAAATTGTCTGCTGAAGATGCCAAACAACTCGGCATGATTTGGGATGTGGCAGAAGATGCTGAACTTCAAGATAAAGTCACAGCACTGGCGGAGCGTCTGGCAAAACAACCGACATTTGGGCTGTCTTTAATCAAAAAAGCCATTCACCAGTCCAGTCATAACACGTTTGAACAGCAACTCACTTTAGAGCGTGACTTACAGCGTATCGCAGGGCGTTCGGACGATTATCGTGAAGGTGTACAAGCTTTTATGCAAAAACGTGAACCCAACTATACGGGGTGCTGATATGACGAATCGGGATTTGTCCAATGCTCGTATCGCGGTCATTGGTTCAGGGACAATGGGCATGGGCATTGTGCAGCTTGCCATTTGTCATGGTCATCACACTTATTTGTACGATACCGATCAGGTGAAAGCTCAGCAAGCGGTTACAGCACTACGCACGACTTTGGAAAAGCTGGTTGCCAAACAAAAACTGACTACTGAACAGCTTGAGCAAGCATGGTCACGTCTGGTTATTGCCAATGCTATGGAAGAACTGAAAACTGTAGATTTGGTGATTGAAGCAATTGTCGAAAAACAGAAGGTTAAACAAGCTCTGTTTCAGCAACTTGCCGAGATTTGCCCAACCGATACCATTTTAGCCAGCAATACCTCGTCGATTTCGATTACCGCAATTGCTTCACAAGTGCCACAACCTGAGCGTGTCGTGGGACTGCATTTCTTTAATCCTGCACCGATCATGAAACTAGTGGAGATTATTCAGGGTTTAAAAACTCCTGAGCAATTGTGTCAGGCATTACAGCAGTTGATGTTGAAGTGGCGCAAAGTCCCTGTTTTAGCCCAGTCTACCCCAGGTTTTATTGTCAATCGTATTGCTCGCCCATTTTACTCGGAAGGCTTTCGTGCCTTGCAAGAGCAAGTGGTTTCGCCTGAACAGTTGGATTATCTGTTGCGTCAGTGTGGTGGTTTTGCCATGGGGCCTTGTGAACTGACTGATCTGATCGGGCAAGACGTCAACTTTTCAGTCACTCAAACGGTGTATCAGCAATTTTTCTATGAACCACGCTATCGTCCGAGTCTGGTGCAACAGCAATTGGTCGATGCAGGCTGTTATGGTCGTAAAACAGGTCAGGGATTTTATAACTATAACGATACAAGCCGAGCGCGTTATCAGCCAAGTTTGGCAAAAAGCACCTCTGTCGAATGGGATGATGCAACTTTGGCAGGGTCTTGGAACAATCAGTCTGCATTTGTGGAACGGATACAGGCGACTTATGAGCTTCGACACGTCGCAGCCAAACACAGTGTGTTGTGGATTGATGATATTGCCGTGATGTTGAGTCACGGTGAAGCTGTGAATTTCAGCGATCCACAGCAAAAAACTGTGGTTATGGACTGGCATGCCAACTGGCAGAGCGCTGAAGCGATTGCACTGAGCCATAACCTGTCTTGCCAGCCTGAAGATTTGGCGAAAGTTGCAGACTTTTTTGCAGGTTTAGGCGTTGTCGTCGTTTGGCTGAAAGATCATCCAGCTTTGCTGAGTCTACGCGTCATTGCCTTGTTAATTAATGAAGCCTGTGAAGCGGTGCAGCAAGCGGTTGCCAGCCCTGAAGATATTGATAATGCCATGAAATATGGCGTGAATTATCCGCATGGTCCATTTGAATGGTTACAGCAAATCGGTACGGCTCACATTTTAAAGACCTTGCAAAATCTGTATGAATTTTATGGCGAAGAAAAATATCGCCCGAGTGTTTATCTCAAACAGTTATTGGCTCAACAACAGCAATTTTCACATTTGGCAGTTTTGCCCGCGTCAGTATAAAAGGAATGAACTATGCACAATGTTGTAATCTGTGATCTGATCCGTACTCCAATTGGTCGTTATGCAGGCGCGCTGAGTTCAGTACGTGCCGATGATTTGGCGACCTTGCCCATTCAGTATTTAAAAAATAAACATCCCAATTTGCCGTGGGAACAACTCGATGAAGTGATTTTGGGCTGTGCCAACCAAGCGGGAGAAGATAACCGTAATGTGGCGCGCATGGCAGCACTGTTGGCGGGACTGCCTGAAAGTGTACCTGCGGTGACCGTCAATCGTTTATGTGCTTCAGGCTTGGATGCAGTTGGACTGGCAGCGCGCAGTGTTAAGGCGGGTGAAGCAGAATTTATGCTGGCAGGTGGGGTTGAATCCATGAGCCGTGCGCCTTTTGTGCAGTCTAAATCGCAAGAAGCCTTTGCCCGTACCCCTGAAATCTATGACACCACCATTGGCTGGCGTTTTGTGAATAAGAAAATGCAGGCAAATTTTGGGATCGACAGCATGCCTGAAACGGCTGAAAACGTGGCAGAAAAATATCAGATTAGCCGTGCCGATCAGGATGCGTTTGCGCTACGCAGTCAGCAAAAAGCCGCAGAAGCCCAGCAGGCAAAACGTTTCGATATCGAAATTATGCCTGTGGACATTACCAACCGTAAAAAACAGGTCACGCAGATCACGCAAGATGAGCATTTGCGCCCAGACACAACCTTGGATGCCTTGGCAAAACTCAAAGCGCCGTTTCGTACCCAAGGTGGAACAGTCACCGCTGGAAATGCTTCGGGTGTGAACGATGGCGCGGCATGTGTACTGATGACCAGTCAGACATTTGCTGAACAGCATCAGTTACAGCCTTTGGCACGCGTGGTGGGTTATGCCAGTGCTGGGGTTGAGCCGAAATATATGGGTATTGGCCCTGTGCCTGCCATTCACAAAGTCTTGAAGCAAACAGGGCTGAGCCTAGAACAAATGGATGTGATCGAACTCAATGAAGCCTTTGCTTCGCAGTCGTTGGCAGTACTGCGAGAGTTGGGGTTAAGTGATGATGATGCACGCGTGAATCCAAATGGTGGTGCGATTGCGTTGGGGCATCCACTGGGCATGAGTGGTACGCGCTTAGTGATTACCGCAACCCATGAACTGAAACAGCGTCAAGGACGTTACGCCTTGTGTAGCATGTGTGTCGGTGTAGGACAGGGTGTCGCACTGATTCTGGAAAATCTCAGTGCAGTTTAAAGACCATTAAACAATAAAATAAAAATACTCAGGGAGAGTCATAATGCAGGTTCAACATACGGATATTCATGAAAACTTGCCACTTGAAACATTACGTCAGTTGCAATTTGAGCGTCTCAAGCAAACGCTGCATCACGCTTATCAAAACAGTGCTGTATATCGGCAGAAGTTTGATGCGGCGGGGGTGCACCCCGATGATCTGCACACACTGGCAGATTTGGCCAAGTTTCCATTTACCACCAAGCAGGATCTACGCGAAAATTATCCATTTGGCATGTTTGCTGTCCCACAACAGGATATTGTCAGGCTGCATGCTTCATCGGGTACGACAGGCAAACCTACGGTCGTCGGTTACACCCAGCAAGACATTCAGACATGGGCAGACCTTATGGCACGGTGTTTGCGTGTTGCAGGGTTAGATCATTCGGATACGGTGCAAGTGGCGTATGGCTACGGTTTATTTACGGGTGGTTTAGGGGCGCATTATGGTGTGGAGCGACTCGGTGCAACAGTCATTCCGATGTCAGGCGGGCAGACTGAAAAACAGATTCAACTGATTCAGGATTTTAAGCCGACTGCCTTAATGGTTACACCATCTTATTGTGTCAATATTATTGAACAGTTAGAGAAGCAATGCGGTACAGCCAAAGAAACTTCCTTGAAAGTCGGAATTTTTGGTGCAGAACCTTGGACAGAAGAAATGCGCCGTGAAATTGAAACCCGTTTGAATATCAAGGCACTGGATATTTATGGATTGTCTGAAGTGATGGGGCCTGGAGTTGCTATGCAGGCCGCAGATGACACGACGGGTTTAACCATTTGGGAAGATCATTTCTATCCTGAAATTATCCATCCTGAAACAGGTGAAGTCCTGCCTGATGGTGAAATTGGTGAGCTAGTGTTTACCACCATCACCAAACAGGGTATGCCTGTGATTCGTTACCGTACCCGTGATTTGACCTATCTGATGGCGGGGCAGCACTGTGCCATGCGTCGTATGCAAAAAGTAGTTGGACGCAGTGATGACATGCTGATTATTCGCGGGGTTAATGTTTTTCCGACCCAGATTGAGGAGCAGATTCTTAAAATTCCACAACTGATTCCAAATTATGAAATTCATGTGTCCAAGAAAGGGCATATGGATACATTGCATATCCGAACGGAAATGAGTCAATATACGCAAACCGCCGCGTTACAGCTCGCACAAGAGTTACAGCACAAAATCAAGACCATGGTTGGTGTCTCTGTAACGGTTGAAATTCTGGCTGAAGCGATGCTGCCGAGATCGGAAGGCAAGGCAAAACGCGTCATTGACTTAAGAAAGATCGCCTAAGCAGGACAACCTGCATATTTAAAAGTTAGAGAGATATGAGCGTACGTATTCAGCACATTATTCAGTATTTGATTGAACAAGAACCCCTTAGTGCGACCTCTTTGGTGTCGAGTATTTATGGGGATTCAATTTTGCATCGGGGCGGCAACATTAGTCTGGCGAGCCTGATTCAACTGGTTGAACCTTTTGGGTTTAATGATCGTGCGGTACGTACAGCCGTATTTCGTTTGGTAAAAAATGAATGGCTCGACTCACAAAAGGTGGGTCGTACCAGTTTTTATCGGATTACCGATGCCAGCCGTAAAGTGTATGTGCAGGCAGAGCAGCGTATTTATAACCATCAAATGCGTGATTGGGATCACTATTGGGATCTGATTTTGCTCAGTTCAGTAGAGATGGAAAATAAAGTCACATTGAAAAAAGAACTGGAATGGCTCGGTTTTTCCAGTATTGCGACCAATGTGATGGCCTATCCAGGCTTTGATCAAGCTAAGCTACAAAAACTGCTGATTGAATTGAACATGATGGATCAGGTGGTGGTATTTAAAGCGCAAACCCTTGATCTATGGGCAGGTTCTTCCGATACAGTGGCGCGTATGCTGGAAGTGAACTGGCCGATTGACGAGATCAAACAGCGCTATTTGAGATTCTTGGAACAGTTTAGAGAAATTGCAGCCTTGCTGAATCAGGAACAGGAAGAGATCAGTCCGCAGCAGGCATTTTTACTGCGTATTTTATTGATTCATCATTATCGTCGTATTTTGCTCAAAGATCCGTCTTTGCCGCTCGAGCTATTGCCTGCCGACTGGCCTGCGGTGAATGCCCGCAATTTAAGCGTAAATATTTACAAGCGCATCTTTGAACAGGCCGATGAATATTTTCTGTCGATTGCCAAAACTGCCGAAGGTTCACTACCTGCGATTCATTCCAATTTTTACAAGCGTTTTGGTGGTTTGGAACTTGCTGCCGCATCATAAAAAGGATGACCAGATATGCCATGTTATTCAATTGACGGGGTAATGCCTGTGGTTCACCGTCAGGCATTTGTGCACCCAACTGCTGTGTTGATTGGCGATGTGGTGGTGGATGCAGGGGTATATATTGGGCCTTTGGCAGTCCTAAGAGCTGATTTTGGCGGTATCCGCATTGGTTACCATGCCAATGTGCAGGACAACTGTGTGATTCATGGCTTTCCGCAAAGTGTGACCGTGGTTGACGACATGGGGCATATTGGACATGCCGCGATCTTGCATGGTTGTAAAGTCGGAAAAAATGCCATGATTGGCATGAACAGTGTGATTCTTGATGACTGTGAAATTGGTGAAAATGCGATTATTGGTGCGAACAGTACCGTAACGGCAAAGACCAAGATTCCTGCCAACAGCTTGGCATTGGGCAGCCCTGCAAAAATTATTCGGGAATTAAGAGCTGAAGAGATTGCATGGAAAACCCAAGGAACACAACAATATATCGAGTTGACTCAGCGCTGTTTGCGTAGCCTGCAAGAGGTTACACCATTGAATGAGCAAGACTTGCTACTACCTCGTAAATCCTACTTGGATTTTCAGGCAGAGCATCACACAAAACAAAAATAAACGATACGTTTTATTATTAAAAATATAATAATGTGTTTTATTTAACACTGTGTATTCTATTTGAATTTTTTAAACTTTTGATGGCTATATTTGCCATGAATTCAGCATAAGTTTTCATTAAACTGATAAATTTATTGATTTTATTTTGCGTAAAAATTATGCAAAATAACTGTTGATTTTTTTGTTCTTGATTATATGATATGAAATATATATTTTAATTAATAAAATGTATCATAAAAATCACGGAGTGATGGAATGAGTCAAAATGAGTTTGATTACATTGTGTGTGGTGCAGGTTCAGCAGGATGCGTTGTGACTTCACGCTTGCTTGAACATAAAAAAGGAACGGTCTTGTTGCTTGAAGCAGGCGGAAATGACAACAGTATTTTTATTCGTATGCCTGCGGGTGTACAGCAGGTGATTGCCACCAAAACTTGGCAATACACTACTGAGCCAGACCCGAGTACCTATAATCGTCGGATGTCCTGTGCTCAAGGGAAAGTTTTGGGCGGAAGTAGTTCGGTCAATGGCATGATTTATTTGCGTGGTCACAAGGAAGACTACGATGAGTGGGAACAAAAATATGGCTGTGAGGGTTGGGGATTTTCTTCGATCTTGCCGTATTTTAAAAAAGCCGAAAATAATGAAACCTTGTCAGGCGAATATCACGGTACACAAGGGCCTTTACATGTCAGCGATAACCACTATCGCCATCCACTCAGTCGCGCTTTTATTCAGGCGGGGCAAGAACTGGGTTTGAATTATGTCACCGACTTCAACGGAAAGTCTCAGCAGGGTGTTGGATTCTTCCAAACCACGACTCATAAAGGAGAGCGCGCCAGTACTTCAAAAACCTATTTGAATCGAGTCAAAGATAACCCCAATTTAACCGTACAGTTGAATGCTCTGGTTGCGCAGGTGCTTGTGGAAAATGATCGCGCTGTTGGGGTGAAATGCATCATCAATGGCACTGAGCAAACCTTTAAAGCCCGTAAAACTGTGGTGGTCAGTTCAGGTTCTTTGGGATCTCCGAAAATTCTGATGCTTTCAGGGATTGGACCACAGCAGCATCTACAGTCTGTTGGTATTCCAACCATTAAAAATCTGCCTGTCGGGCATAACTACCATGACCACATGCATGTCTCGGTCAATGCCACCATCAAACAACCTATTTCACTGTATGGTGAAGATCTGGGTTTTAAAAAACTCGAGAATGGTCTGCAATGGTTGATGTTTAAAAAAGGTGTGGTGTCTTCCAATATTTTAGAAGCGGGCGCATTTATCGACACCAACAATGAAGGCCGTCCAGACATTCAGGCACATTTTTTACCTGGACTGGATACATGGGATGATCCAAGCGGTTTAGGTCAGGGCAAGACCCATGGTATTACATTTAAAAACTGTCATTTGCGCCCACGCTCACGTGGCAAAGTATGCCTAAGTAGCAAAAATCCTGAAGATATGGTGAAAGTACAAGGTAATTTGTTACATGACGATTATGATGTGGCAGGCATGATTCGGGCGACGCAATTCGGTATGGACTTAATGAAAATGCCTGCCTTGTCGAAGTATGTCGATGATGTGTTTTCACCGACAGCCGATCGTAACGACACCCAAGCGATCGAAGAATTTGTGCGTAGTACTTGTAAAACCACCTATCACCCTGTGGGCACATGCCGTATGGGACAACATGAACAGGATTCGGTGGTTGATTTAGACCTGAAAGTACATGGTATCAACAATTTACGCGTCATTGATTGTTCGGTTTTTCCATCTGTACCGAGTGGCAATACCAATGCACCGACCATTGCCGTAGCAGAACGTGCTGTCGATTTATTGATTCAACAAACCTAAGCGGGACACATGAGCTTTTTAGAGGATGAATATATGCTCAATACGATGATTTATCAGGGACAACACATACAAGGTTTGGAGAAGTCATTTGATGTACTGAATCCTGCGACATTAGATGTAATTGCAAGCTGTGCTTCTGCCAGTGCTCAACAGGTAGATGATGCTGTCAGTGGCGCAGTTACCGCCTTTCAAACTTGGCAGAACACCAGTGATGTTGAAATCAGCCGAATGCTCGAGCAGATTGCCAATGATATCGAGGCAGATAAGGAAAATATTGCCCGACTCATTACACAGGAACAGGGCAAACCTTTGTTCTTGGCAGAACTTGAAGTGGATCTGGCAGTGTACTGGACGAAGATCACCAATCAGCTTGAGATTCCAGTATTAAAACATACCGATGAAAATGGCAAACATATGCAGGTTTATCATCGTCCACTCGGTGTTGTCGCTTCGGTTACACCGTGGAACTGGCCATTTATGATTGCGGTGTGGCATATGATTCCTGCACTGAAAACCAAGAACTGTGTCATTAACAAACCTTCAGAATTTACGCCGTTAAGTACCATTCGGCTGGTCGAGATTATTAACCGCCATGTGCCTAAAGGGGTCTGTAATTTGTTGCTAGGGGCAGGTGAGGTCGGGTCGCAACTGACCAACCATGTTGATGTTGCCAAGGTCACCTTTACAGGTTCAACGCCTGTAGGTAAAAAGATCTTGGCGGCTTCAGTTGAGCAGCTCCGTCATGTGGTACTTGAACTGGGTGGTAATGATGCCGCATTGGTACTAGATGATGTGGATGTTGACGAAATTGCACCGAAAATTTTTATGAGTGCATTTTTCAATGCAGGGCAAACCTGTGCCTGTATTAAACGGGTGTATGCGCATGAAAGTGTCTATGATCGTCTTGTAGCAAAATTGGCGGAAATTGCCGACAGCCAAATTTTGGGAGATGGTTTAAACCCTGAAACCACGCTAGGCCCTGTGCAAAATGTCAATCAGTACCGAAAAGTACAAGGTTTACTGGAAAAAGCCTTGGCAGATGGTGCAAAGATTGCCAATAAACAGCAAATTACTGTGCCTGAAAAAGGCTACTTCTTACGTCCACTGATTTTGACAGATATGTCTGAAGACAGTGAAATTTTTGCGACTGAACAGTTTGGGCCAATTTTGCCAATTGTAAAATTCTCAGATTTGGATGACGTGATTGTACGTGCCAATCAATCGAGTTATGGTCTGGGTGGATCAGTCTGGTCGAGTAACATTGAACAGGCTGCTGCCATAGCCAGCCAGTTACAAACAGGAACAGTCTGGATCAATAGCCATTCTGACGTTTCTCCTTATGCCGAGTTTGGTGGCTGGAAACAGTCAGGCTTGGGTTGTTCATTTAGTCTAGATGGTTTGCTGGAATTTACCCATAAACAGGCGATTCATATTCCAAAAAATTAGCAGATTTTTTTTGATTAGTTGAAGTATGATGTTTGACTGATCGTTCAGCATGGGCATGAATTGAACATGCTGCAACGCACATCTTGATTTCGTTTAGGATTAATTGGATCAGGATGTGTGCGTTAACTTACCCACTTGAAACTTCAGATGAGGGATTATCATGGATTTTCGACATTGGGTCGCTTTTGTGGACAACTTTACGACCTCTATTGCACAGGTCATGCCTGTGGACAGCTTCTTTTCCTATGAGATGGCATCGCCTTCTTTTGCACATTCTTATTATTATCAGAATCTTCCTAAAACAACGGTTGATTCATACCTGAATAAGGATTATTTGCATGATCCTCTGTTTTTTGGTCGCCATTACGCACACAAAGACAATATGGTGGTGCTGAGTCAGCAGCCGATCACTGCCGAATATCAAGAATTCTTAAACGAAAGCCAATTGGTGGACAATGTTGAGCTGTTTTTTAAGATTAACCAAGTTCCTGTGAAAGGGTTGAGTTTGATTCGAGTCAATCAAAAGCCGTTTTCTGTCCAAGAATTGCAACTTTTGCAAAGTTTCTATTCACTGGCGAATTATCATTTTTCACAAACCTTTGAAAGCCCACAAAAAAGTTTGTGTCAGCGAATTGTTCAGGAATTTACCAAAAAAGAGCAGCAAGTCATTGAGCTGATCATGCAAGGCAAGAAAAATCAGAGTATTGCAGATGAGCTTTTTGTGAGTTTACCGACCATTAAAACCCATATTCAGCATATTTTCCAGAAAATGCATGTCGGTAGTAAACAAGAGCTAATTAGTAAAATCATGCATCTGAGTTAACTTGACCAAATCAAGATTTGGATTTTAGTGATAGATTTGTCTGCCTGTGAAATTGTGTTGTGCGGCGGGCTCGTATCATCATCTAGCAAGTAAGACTGGCTTAAATTTAACGAAAGTTAATCATTTGACTATAAGATTTCATGCTGGATATACACATCAATCTATAAGATGCTTTAAACTGATCAAAATGAAGATTTTGAGAGATCTAAATGTCTGCACCTAAAGACAAACCAACAAAAATTACGATGGATGAGCATAAGCAAAATATTGATTATATTTTTAATGAAGTTGGGTTTAGTTTTTTTGTACTGAAAAACTTTTTATGGTTTTTTTGGTGGTTAGATCTGGGATTATTACCTGTTAAAATCATAACTTATTTGTACTCAAATCATGCAACATGGTTGTCTTATGATTATGACTTAAAGAGTTACTCATGGCTAATGTTTGATCAAGCACCAACCTTAAGTTATATTGGCTGGTTCTGTATTGCATTGGCATTATCTAACCCTAAAACAATTCAACACATTTTTTATCGTGTCCCACTGCTTAAAATCAAAATTAGCCGAGATCTCTTAAATACTCAAACTTTGGTTTATGGCTTTTTTGTCGGCTTTTTGGCGTCGCATTTATCAAGTGTTTTGATGGATTTACCCGATATTTTTGCATCTAGTGCTATCAACTATATCCGTATTTTTTGAGTGGCTGTCATCAACAAAATATCAGATTTGTTTAAATACTTTGCAGAGGATTACACAAATCATGATCAGCAGTAGATAAAGCAGGTATTCGATCCAGTCATTAGTAGGGTCATTGAGTTTATATTGATACAGATAGTAACCTAGCAAGCTTAAGATGATTGTTGTTACGATATACATAGGCTGTAGAGCAGATAAATTGTAAAAATAGAGGGAGAATAATGTGCCATGTTCTCCCTTGTGTTTTTATAGAGTCAAATGGATAAGGTAATCTTTTAACACACCTGCTGATTTTGACATGAGTGCAGGAGCATAGTTTTGATTGTCCTCTCGTAACAATGGAATATTGATATTGGCTTTGCGTAGCTCACAGGTATGACCAATTAGCCATTTTTCTAAATCTTCTTCTGCCACCTCAATATGAAACTGCAAAGCTAAAATGTTCTGTCCAATTTTAAATGCTTGGTTTGGGTAAAGCGCAGAGCTTGCTAGCAGTTCAGCTTGGGCGGGTAAGTCAAAGGTATCCCCATGCCAATGTAAAACAGCCGTATCTCCCAGTGTTGTTAATAGATTATTGGCAGCTTGAGATAAAGTGAGAGAACTCCAGCCAATTTCCTTCGTATGTCCAGCATAAACAGAAGCACCTAGAGCATGAGCAATCAGTTGTGCGCCTAAACAGATTCCCAATGTTGGTTTGTTGGCTGCAAGGCGCTCTCTGAGTCCTGAGATTTCATCAATTAAAAATGGATAATCATCTTGCTCATAGACACCAATCGGCCCACCTAAAATCACAACTAAGCCATCGTAAGCAAGTGCTGTTGTTAAATCATCTACGCCAGCATCAAAGTAACGTACGCGATAACCATATTGATAGAAGACATCCTCTAGAGCACCTAAATCTTCAAAGGCAAGATGCTGGATGGCATAAACTGTTTCGGGCAACTGGGGGTTAATTAGAGTCATTTTATTCACACATCACTTTATTGGTTCACAGCATTTCATTTTTTAAATTGAGATGGCAAGCATAACTTACAAAAAAAGAAGAGTAAGTTAATCAAAAGTCAGTCATTTAACTGGCTGATGAATCACGATGACTCATCAGCTCTGAAAGAAAGATTATTTCTTTTGTGTTGCTAAATAAGTTGTTGCAACATCTAAAGCATAATCTTGGCATGCTTCGCCTGTATTGGGATTGTATCCACCATTATTGGTGGCATTATTCGATAAAATTCGAATACCGAGGAATGGAACTTTATAAAATGATGCAACTTGTGCTGCTGAAGCAGTTTCCATTTCTTCTACAGACGTTTTGTAGTTGTCATGGAAAAACTTAATGCGGTCTAACTCATTGTTCCATGTATCTGCTGAGCCAATAACACCTTCAACAACATGTCCTTTGGTATATGTAGTTTTGATGCTATTTGCTGCTTGAATCAGTTGAGCGTCACCTGCAAAAGTAAGGTGGCGAGTTGCCTCGGCATCGGAGTTATCATTGGGTAGAACATTAAAGGGCTTATTCCAAGCCAAAGAATTAGACCCTTCACCCAATGCTTTTTTAGGTGTAATGAACGCACCAATATTTTCTGATTGTTTCCCTAGAACAATATCAAAAACTTTAAGCTCAGGATCATGTCCACCTGCTGTGCCTTGGTTGATAATGGCAGCAGGGTGGTAGTGTTCAATTGCGAGCGTTGTCGCTGCTGCTGCATCGGTCATTCCCATACGCGTACGAGAAATCACGATAGGGTAACCTTTGTATTGACCTTCCCAAAATTGCCATCCACCATAGGTTTTGGTTTTTACATGAGTGAGTTTACTCACCATGTGATCAGTTTCTATGTCTAAAGCACCCTGAATGACAATCGGGGCTTGAGCATAAATTTGTGTTGCCAACATTAGGCTTGCAGCAAAAAGGCTAGGTTGTATTAATTTCATTTTTTATGTCCAAAAGAGGAAAATTATTTAAAATTTTTAACGTATTGAATGACCAGTTGAGCTGAGTTTTTAGCAGCAAGCGCCATAAATGTCCCTTCTTCATTTTCACCTTCACCGCCACCTGCCAAGTCAGAAAGCGCGCGGAATACAATAAATGGCTTATTGTTGGTATATGCAACATGTCCTACAGCCGCAGATTCCATATCGACAACATTCGCATGAAAGGTATTAAACACAAATTGGCGTAGTTGAGTGTTGTCGACAAAGGATTGACCTGAAACCCCATTGCCACCAAATACCACTTTAGGTGCATGAGTTAAGCATTGTTTATCTTCTGTACATTGTGTGATTTTACTTTGACTTAAGATTTGTTTTGCTTGCGACATCATATGTGAATCGACTTGAAACCAGAATTTTTCTTCAGGTGCTTTGTCGCCATTGGCAATTTGAACATTTTGAGGGAACATCATGCCAAAGTTTGGATAGGGCGTCGTAAGAAAGCTCGGAGCCTTAAATGTACCATTGACTTCACGTGCCATAATGGATTCTAAATACTCTGCCCATTGATCTGGTACTGTAACATCACCAATATTCAATGCGGGGTTAACACCACCAGCAATCCCTGAAAATACGATGTTTTTTACATTAAAGTTATCTAGTGCCATTTGAGTGCTCATGGCAGCATTGACCATAGACATGCCTGACAAGAACAACACAACATTTTTGTCACCAAGTTGCCCTGTAATAAATTGTGTGCGATGAATCGTGTGTACTTTTGCATGTTTTAATGCTGCCCGTAATTCGGGAATCTCAGGTTGGAATGCGCAAATAATTGCAATACGAGGTAAAGTATCGACTTTAGCTGCTGCGAAAGTGTAAGTGTTGAACATTAACGATAGAAATAAAGTAATCAGTAGCTTTTTCATCAAAACATCCAGATTTATAAAGTCTTATGACTAAGCAAGTCATATGCCAAAGTTTGAGTCTAAAAAATAATCTAAATTATTCTTAATCTCTCATATTTTAATTTTTATTGAATAAATTCATATTGAGACAGATTTTCACTCATCATAGATGCTGAGGTTTTAAGAAAATAATAAGAATGAATTGCAATTCAATTATACATACGATTTTTATAACAACGTGGCATATAAATTGCTATTAAAAATATCTTTGTATTACATGCACTTGATTTGAATTGGCATGATTTAAAAATATTTTGAATAGATTAAATACAGAGGAGTGATTTGTATGGGTTCAATTAAGGCGCTGAGTTGTGCAGTTCTTGCCACATTGACTGTATGTGGGACACAAGCTGTCAATGCTGGAGATTTTGTGAATACCACACTTTGGGGAATCTATAGTAATAACACCATGTTTGGGCCAAACCCAGCCGAAAATGGTTACCTTGAGCTTGAGTATTTTGGTCAAAAAGGGCCTATAGATTTATATGGCTATTTTGATGCGCCCAAATATTTTGGTGGTAACCGTAATGTAAAAGGGGTTTGGGATAAAGACAGTTCTAAACTATTTTCGGAACAGGAGCCAAAACTCTCTTTTAATCGTTTAACAGGGAAAGATTTATCTGTAGGACCTTTTAAAGACTGGTTCTTGACTGCTGACTGGATTGTAGATGCAGGAACAACCTCTGATACACGTCAAAATACCTTATATTATGGTGTCGGTACATCAATCGATACGCATACTAAATTGGGTATGAATGTAAATCTCTATGCGAAACAGCAATGGGAAAACTATGGCGCAGCTAATGCCTACTCATCTGATGATGGTGGGCGTTTACAGGTACAATTTTTCTATCCGTTACATACATTTGAAAATGGGGCAACTTTAAACTACTTCACCTTCAGTAACTATGATTTTGGTTCAAAGTTGGGTGATGAGACTGAGGGAAGTTATCGTACCAATGAGGCTTTTGTATCGACACATGTCTTTTCATATAATATGAAACATTTGCGTTTCTTTGGTGCGGCACGTTATTTCCATAATGGCGGTCAATGGGATGATGGCGCAACAACTTCATGGGGAACACATCTTAAAAACACAGGATGGGCTTACTATGTCGCAGCAGGTTATCAGTTTTAGTTAGATTGCTAGATTTTAGATTAAAACTGCATGGTTTTCCTTGCAGTTTTTTTATTGCTTTGAAGCATGGTTACAATGTGATTTGTGCTTGAAGATGTTCTATGAATCTAACGCTTGTAAATAAAGAGTCAGAAAATGAGTTATGTATGATCATCTTTGGTTGGTTTGTTTTTTCAAATAAAAAAGCTGACCTAAATCAAACAATCCATGATTGCATGTATCTAGGTCAGCTTTGAATAAAAAATACAGCGAACGAGGGTTCGCTGTAGAGTGTAGCAATACGCTACAAAAGGCTAAATTAGAAGAAACCTAACGCTTTAGTTGAGTAGCTCACCAACAAGTTTTTAGTTTGTTGATAATGGTTCAACATGTCTTTATGGTTTTCACGACCGATACCTGAACGTTTGTAACCACCAAACGCTGCGTGAGCAGGGTAGATGTGGTAACAGTTTGTCCATACACGACCCGCTTCAATTGCACGACCCGCGCGGTAAGAAGTGTGCGCTGAACGAGACCATACACCTGCACCTAGACCATAGATGGTGTCGTTTGCAATTTTCATTGCATCATCAAAGTCTTTGAAAGTAGTTACAGACAATACAGGTCCGAAGATTTCTTCTTGGAAGATCTTCATGCTGTTGTCGCCTTTGAAGATTGTTGGTTCAATATAGAAACCACCTTCAACATCATGACGAGGAGAACCACCTGTCAACAATTGAGCACCTTCGCTGCGACCTGTTTCGATGCAACCCAAAATTTTGTTTTGCTGTTGAACAGAAGCTTGAGCACCGATCATGGTATCTGTATCAAGTGGATGACCAGTTTTGATACGTTTTACACGTTCGATTGCTTTTTCCAAGAATTTGTCAGCGATGCTTTCTTGAACAAGTGCACGAGAAGGACAGGTACAAATTTCACCTTGGTTCAATGCGAACATTGCAAAACCTTCAAGTGCTTTGTCTAGGTAGTCATCTTCTTGATCCATAACGTCTTCAAAGAAGATGTTTGGTGATTTACCGCCAAGTTCAAGCGTTACAGGAATGATATTTTCAGTTGCGTACTGCATGATCAATTGACCTACAGCAGTAGAACCTGTGAATGCAATTTTTGCAATACGTGGGCTAGTTGCGAGTGGACGACCCACTTCTGCACCAAAACCGCTCACGATGTTCAGGATACCTGGTGGAAGAATATCTTGGATCAATTCAATAAGAACCAAAATACTTGCAGGTGTTTGCTCAGCAGGTTTCATGACGATACAGTTACCTGCCGCCAATGCTGGTGCAATTTTCCATGCTGCCATCAAGATTGGGAAGTTCCAAGGAATGATTTGACCAACAACACCGAGTGGCTCATGGAAGTGGTAAGCGATGGTATCTTCGTCGATCTCAGAAATGCCACCTTCTTGTGCACGAATACAGCCTGCAAAATAACGGAAATGGTCAATTGCAAGTGGAATATCTGCTGCCAATGTTTCACGAATTGGCTTACCGTTGTCCCAAGTTTCTGCTACTGCAAGAACTTCAAGATTTTCTTCTAAACGATCTGCAATTTTAAGCAACAAGTTAGAACGAGTTGTAGGAGATGATTTGTTCCATGAAGCTTTTGCTTTATGTGCAGCATCTAACGCAAGCTCAACATCTTCAACAGTTGAACGTGCAACAGTTGTGAAAACTTTACCATCGACTGGAGAACTATTTTCAAAATACACGCCTTTTACAGGTGGGACCCACTCACCACCAATAAAATTTTCATACTGAGATTTAAATTGAACTTTTGAACCAGGTTGATTAGGATCAATATAGCGCATGTGAAAATTCCTTTGCTTTATTTTATATCATCTAACAAAAGCATACTGCTTCTGATAAAGTACTTCTGGTACATTACGGATATAATAATAATCATAAATTAGGTTGGAAAAAGGTTGGAATATTCCAAACATACAAGGGATATACAAATGTTTACGAAGAAAGACTTATCGCACCATCGCGGTGCGATTGAGCAGTTAAGGCAGAGCCTCACATGGTCACCTCAACAAGCTCAAGAAATCGGTCAGAGCATTATGAGCTCTTGGCAACGAAGCATTTCTGCGTGCATTCCTAGAGAGCGCACGGCTGCGCCACTGGTTGAAAATACCTCATTTAAGGGTATGACGACCTTAACTTCGGCTTTACAGCGTTGTGAGGCTGAATTACGCCATGTTGCACAGCAATCTTCAATGGTGCTGGCGATTGGTGATGTTGGTAGTACCATTGTTTGGACAGCAGCAAGTCGTGAAATGCAGGATCAAGCCGAGCAGGTACATTTTGTGTCTGGTGGTAAATGGAGTGAAGATGCAGTAGGGACAAATGCATTAGCACTTTCTTTGAAAACTCAGCAGTCATGTTGTGTGTTCTCAAGTGAGCACTACATGGAATCGGTGCATGATTGGGTATGCTATGCGACACCAATCGTTGATCCATATTCACATCAGCTCTTGGGAGTTGTTGATTTATCAACCACTTGGAAAAATCATAATACTTTAGGTGTGCTCGCTGTTGAACGTTGTGCTTCGATTATTCAATCTGCACTTCTTGAGCAGCAAAAGCATCGCTTATATATTCGTGCGTTTTCAGTTTCACAGGTCTTGTTTAATGGTAAGGTCTTGGTGCTGACACCGCGGCAGTTTGAAATTATGACCATTTTGGCACTCTGTCCGCAGGGTGTAAATCTAGATAAATTGCATAATGCTTTGTATGGCGAACGTAAGGTCAGTATGGGGACGCTCAAAGCCGAGATGTCTCAGTTGCGCGATTTACTTGGTGGCATGCTCGGATCGCGTCCATATCGCTTGCTTGCGCAAGTTGAGGCAGATTTCTTACAAGCAGAGCAGGCGCTCGACGCGGGTTATTTAGAATCGGCTTTACGCTTGTATACAGGCGTATTCTTAGCAAAAACTGAAAGTCCATTTTTATGTGCTTGGCGGGATTGTTTAGAGTCGCGTTTAAGTGATGCAATTTTTAAAGCAAAAAATACTGATACGTTGCTGAAACATATTGCACATGTGCCTGATGCGATTGATGCAGTGGAGCGCTTAATTGAATTGCTACCTGAGTCACATCCAGCACATCAAGTATTGGAAAAATATAAGGATGCTTAATTTAAATTAAAAAATATAAAAAACTGATTGTAGTCATAAAAATTATAATATTTATGTGTTGCGTTTTGCATCGCATTTTTATTTTGCCTAAAAATAACAATAAAAAAACTTCTCACAAAGTGAACCTTGTGAGAAGCCTACATGGAGAAAACTTACAGCCTATGATTTAAATCATCAAAATTACAAAGCAGCTTTAAAGATATCAACTACTTGAGCATGTGTTGCTTTACGTGGGTTAGTCAACATACACGCATCTTTCTGAGCATTTTCAGCCATAATCGCAAGATCTTCAGTTTTTACGCCAAGTTCAGTTAAACCTGAAGGAATACCGATTGATGCAGATAATTGACGGATTGCAGCAATTGCAGCATTCGCAGCTTCAGTAACAGTTAAACCATGAGTATTTACACCCATTAATTGCGCGATACGTGCATAACGATCAGGGCAAGCAATTAGGTTGAATTCACAAACGTGTGGTAGAAGTACCGCATTACATACACCGTGAGGTAGGTTGTAGAAACCACCTAATTGGTGAGCCATTGCATGCACATATCCTAAAGATGCGTTGTTGAATGCCATACCAGCAAGGTATTGTGCATAGCTCATTGCATCACGCGCTTCAAGGTTTTGACCATTTGCAACAGCAGGGCTTAACCATTCGCTAATCATTGCAATTGCTTTTTCAGCACAAGCGTCAGTAATTGGGTTTGCAGCAGTAGACACATAAGCTTCAACAGCGTGAGTCAATGCATCCATACCTGTTGCAGCAGTTAAGCTTGCTGGTTTTGCTAGCATTAACTTAGGATCGTCAATCGCGATAAGTGGAGTACAACGCCAGTCAACGATCGCCATTTTAACGTGAGTATCAGTGTTGGTAATGATACAGAAACGAGTCATTTCTGAAGCAGTACCTGCTGTTGTGTTGACTGCAATAAGCGGAGTCATTGGAACAGTACTTTTGTCGATACCTTCGTAGTCACGGATATGACCGCCACCCGCTGTAACAAGACCAATACCTTTAGCACAGTCGTGTGAAGAGCCACCACCTAATGACACAATAAAGTCACAACCATTGTCAGTGTATTCTTTTACACCGTTGTGAACGTTAATGTCTGTTGGGTTTGGTTCTGCACCTGGGAAGATGTGGCTTTCTACGCCAGCGTCTGTTAAATATTGAGCAATCGTGTCAGCTACACCAAACTTAAATAAACCTTGGTCAGTTACGATTAATGCTTTTTTTGCACCTAGGTTTTGAGCTTTTGTGCCAATTTCTTTAGCACAACCTGGTCCAAATAAAGATACGCAAGGGATGTAAAAACCGTTAGTTTGGTCAGCAATATTTTTAAAAGCCATGGAGCGATTCCTTCTTCCATTATTCCATTGTGTTTTTCTAGGCGATCATGTTCACCATGAGCTTAGTATTGTTAGCTCCTTAAAAATTTCCTACCTACCAAATACCTACCAACTTTTTTTAAAAACAGTTTTTTGATTAAGATATTGTAATTAAATGAGAATATTTATTTTAAATTAAAAAAACTGACTAAAAAACTCAGATTTTTAGTGGATTTTTAAAGTAATAATTGGGTTGGTCAAACGGGAAATTTCCCTTATGTTTGGAAACTGGTTAAGCTATATCAGATTGTTGGAATTTTGATAGGCTTATGAAACAAGAAACGGCACTGAAACTTTTAAAAGCAGGCGAAAATGTTTTTCTAACAGGTTCAGCAGGTGCAGGTAAAACCTATACACTTAATCAATATATTCAATATCTTAAAATAAGAAAAGTGCCCGTTGCAATTACGGCTTCAACAGGGATTGCAGCAACGCATATGAATGGTATGACAATTCATACTTGGGCAGGCATTGGCATTAAAGATAGCCTAAGTGATGATGACTTAAAACGCATGAAAGAGCGTAAATATCTCAAAGAGCATTTGGAAAATACCCAAGTGTTGATTATTGATGAAATTTCGATGCTGCATGCCAAACAGCTCAATTTGGTCAATCAGGTTTTGAAATATTTTAAAGAAAATGATCAAGCCTTTGGGGGGATACAGATCGTTGTTGCGGGTGACTTTTTCCAGTTGCCACCTGTAGGCAAAAATGAAGAACGCAATCGAGATAAATTCTGTTTTATGTCAGAGGCTTGGGTTGAAGCAAAATTTCGAATTTGTTACTTAACCGAGCAGCACCGCCAAGATGATGAAACTCTAAACCAAATTTTAAACGCGATTCGTGCACAAAATTTACAAAACCAGCACTTTGATGCGTTAACCAGTGTTCGTAAGAAAGATATTGGCGAGACGTTTACCCGTTTGTATACGCACAATATGGACGTTGATCATTTGAATTTTCAACATTTAAATGCGATTGACGGAGAAAGCCATCAGTTCAATGCAGTACTTGATGGTAATGAAAAACTCCTCGAAACACTGAAATCTTCAGTACGTGCACCAGAAGAATTAACCTTAAAAAAACACGCTAAGGTGATGTTTGTTAAAAATAATTTTGACATGGGTTACATCAATGGAAGCTTGGGCGAAGTCATTGGCTTTGAGGAAGATGATGAACATGGATTGCTGCCAAAAGTTCAATTAACCGATGGTTCTGTTTTACTGGTTGAGCCTGAAACATGGTCTGTTGAAAATGATGCGGGTAAAATTATCGCCAGTTTTCAGCAAATTCCACTGCGTTTAGCATGGGCAATCACCATTCACAAAAGTCAGGGTATGACTTTGGAAGCTGCTGAAATTAACTTGAGTCATACCTTTGAAAAGGGTCAAGGCTATGTGGCATTGTCCCGTTTAAAATCCCTTGAAGGCTTACGTTTAACTGGGTTTAATGATCAAGCTTTGGAGTTGGATCGTTTGGCGATTAAAGCAGATCGGCGTTTTCAGGAACTCTCTGAAGAAGCAGAGCAGCATTTTGCCAATACGGATTTAGCTGCGCAGCATCAAGCCTTTATTCGTCACTGTGGCGGCACGCTCAATCCGAGTGAAATCGCACGTAATGAACGTAAGTTTGCAAAGAATGGGGATAAAAATAATTATGCGACCAGTACTTTGGAAGAAACCAAAGAGCTGTTTGAAAATGGTTATGATATTTCAGATATTGCACAAGAACGTGGTTTAACGCCTGCCACGATTATTAACCACTTGGCACGTTTACATAAAGAACAAGGTTTAGATATTTCAGTGGCACATCCTGGTGATGAAGTGGTCGAACAAGTCCGTAAAATTTATAAACGCTTGAAAAAAGGACAACGTTCTGAAAATTTTAATGATGATGGTTCGATTAAGTTACGTCCAATCGTTGAAGCAACACAACCCAAAATGGGCTATGATCAAGTGAGATTAGCGTTATTGTTTATTGAATAATAAGGACAAGCATATGCCACATTTAGTGATCGGATATTCACGCAATATTCATAACTTAAGCCAAGAAAAACTGCTTAAACATGTCAATCATCAACTGATTCAAACAGGTTTGTTTGAAGCCAAAGATATTAAATCACGTATTCACAAAGATGAGGTTTTTGTGATCGGTGATAATGATGATTCACAAGGCTATATTCATGCGCAACTGTCAGTGTTGAGTGGGCGAACTGAAGAGCAGAAGCAACATCTGAGTCAGATTTTGCTACAAGCCTTGCTGAGTTTTAAAGATTATGAAGCTTATACTTTATCGGTACAGGTCTGTGCTGAAATTTTGGAAATGCCAAAAAATCAATATGCAAAGCAAATTGTTGAATACTAATCACGAAAAAGGGTGAATAGATTTCACCCTTTTTTAATCTCGTGCTAACCGCAAGCCTAAAACAATCAAAATGCTGCCGCTTAAATAGCGAAAAATCTGTTGACTACGTGAAGATGTTTTAAATTTTTTCAGAATGAAATCTGCACAAAATACACAAACCACATCGGCTGAACTAAAAGCCAAATTGACGATTGTTCCAAGAATCAAAAATTGTAACCAGATTGGAAATGTTGCCTGCGTATCAATAAATTGCGGCAAAAAGGCGAGATAAAAAATAGCCGTTTTGGGATTGAGGATTTCAACCCAAATGCTTTCAGAAAAAGCACGTTGTTGCTGATTTCCCTGTAAATCTGAAGATGATTTTGAACTGCGAGCAAGTAGCATTTTTAATCCAAGCCAAATCAGCCACAACGCACCACCAATTTTGACTAGCGTATAAGCGATTGGAATCGCATGAAATAAAACCGTTAGACCTGTTGCAGCAATCACGATATGGGTATAACCACCCAAATGAATCCCGAGAGATGCCATAAGCCCAGCCTTACGTCCGCGAGCCAGCGTTTGCGCGGCTGTATACAACATCGCGGGGCCAGGTAAATAGGCAAAAATTAATGTGGTGACAAGAAATGTACTGACTAATTGGAATGAGGGCATTTTATTGTTCCTGTTATTTTGCCCAAATTCTACACACAAATACTGAGAATGGTTCAGTTTTCTAGCTTAACAACTCAATATCAGCATATTTAGCAATTTTTTCAGCATTTAAACTAAACAGCTCATCTAGAAATGCGACAGCAAATTGTCCAATAAGCGGTGCGCGTTCAGCTGCTAATTGACCTGCAATCGCAAAATGGACATGTGCAGCAACACAAGCAAGCATTGGTGAAGTGACTGAACAATAAGCTGCAATCAGTGCGCCTAAAGCACAACCTGTTGCTGTTACTTTGGGTTGTAGGGCTGAACCACCATTGATTTTAATCACTTGAGTGCTTTCATGACTCAAAATGTAGTCACTTGCACCCGAAATGGCAACGCAGTCACAGTGTTGTAAAAGATTTTGAGCTTGCGTATAAACCGCATCACTACTGAGCGTACTGTCCACACCTTTAGATGAACTTTGGTTTCCTGCCAAGGTACTGATTTCAGACGCATTGCCACGAATCACGGTTGGATGACACTTCAGCAGCGTATCTGTCATATCACTGCGCCATTTTAAAATCGGGCTATAACCGACAGGGTCGAGCACCCACGGTTTTTGATGTGCTTGCGCCGTTTGTGCTGAAATTTGCATGGCTTGCATTTGTTGCTCAGTCGGTGTGCCCAAGTTAATGCTGAGTGCTGAACTAATTTGAGTAAAACTTTCTGCTTCAAATGGATTGTCAATCATTGCAGGGGATGCGCCACAGGCAAGTAAAACATTTGCAGCATAATTACTGGCAACTTGATTGGTCATGCACTGAACCAGTGGGGCAGTTTGTTGTAATTTCTGCCAAGCGTCTGTGATCTGTTCAATCAGTAAGGTGCGTTCAAGCATAAAAAATCCTGTAAATACTGAGTTTTAATGTGTGAAATAGTGATCTTGATGCTGGCATTTACGACAGGTCAGCGTGACATAATCCCCAGCATCATATTCGACATCAAGTTCATTAGAGCCACAATGCATACAGCGCTTATCTGAATAAAAATTGAGTCGGGGCTGAATTTTTTTCCAAAGATGCCAAACAGGTTGGTTGAAAATTCGTTGATCGTAGTTGAGAAAACGATAATATAAAATTTGACTCATTTTACTCAGAGCTAAATGCTCTGGACGCATAAAGCTTGGTGTTTCCCACTTTTCTGCAATAGCACGCTCCCGATACTGCAACATGGTCTTTTTTAAACGATGCGTATTGATAAATCCATCATTACGCGCAGCAAGTGCTTTTTGTTCATATAAATAAAGTAATGCAGTATGTGCCAAGTAAAAAATCTGTTCGACAGAAAGGTGATCTAATAGTCGATAACAAAGCTGTTGGAATGAGGCATGTGAACTGAATTGCACTTGCCACATTTTACAGATGGACTGAATAAACTGAATAATCTCTTGATACAGCATTTCATATAAGACAGCTTTAACTTCTTCACCGCTTTTAAAAGGAATCCCAAGCGTTAAGTTGAAATAGAACCAATGCCGCAATTGCTGCACAATACTAAATAAACTGGGTTCACTATAACCATCTAAACGAACATTGATATAAAAGGTTGTGGGTTCATCAATAGCTGTTGTCGTCATCAATATTTGTTCTTTTTGGAGCTGTTTGACCAATTGATGCTGAAAATGATAGTTAGGTGAAATATTAAAAAACTTAATTTTTTCCCAATGAATGTATTCATCATGCTGAGAATCTTCACGAACTTGATCATCAAGCAAAGCAAGTAGGAATAGTTTCTGTAAAAAGCTGAGTTGTTCTAGCGAAGGCGCTAATACTTCTTTTTTTCGATATTTTTGATGTTCTTGCTGGCGTGTTTCTTTGAGAATTTTTTTACGCTGTTGCAGGCAACGTGGGCACTGGCAACTAAATTTTCCTGTTGGAAAAACCCGATGTTCACAATGACTACATTGATGGAATTGAACGTCCTGATCAAATTGTTCCGCTTCAACCCAAAACATTGCAGCTTGACATAAAGGGCACAGTGTACTGGCATCTAGCTGTTTATTTAAGATCTGGAACAAGGCAATTTATCCATTTGGAAAGGCTGAACCCGAAATTATACACCGCTTATACAGAAAAATATCTGCAAAAGCCTGCCAGTAAATACTGAAAGTCAGCTTTTGGGGCTAGCTGAATGATGCTTTGTAAGAGCGTTCAATCGTTTTAGGTTTCTTCAAGCATTTTTTCACAGTATTTACATTTGATAGCAGTAATACGGATCGACTGAGCACAATATGGGCAGGCTTTCGTTTCGTTGTAGGGTTGTGCATTCATTTCAAAAGCAGCATGAACGATACTTTGATTAGGTATATTTGTATCAGATAATTGGGGCGCAGTACGCTGTTTTTTATTGCGAATAAAAATTGTACCGAGTGAAATACAGCACCCTGCACATAAGATCATCCAGCCATATCTTAATTGAGCCGAATTAATGATAGAAATGCCATATATTTCAAAGGGGTTTCCATTAAGTGCTTGTATCGTATCTCGTTTTATATCATGAACAAGATGATCGAATTTATATAGTTTCATTCCAATAATGGTAGAAGAAATCAGTGTTACCAATATAAAAGCAATAAATTTACGAAATAAAAGCAGGATAAGTGCAAAGATGCATACCCCTAAAATGATAACACCATCGCCTTTGCCGTGATTGAATAAAGTTAAATCGTCAAAAGTATTCATACTAAAAGCTGGTAGAAACACGCCAATCATGGTCAAGAGTGTGCCTATAATTCCAACGATTTGCTTTTTTGAAAAGATCATTTTTATCATTGAGTATTTCTTATAAGATTTTTATAAAAATCTTAATCTTAGATTGATTGTGAATAAAGTATGAAGATTTTAATCAATCAGGGATTGTGAATCAAGATTGAGTATGGATCATTGAAGTGAAATCAAAAAAGCCAGTCAAGGACTGGCTGGTGATTTAGACAGGGCAGGGAAGTGTGTCATCATGTTGCCCGAGTTTTTTGGCAATAATCATGGCTTGAATTTTTTTCTGAGGGACTTTGACTTTGCCACAGTCATCGTACAAATTAATGAGAAAGGTAACATCTTGTTCACTCAAGGGTAATCCTTCACTGGTCATGAATAGAGCAATGACGCGATGTTGTATTCCTGCTTGGTGCAGGCAATGAAGCGCTTTTAAATTTTCTGCACGGTAAATTTGATCTTTAATTGTCATATAGACTGACCTCCTTGCAAACAACTTCACTCTACTTTGCCATAAATTATTTAAGCTAGATTGTGTAAAAATGTACGATCAGGAAAAACTTAAAAAGAACAATAATTAAGCTTTTTTATAAAATGTAAATGAATATGTCATTGCAATGTATATACCATTTGGTTTTTAAATTAATATAAATTTCAATTGGTTAAAATATGATAATCAAAAAAATATAAATATACCTTATGATAGGCAACCACAAGCTAAACAAAAGAATAGGATTAAATGTATGTTGGCTACTTTAAAAAAAATCATTTGGGGATTGGCAATTATGCTGTGTTGTAAAAGTAGTTATGCTGAATTGAATGTGGAATTGAAACAAAATATTGGAAAAAGTTGTCAGGAAAAAGCAGAAATTGCGACTCAAGTGATGGCTCAACGTCAAAATGGTCAAGAATTTATTGATATGGTTCAATCTGCTGATAAATTACAAAAAACAGCACAAACACCTGAACAGCGAGGACTTGCTCAATTTTATGCGGCTTTGGCATTGCGTGTATCACGTCAACCTGTAGAAGCAACAGATGCAGCAAAGGCGGTGAGGATTGCTGAACTTCGTCAGATGGTACTGGCTTCGTGCCAACAAAAACAAATTTAATTATTTTCGTCAAATTTTTC
Source organism: Acinetobacter sp. ME22 (assembly GCF_022012315.1). NCBI lineage: Bacteria > Pseudomonadati > Pseudomonadota > Gammaproteobacteria > Moraxellales > Moraxellaceae > Acinetobacter > Acinetobacter sp. ME22. Next base: position 403,763 of record NZ_JAKLTL010000002.1, read on the forward strand.
CTGAGCCTACTTAATTTTCTAATTTAAGTAGGTTTTCTTTTCTAAGCTGCCTACATGGCAGTGAACGCTGTGAAAGAAAAAGAACAACAAATCACTGATTTCTAAGCTGCCTACATGGCAGTGAACTCATACCAAATTTCTTGTGCGGCTTTTTTAATTTTCTAAGCTGCCTACATGGCAGTGAACAGTAAAAATATTATCAGAAAAATAGAAATAACAAAGGCTTAAATATAAAAAATCCCAAAAGACCCAAATTTTTTAGCCGAGTTATAACTATTTGATTTTATTAAACTGTTAAAGAGTCTAAAAATATTGGGTCAAAAGTCATGATCTGTCAAATTAAAAAATACATAAAATTTACATTGATCGAGAGGATCATTTGCCCAAAGACGCTATAAGCATTAAAAATCACACTAAAACAGGGTAGAATACCGAGCATATAAATTTATAGATTTGGAGTTCTGAGTGGAGCGATTGACGATTAGCCCTGAAAGTTTAAATGAAGCGGCTGAAAACTTAAGCACGATTCGTGATTTTATTCGCTTTGGGGTCACAGCACTGCGTCAATACGATGCTCATTTAGGGCAAGGCACAGAAGACTTTTTTGCAGAAAGCTCAGCGTTGGTATTACAAACCTTGTCTTTAGACTGGGCAGCTGATAACGAAATTCTCGATGCAAAACTCTTACCAAGCGAAAAAGCAGAATTTTTAAGCCTTTTAGAGCGCCGTATCAATGAACGCGTTCCAACCTCTTACTTACTGAACCTTGCTTATTTCTGCAATAAACCATTCTATGTTGATGAGCGTGTCTTAATTCCACGTTCACCCGTTGCAGAACTCATCGAGCAACGCTTTGCACCTTACTGTTTAGATGAAAATGGGCAAATGCGCGAAGCTTTAAATGAGCTTCCTGAAAATGCAAATCCACAAACTCCACGCCGTATTTTAGATATGTGTACAGGTTCGGCGTGTATTGCGATTGCACTTGCATACGCTTACCCAGAAGCTGAAGTCGATGCGACAGATATTTCACGTGAAGCACTTGAAGTGGCAGCAATCAACACTGAACACCACAACATGCAATATCAGGTTGCATTGTTAGAGTCAGACTTATTCTCAAAAATTCCTGCTGAAAATCAATATGATTTGATCGTCAGTAACCCACCCTATGTCGATGCCGAAGACATGGCAGATTTACCTGAAGAATTTTTACATGAACCAGAATTGGCACTTGCAGCAGGTCAGGACGGTTTAGACTTGGTTCGTAAAATGTTGGCTCAAGCGGCAGATTATTTGACTGAAGATGGTCTGATTGTGATTGAAGTGGGTAACTCTGAGTGGGCAATGCGCCAAAACTTTAATACAGTTGACTTCCATTGGTTAAAATTCCAAAAAGGTGGTTCAGGTATTTTTGCTTTGACTGCTGCACAATGTCGTCAATATCAACAATTATTTCAAGATTCAGTGAATGCATAAGGAATTGTCATTATGGCAGGAAATAGTATTGGGCAACTTTTTCGTGTAACCACCTGTGGTGAGTCGCACGGTGTCGGCTTAATGGCGATTGTCGATGGCGTTCCTCCGGGTCTTGAATTGGTTGAAGCAGATTTACAAAAAGATCTCGATCGCCGTAAACCGGGCACATCAAAATTTGCGACGCAACGTAAAGAACCTGACCAAGTTGAAATTATCTCTGGTGTATTTGAAGGTAAAACCACAGGCACACCGATTGGTTTGTTGATTCGTAATACGGATCAAAAATCAAAAGATTATGGCAATATCGCGCAGACTTTCCGCCCGGGACATGCAGACTATACTTACACACATAAATATGGTTTCCGCGACTACCGTGGCGGTGGTCGTTCAAGTGCGCGTGAAACTGCTATGCGTGTGGCAGCAGGGGCGATTGCGAAAAAATACCTCGCTGAAAAATTTGGCATTGTCATTCGTGGACATGTGACCCAAATCGGGACAGAAGTTGCTGAAAAACTGGACTGGAATGAAGTACCAAACAACCCATTTTTCTGTGGTGATGTCGATGCCGTTCCTCGTTTTGAGCAACTAGTAACGTCACTACGTGAACAGGGCACAAGCTGTGGTGCCAAGCTCGAAATCTTGGCTGAAAATGTGCCTGTGGGTTGGGGTGAGCCAGTATTTGACCGTTTGGATGCCGACATCGCACATGCCATGATGAGCATCAATGCGGTGAAAGGTGTAGAAATTGGTGATGGTTTTGCAGTCGCAGGACAGTTTGGTCATGAAACCCGTGACGAACTGACTTCACAAGGTTTCTTGGCAAATCATGCAGGCGGCATTTTAGGTGGGATTTCAAGTGGTCAAGACATTCGTGTTGCGATTGCACTTAAACCGACAGCCAGTATTACCACATCTGGAAAAACCATTGATATCAATGGTCAAGATGCTGATGTATTGACGAAAGGTCGTCACGATCCTTGCGTAGGCGTTCGCGCTGCCCCGATTGCAGAAGCGATGCTTGCCATTGTACTGATGGATCATTTCATGCGTCATCGTGCGCAAAATGCTGATGTGGTCGCGCCATTTACACCGATTGCACCCTAAAAAATAGTCAAAAGAGCAATAGCTTCACTTTGGTGGGGCTATTTTTTTAGTTGTTGTTTATTCAGGCAGTTTATACATAAATAACGTTTCCTTTCGCTTTTAAACCTGTTAAAACAAAAATAAAGCCTAGAGAAAAAGGGTGACATCGCATGAAAACCACAGTGAAATATATTGCTTTAAAAAGTAAAGACTACCAATTAGGCCGCCCACTTTTTGAGGAAGAAATTGAGGAAACAGGTGATTACTTTGAGCGTATCCCCAGCCATATTCAATTTCAAAATTTACAGTTTAAAGTGAAATCTAAAGAATTAACGCGCAAGCAAATTTTTGATGAATTTGAAGAATCTCAAACCATTATTGTCAAAGTCATTCCTGTATCTGATGTAGGCTAAAACCTATACCTGTTGAATCAGTGATATGAATCAACAGTTTTTTTATTGATATTGTTGCATTCAAAATGATGATTAATTTGTGGAAGAATACAATACGATCTTAAAAGATTCAGCAGTGTTATGCAGTTTTTCCTACATGACAGACCAGTTAAGTATTTGATTTAAAAATGCCTGCAATTCAGCAGGCATTTTTAAAATAGGCGCATATTTAGTTGATTTCAGGGTGCTGATCGGCAAGATTTTGTCGTTTACGCTGTAAATGTTCAATTTGCTGATCAAGAACATCAATTTTTTGTTCGATATGATCATGGAATTGTTCAAGTAACTCTTGTGCTTCCTCTTCATCAGTTGCTAGAGGTGCTGCCCCTGTGAGCGGTTTATTGGCTGTTTCTTTTAAATAAAATGCGGTAATTAAACCGACTGCACCACAAATCATCAAATAATAAGCAGGCATCATCAAGTTATGTGTAGTTTCAACCAAAGCAGCGGTCAGCGTTGGCGTTAAACCTGCAATAACTACAGAAATATTAAAGGCACTGGCAAGCGCACTATAACGGATTGCAGTAGGAAACAGGGCAGGCAACGTCGATGCCATAACGCCAATCAGCATGTTTAAAGAAAGCGCTAAAATCAATAATCCCCAAAAAACCAGTGCAGTCACATGGCTATTTAAGAATAAAAAAGCAGGATAAGACAGTCCAATCAACATTAAACTACCCATAAAAATAAACGGGCGGCGTCCCCAACGATCACTTAACCAACCAATCAGTGGCTGTACAAACAGCATGCCAATCATCACGGCAATAATAATCAGCACACCATGACTTTCAGAATAGCCTAAGTTATGTGTAAAGTAACTTGGTAAATAAGTAAGTAGCATATAATAGCTAACGTTGGTACAGATCACTAAACCCATACACAGCAATAAACTACGCGAATGTTGCTGAAAAATTTGTTTAAAACTTATTTTTTGTGGTTTTTCTTCTAGCTCAGTATGTTGTTGAAATGCAGGGGTTTCATCAAGCGCATGGCGTAAATATAAACCAATAATCCCTAAAGGCAGCGCTAAAAAGAAAGGTAATCGCCAGCCCCATTCTAAAAATTGACTTTCACCGACTAAAAAAGTAATTAAAGAAACTAAGCCTGCTCCAAGTACAAAGCCTGCAATTGAACCAAAATCTAACCAACTTCCCATAAATCCACGTTTACGGTCAGGTGAATATTCGGCAACAAAGATACTCGCACCCGCATACTCTCCTCCAACTGAAAAACCTTGTGCAATTTTGACAATAAATAAAAGCACAGGTGCCCAAAGCCCGATACTGGCATAACCTGGAATGAGTCCAATCGCAAATGTGCTTAAAGACATAATAATAATGGTGATCGCCAATACCTTTTGTCGACCATATTTATCTCCCAAGACCCCAAAGAATAAACCACCTAAAGGGCGGAAAATAAAAGGAATAGAGAATGTCGCTAGGGCAGCAATCATTTGAAGACTAGGAGATGCGTGAGGGAAAAAGACTTTACCCAGTGCAAATGCAACAAAACCATAAACACCAAAATCAAACCACTCAATTGCATTACCAATGGCTGCGGCAGTAATTGCTTTTTTAGTTTTTTGCTGATCAATGATATTGATGTCATCGATTTGTAGAGGTTGAGGTCTTTTTCTTAATTTACGCATAATGTTCCTTATACAATCAGTCATTAAAAGCATGCGCTTTTAAAAATAATGATGAGCAAGAACTGTTTCAGCATAATAAGAGAAAATAAGTGCCTTGCAGATACAGCGATCCATACTTATTTTTTCTTATAATGTTTTATTAAAGTGAAACAAATTCATATATTTATTTATATTACTTAAATGAATGGTAAAAAATGTTGAAGTTATGCTGAAAAATAAGGGTAAAAAAGCTTGGTTTTTGTAACTGATTGAAATTTTATTTATTTTAATGTGAATATAAATTTTTATCGAAATTTAGAAAAGATACGACATTTGATGTCGCTTAAAAGTGCGACGAAATTGGCTTTTTAATCAAAATTAACTATGCTTAATGTCATAAATGACTAGGGCGTGTCCTCATTTGGCTTTGCACCAAATTAACATGCAAGCAATGTAAACCATAGACTGGTAATTTCGTGCAAGCTTGTCAAATCGGGTTGCTATCGCTCGGAAATGTTTTAATCTCGCAAAGGCATTTTCAACTAAATGCCTTAAACGATATAAGTACTGATCAAATTCTTTATTTTCTCGCTTACTATTTGATTTCATTGGGATGATCGGCACAATATTTTGCTTTCTTGCCAACATCCTAATTTTTTCTGAATCATAGCCTTTATCCGCAATCAAATAATCTTCCTGACCAATCTCACCAATCAACTGCTCCGCAACTTGGCTGTCATGGACTTCACCTCCAGTGATTTTAAAATCAATCGGTAATCCATTCGCGTCGGTTGCAATATGGATTTTTGAGGTTCTTCCACCTCTAGACTGTCCAATTGCTCGCTCGAAACCATGCCGAGCTCCACTTGCATGCTGATGCGCGCGTATGTAGCTTCCGTCAATGAATACCCATTCTTGATCCAATACGCCTCGTAGTTTAAAAAAAATTTATCCCACAAGCCCTTGCTTGCCCAACGATTAAAGCGGTTATATGCTGTTTTCCAAGGACAAAATTCTTCAGGAATATCACGCCATGTCGCACCTGTACGTAATTTCCATAAGATGGCTTCCATGATATTTCTACTGTTCTTTGAACAATAACAACCATGAAATTGCATCGTAGATTGGATTTGTTGCCAAATATCATCGGTGAGTAGAGTGCGTGCCATTGATAAATATACAAATGAAAAGGGATTAAATCACTTTTTTAAACCTTTAAAACTAATTTTTCAAATGAGGACATGCCCTAAAAAGATAAAATATAAATGCAGCAACTTAACCCTTCAGATTTAAAAGCAATTCTTCATTCGAAACGTGCCAATTTATATTATTTAGAACATTGTCGGGTCATGCAAAAAGATGGTCGGGTGCTTTATCTGACTGAAGCTAAAAATGAAAATCAATACTGGAATATTCCGATTGCCAATACCACAGTGATTTTACTGGGTACAGGCACATCCATTACCCAAGCCGCCATGCGTATGCTTGCCAGTGCAGGGGTGCTAGTGGGTTTTACAGGCGGTGGTGGAACGCCTTTATTTATGGGCAGTGAAATTGAATGGATGATTCCACAAAGTGAATATCGCCCAACGGAATATATGCAAGGCTGGATGCAGTTTTGGTTTGATGAAGCGAAACGCTTGCAAGTGGTAAGCAGTTTCAACAGGCACGGATTGCATATATTCGAAAAGTTTGGGCAAAAGATCGAGAGTTGCAAGCAGAAGGGTTTTATCTTGATGATCTGGATATAGAACAAGCCCTTGCTTAGTTTGAAAAGAAAATTCCACATCAAGAAAAAGTCGGTGACTTATTACTTGTCGAAGCTCAGACTACCAAACAGCTTTATAAAAGTGCAGCAACACGTTGCAAACTTGGTTTTGAGCGTAATCCAGAACAAGGTGATTTAGCCAATGATTTTCTGAATCATGGCAATTATTTGGCTTATGGGTTGGCGGCAACCACGCTTTGGGTATTGGGGATTTCGCATAGCTTTGTGGTGATGCATGGCAAAACTCGTCGTGGAGCTTTGGTATTTGATGTTGCGGACTTAATTAAAGATGCGATTGTATTGCCTTGGGCATTTATCTGTGCCAAAGAAAAAATGACAGAACAAGAGTTCCGTCAGCAGATTTTACAGAAATTTACTGAGCATAAATGCTTAGATTTTATGTTTGATCAAGTCAAAGAAAAAGCCTTACAGCGCGCTTTGTCTGATGATGGAGAGCAAGCATGATTGTGACTTTTATTTCGCAATGTGAAAAGAAAGCCATTCCACGTACTCGCCGTGTGTTGGATGCCTTTGCGGATCGAATCGGGGACAACACATGGCAAACAGTCATTACCGAAGAGGGGCTAATCGCAGTTAAAAAACTGCTGCGTAAAACCGTGACTAAAAGTACCGCAGTGAGTTGTCACTGGATTCGTGGTCGGCGGCGTAGTGAGTTACTTTGGGTTGTGGGCAATCGAAATAAGTTTAATGCACAGGGTATTGTTCCTGTGAATAGTACGCAAAAAGAAGTATTTATGGATGTGATGACAATGAAAGCAAAGAAAGACGAATTTTATGCAAATACACAGTTACAACCATTAGCAGAGCATTTATTTGCAATTGGTTATTTAGCACAGAAACTTTTTAAAAAAGTTGTGGATAATGATGAATATGACAACCTGTCTAAAGTGGCATTTCTAGCAGGATGTTTACATGATTTAGGAAAATTAGATCCTCATTTTCAGGATTGGGTAAAAAAAGCAAAACAATCCGATGATATTGATGATGGACAGCATATCGAAAAAGGAAAATTTAGTTTTGATAAGCATCCATGTCATAATGAAATTTCATTATTAATATTTAATTTGTTAGAGCAGCAATGTAATAGTCTAAATAATCGACAAAAAGAAAGTATTCAGCATGTTTTATATTGGCATCACGCTAAGCCCTACCGTCAAAATGATGATTTTATAGGTAGCTATAAAGCTTATGAATATCTAATTAAAAATATCAATGCTGAACAATTTTCGATTTTAGTCAAAAATAGTACGCATATTCTTAGACGTATAAATGGAATTGCTCAACATTTTAATGAAATTGATTTAATTCAAAAACATTTGCCTTGGAGTGATGAAGATCTCATCACACTGATTGAGAATTTTGAATATAGTTTTAAAAGTCGAAACTTTCCTGAATTTAAATCGTATGCAAGTACAGATTCTACGGATGTATTAACTGGAAAAATTCAAACGAATGCACATCATAATTTGTTGCGTGCTTGTGTGATTAGCGCAGATCGTTTGATTTCAAAATTATCAGCCCAAAATTTAATGGATTATATTGCTGAAAAACGCTTAGATGAATTGCTAGGTGATCAAGAAATTTTATCGGATTTAGCCGAACATTTAAAAAATATAGTCTATAAATTTCCTAATAGTGAAAGAACCCAAAAGCAAAATCAGGTTGCACAAGAGCTTGCAGATTTGAGGGATATCGCTGTACTTGCTGGTCCCGCGGGTTGTGGTAAAACAAAAATTGCTTTGGAATGGGCAAGATTGAAAGATGCCAAGAAAATTATTTGGGTTTGCCCACGTGTGCAAGTCTGCCAAGGGATTTTTGAAGAATTAACACAGGATTATTTGCCTGATGCCAAAGTTGAGATTTTGACAGGCGAATTTAAATACATAAATGAGAATGGTAAGATCAAAAATGAGCCTGAGCCATTTTCAGGTGATGTTGTTGTCACCACAATAGACCAAATTTTAGGCTCAATTGTCTCGCATACCAATGTAAATAGTCTGTTACCTTTTATGGATGCACATGTGGTATTTGATGAATACCATGAATATATTGGGATGGAGATTTTTAATCTGCTATTTGCAGAGTTGATTGCTAATAAGAACATGCGTAAACGATATGAAAAAAATACCTTACTAGTATCTGCAACGCCACATTACTATTATCTAGAAAATATTTTAAATGTGCATAAAGATGATGTGATTGAAATGCCATCTTTTAATCAGAGCGATTATAAAATTGATTTCGTTATATATGATGAATCTGTAATTGAGGGAAATCCATTTTATCAATCTTATTCCGATCAAACTTTTATTATTTCAAATACAGCACAAACGGCACAACTTGGTTTTATTTATCAAAAAGATCACGAAAATAGTGTGTTGTTTCATTCGAAATATAAACGTAGTGATAAAAAAATATGGTTTGATGAAGTGTTTGATTCATTTAAAAAGGGTGGCTCACAAAAATATGATGTATTAAGAAGTGGTCCAATCGTACAAGCATCATTAAATATCACAAGCAAACACATGTTGAGCGAAATGACTTCACCTGAAAATATGTTACAGCGTATGGGGCGATTAGACCGTTTTGGTGAAAATCATGCTGTCAATATTTTACGAGTTGCAATTACTGAAAATGTGACCAATGGGAGTTGTAAAGGTTCATCTGCTTATTTTTTAAATCAATTAAATAGTTTACAAACAACTAAAGCATGGTATGACTTTTTACAAGATCATTTGAATGGAAAAGTATTTCAGGTTTCTGAATTATACAAACTTTATTGTGAGTTTTATAAGCAACAAGAACAGTTTGGGGATAGGTCTGCTGTTATTCAAGATATGGATAAAGCACTGAAGAAAAGCATTGATTTAATTAATAAAAAAATCACTGAGCCGACTAAAGTGATTAAATCCAAGACAGATGAAAGAAAGTCGAAGATCAGTAAAAACTCATTACGAGGTGACAGCCGTTTTGTGCAATTGGCAGTTTTAAATTTGAATGATTTCAAAAAGCCAATTTTTGAAAATAAATATGCCTATACGCCACCTTTGGATGATACAACCCAGTATGACAACCTGACAGAATCTTTGAATATTATTAAAGACTTAGGTTTGATCAATTTTATTGCACAAAAGCATGGCAATGTTGATACGACACATCCTGTCAAAGATATTCCTTCGAAAAAACAGCAAGCTCGTTGTGCAGTTTTAGAAAACTATGCAAGAGATGCAGATTTTCCTTTGTATCTGAGCTATATCGAAGATGATCTTAATAAAGTGGGTGGAACAGGGGTTCGACATCCTGAAGCAATCTATTATGCAATAAGTGATAAGCAGCCAATAGGCTCTATATCATTGGATAAATTAAAATTTTTAACAACAACACAAGAGGAAAAATAACATGGCTAAAGTAACTGGTGTAAAAAGCGTAGACTTTAAAATTACAGCATATGGTTATGGGGTTGTGAATTGGAATGGGAATGTTGCTATTCGTCATGAAGGAATGGCAAAAGATGCAACAAACCATAGCATCCCTAAATTACGAGGATATACAAATTTAACTGGTGAACAATCTGATAAAGGTTTCTTGTATAAGAAAGATCCGCGAGAAGTGGATTTTGAGAAAAATCGTTTATATATAAGCCAAAATTGTATTCGTCATCATCTCTTTAAAGACCAAACATATGATGTAAGTAATGCAAAAGATAAACCAATGGTTGATTTACTTGCTTCTATCACGGGGCTTATCAGAGGATATGTTATCCCTCAAGGAGATCAATTCAAAAGAACGAGTGCATTATTGATTACTGATTTTGTAGATCAATTAAAAAATGGAAATTATGAACAGATGGGGCGCGCAGGTTCCAAAGAAAAAGAATTGAATAAAAAAGGCGAAGAATCGAGTAACAGTATATTTTCAAAAATTACTTTCGGAGATACTGAATACGAAGCTTATGGTTCAATCAGTATTGAACAATTGCAATTTATTTCTCTTGATAAGAATTTTGATCGTGCTGCAATGATTGTCGATAATAAAGATAATACTGGTGAGAAGATTGCTCAACGTATTCAAGATTTTATTAAAAGTTTAGATCCATCAAGATGCATATTCTTGCATAGATATACCAGTCATTCTTGTTCGTAGACTACCAGCTATTCCTATTCCTAATAGACCACTAAAGATAAGAAATCTATTACATCATTTTCGTTGTGTATGAACCAATAAATAAAGTTAAGAGGAAAACCAGCCTTATTTTGCATAACCTTATTTAACTTTGGTAGATAAATCAGACCTATAAAATATTACTGTCAACTCAGACAACTTTTACTCTGATTCACTTACTACTTTAAGTGATCCTAGACAGTGTTGTGGACAGCCGATCCCTCTAACCCACACCTAATTTCTGGGCGATTGCAGATACAGACTCGTGTGAGTTTAAAAGTGCATAATTAATTGCTTGCTGTTTAAATTCAGGATTGAAGCGTTTAGCCATTTTTACATCTCCAAAGTTAACGTTACCTTATCTTTAGATGGGTGAGAAGCACTGCTTAGCAAGGTCCATTATTTTGGCTAGGATCATTATTTGGTTATTAAAAATTCAAATTAATTGAGCCTTTTACATGTTTGAAAAAGGCTCTAAAACGTACAAATTCAAGCCATTTCTGATGCATTGAATTTCTTAAAATTATTTTTGATTATTTCAAACTCCTGTACGAATTTATCAACTTGATGATCATTTTCATGAATGGTGTTTAAACTCGTTTCAATTTCATTAATTTTCTTACCATATGTTAATTTTAACATTCCCTCGGCATATTCAGATAAGTACTGATAGAAGCTTTCTAATACGGTATTAATAATTTGATATCTTGCAACTTCAAACTCTCTAATCTCTTTATTTGCATTCTCTTGCTCAGAATGTGCGTTATAAAGCTCATATCCTGCCATAAGAACTTGAATTGCTATCGCTCCTTTTCCGGCCCATTTACCTAGAGTTTTTTCCCAACGACCTTTCAAACCTGGAATCTTCATTTTTCTTCCAGTTAACAATATTTGTTTAATATTTTGTTCTTTTGACAATACTTCTAAACCATTTTCAATCAGAGTTTTATATAACTCTTTTCCTTTTAATTCAGGACGATTACGGATGCTCTCTAGATTTGCTTGCCATTTTTGTAAATTCTGTTCATTGTTATCTTCTATTTCTTCTGCTAAAACTTCCATTACTTGCTCTTGTAAGCTCAAGTACAAAGTATTAATTTCGTCTTCTGCTTGTTCTTGGCTTTGAGCATTGTTCAAGATTTCAATTACATTAGGCTTTGAATGCTGTACTAACGATTTAATTTTATTGTTTATTTTTAAAGTTGATTGAACTGATTGCTGTTCATAGTTTCGTTTATTTTCCAACAATACATCTAATTCTGAAGGTATATTATTTATTTCCAACAGATTATTTTCTAACACATGAAAAAAATGCTCATTTAAATAATTATAAAGTGCTTGCAAATATTGAGGATAATCACTTTCAAAGTCTAACCAATGTTGAAATGCTATTTGAAAATCTTTAAATCCAGATTTACTTAATAGCGCATCTTTTCCTTCTATAGCCCCTTTACATGCAGCACGCAATCTAATTGGGTGAATATTAATTTTAGCTAATTGATCAGTATCAATATTGAAAGATGAACTTAAGTTAACTAGATTTTCTTGTATCCTTTGAACAATCAACTGACATTTATCTTGCTCTTCCATTTTAAATTGGTGATTAAAAATAACAAAGATACTTTTATTACTTTTTAACATTTCAAACATGCGGTCATATAAATTTTTTGCATCCACATCCGTTTCACGCAATATAAATACAATTGCGTGTATTTGTTTTAAGTATTCATCTGTTACTTGCTGATGCTCTATTGGTGCATTGATTCCAGGAGTGTCACAAATAGTTATGCCATTCCAATGATATTCATCAACTTTATCTGTTGTTGGGATATCATTTACTTGTGCTACGTCTTTTGCCATTAAAGTATTAATGAAGGTACTTTTACCTGCATTATATGCACCAAACAACATAACATTGAGCGCAGAATTCAGCTTCTTTTGATTAAATTTTTCAATTACATCAAATAACTCTATTTTTTTCTCTTCATTAATTATGTTAGAGGAATCTAGTAATAGTTTAACCTGATCTACTGCATTTGACATGTGAATCAAATTAGGCAACATTCTTGATCTCCAGCTGATTGTTTTCAATTTTATGTTTAAATGCATTCACAATTTGTTTTAATGCACTATTTTGAGCATCATAATTTTTAAGTTCATTTTTAACTTGTTCAAATGCCTTATCTACAAATTTAGGAATTTGCTGATCAAAGTATGTTTGTAAACTTTCTTCAACATGAAGAGATGAGACACCTACAATCTCTGTCACTGTTTCCGTTTCAACAAACAATTTTTCTCCAGCAAATGCAGAACTAACACCACCGACAATTCCACCTACAATAGCTCCAGCGGCTGTACCAATAGGTCCAGCTCCCAATGTACCCACTGCTGCTCCTGTTGTAGCCCCCCCCGCAAGACTACCTAATATACTTGTGGCGGTACTTAAAACTTTTCCCTTACTTTGTTCAATTTCGATAGTATTATCTTCAAAATCTTTAATTTGATCAGAAGAAATTTGATCAGAAATTTTTTGAATTTCTGATACTAATTTACCTAGTGTTTCCGATAATTTTTGATTAAGTAAAGTATTCAACTTTTGATTAATATCTTCGACTAACTTATTTTTATCTTTTTGCTTTGCATGTTTTTCTATTAACTTAGGAACAAGTATTAGCATTTCACTTTGAATATCTAAGGTGATTGTTTTGGCTTGCTTGTCTAGAGTATCTAATGTTGTATCGATCGAAACTTCTACTTCCTTCAATCTGGCTAGGAAATTCTTTTCTAGCATAGATAACATTTTTTCTTTAAGAAAATTTTGTGCCTGCTGCTCACTCTTTCTTAATTTGTATTCACAAGCCTCTTTGAGCAAGCTGCTCATTTCTAACAACAAACGATTTAATCCCGCAGCCTCAGCATCTTGGTTTTCTCTATACATGTAAACTGATATAGAAATTGGCTTTTTTAATACTGATAAGATTGATTGATTGCGTGCTTGAGCATATTGATTTAAACGAGCTTGGACATCTTCCTCTTGAGCCTGACGAGCATGATCAGATTTGTTGATGTAGAATTGTATCAACTCACCATCATCATCCTCGTCTTCTTCCAAAATATCACTGGCAGTAATAATAGGGAGGAGAGGTTTAGATTTTGAAAGCTCCTCACGTAATTCATCTAATTCTTGTGTCTGACCGGGTGAACTTGAAGGTGTTAACCATAAGATAGCGTCAGTACAGTCTACAAATTCTTTTGTGAGTGCACCATTTTCCTCAGTGACTGAGTGTAAGCCTGGAGAATCCAACAATAAAAAATGCTGCCCCAATTCAACACCCTGTATTGTAGAGGTCGTTTCTGTGCAACCTTCTTTAAATTTTTCTGTTACTTGAACAATTTTCCCATCCTGCAATGTAAAACGCTTAACTTGATTTGATTCAAATAATTCAGAAATAAAATTGGTGAAGGAACTTTTTCCGGCATTGACTTTACCAAATACCAGAAAAATAATTCGATTTTGATAGGTATTTGCTAACTGCTGCATCTTTAACAGATTAAGAATTTGCTTATCCCATTCTTCAAATAAATTCTTAAGCTCAAAATTCAGACTATCAAATTGTTTAGCTAAGGCACCTCTGCTATTTAATTTTTTCGGCTGACTTAATAACTCGAACATGTCGTGATGTAATTGTTTTTTTTGTTTTTGAATCAATTCATCAGCTTGTTTTGCTTGTTTAATATAGCCAGTTTCAAATTTTTCCAACTGATCAAAAAATACTTGTTTATGCATTTTTTATCTCTTTTAAAGCTTGTATATTAGCGTTGAGCTGTTTTGATTCAACATCTAGATCTTTAATTTCTCTAGATAATTTTTTTGATATTTCAGAATTTGGCCAAATATTTTCAATGTGCGATTTCAATCTATTCAAGCTCGTTTTGTGAATAACTAAACTTTTCAACCGCGTTTGATCATCGGTAGGCAGAGAATACTGCTCAGCTAATTTTAAGAATTCAGTATCCAATAACTTTTTTCTCGCTGTAAGTTTGGCTTTAGCTTCAGCTTCTTTTTGAACAAGTTTAGCATTTTCTCGCTTTTCCTCATTCTCAGCATTTAAACGTGCCTGATCATTGTCAGATGATGAATTGTCATCACTCATTGCAACAGCAGCAACCGCTGCTGCTGCCGCTGCAACCCCTAACCCAATTAGTAATGGTAAAGGCATATTTCCCCCTAAAATTGTTGTTGAATTTTTTGTATTAACTTTTGGACGTCTGTTTGGAAGTTAAGATGAATATTATTTAACTCCTCAATTTTGTGAAGTTTCTTCGTAGAAATTTCCACACTTTTATTTTCTAAACTGGTTAAAATTTGTGTCTGTAAATCTTTATATTCATCTGACTTTATTTGATTAAAATCAGCTAACTTCTGATGAATCATTTTTTTTAATTCATCGATATTGCTTCTTTGTTGCATGTTGGAACTATTGTTTTTAATACCCTTAAAATAGCGTGTTTGCGATACACTAATTTTTATTAAATTTAGACTCTCTGCTTGTTGACTAATGTTATCAAATACCTGTTCAAATTGATCCGATTTTAGTTGATCTTGCTGTGTCAGTACTAGAATGATCTGTGATGGTTTTTTAAATTGAAGTAGCTGAGTCAAATACTCCATTTCCTCTCGATCTAATTCACCCACTTTGACGTTATGAACAAACAAAATTAAATCAGCTTCTTTAGTGACTGCACTATTCGCATGGTCATCATCTTCACCAGCAACATCGGCAGCTAAACCAGGTGTGTCAATCCATGTAGCTCCCGTATTTGAATCTACATAGGTTGCATTTTCAGTTGTTGTTCTCTTATCTTCTGCTTTAAAGTGGTCTTCTTTACAAAGCAGTGCATTTAATAATGAACTCTTACCATGGTTATATTTTCCATAAACTACAACATTAAAGTCTTGATTACGTTGATTTATATACTCAAAGCGATTTATTTGTTGTTCTAAATGAGGTAATTCTTTCTTTAAATACGCATAATTTACATTATTCTTCATTCATTCTTACTCTATGGTGTAAAGGTAAATTTATTTGTTCTTGCAACGTATTACAAACTTTGGCATTTGCTCTATAAAACTCATTCTTAGACATAACTCCTGTAAAATATTTTTGGTACATATTTTCTATACGACAAATTAATGGTCGATGTTTATATATCGCACACCCATCTTCTGGATGATAATAAAAACATCGGCCATCCCCCCGATGAAATTCTTTAAGTGCTTCTATATTCTTAATATTTAAACAACATAAGCCACAGCGCGTACATGGGAACGTCATCTCTATAACCTATGCCACCGCACTCTGATTAAACGCTTCCACTACCTCAAATATTTCATCTGCATCTCCCTCACTAAACACACCATCAATGCCTTCATAGTGGATCTGGTTAAAAGGTGGTTCATATAGTTGAGAGGCTTCTAGCACACCACGCTGGGTCAGATGCTCAATCATCATTTCTATAAAACGAATCTGTTTCTCGTTGTAAGTCGTGCCTTGCAAATACTTCGAGAAAGCAGCCTGAACAGCCTGGCGTTCTAATCCCATCAAAGAGCGAATGAATAGCGGTAATGGTTGGTCTGTGCCAAAGCATTGTTCAAATTTTTCTTTACTTTCAACTTCCTGTGCTTCAAATACAAAGCGTTCAAGCTCATTCAAATCTGTAGGTGTTAATGTTAGGCCACGCTTTAATTTGGCGATGGTAATGTGGTTTTCATTGGCTTTGATAAAGCTTTCTACACGTTTACGGTATTGGGCAATGTTGACCCCTGTTGTCACTACCGGAAGGGAAACTGCTGTTGCTGAGCCAATTTCATCATCCAGCATGGAGTAGACAATCGTAGATGTGGTTTTTTCGATAAGTTTCACCAAGCCACGAATACGTTTACGCATCGACTCCAGCATCGGCAAGGTAATGTCTGTCCAGTATTCCTGCGTCTGGATGTCCTGAATCAGCTGGATTTGCGCTGCAATCACTGGAATATTGGCCTTGGTTTCGAGCTTGGACGCGATTTCAATCACCCGATTCATATAACCTTCAATGGCTTTGGCATTCTTTTCCAAGACCGCAAGTTCAATGTTGTAGCAAAGCATATCGAACAGTTTGGCTTCCAAGCTGTCCTGTTCCAGCTCGTTTGGAAGCTTGGAGATATGTTCTCGGAGTGTCCCGATGGCGAGGTCATCCAACTGATCCCAGGATGTTTTGTTCTTGAAATGCTCTACATGCTTCAATTCACTTCGGACAATGAAGTTGTCTTTGTTCATCGCCATGACTTCAGCATGTAAACCATCTCGCACCTCCGCCTGAACTGCTTTAAGTTCTTCACTCTGATAGTCAGGTGTGTTCAACAGACTGAGAATATTCAAGCGAGCTTTAAACAGGCGCTGTCCCAAAGGTTCTGTGGTAGAAACTGGCGCACCTTTAGGGTTTAAATTGAAATATTCAAAGTTTTCGCAATAATCAAAAATATAAAATTCAGATTTGTGGTGCTCAGGGGCAAATAGGTCTTTACACAATCGTGTGCCACGGCCAATCATCTGTATGAACTTAACTTTTGAACGTACCGCCTTAAAGAACACCAGATTGACCACTTCCGGCACATCAATCCCTGTGTCGAGCATATCGACTGAGATGGCGATCTGAGGCTCTGGCAAATCCTTCTTGCTAAAGTCATCAATCAGGCTTTGAGCATACTTGGTGGAATGGGTAATGACTCGGGCGAACTTGCCGTCATAGTGTGGATAGTTGTGGTTAAAGCGATCCGCAATAAACTCTGCATGCTTCTGATTGACGGCAAAGAGAATGGTTTTACCTAATCGGTCTCCACCTTCCACTTTGATGCCATTTTCCATCAGGTGTCGCAGCATCTTGTCTACGGTATCGGTATTGAACAGTTGCTTGTTGATCTGTGATGCACTGATTTCATCAGGTGTTTCCTGATCACCCCAATCCAGACTTTCCCAGTGTTCTTTTTCTGCATCTGAAAGCTCATGGTATTTGACACCTTCACGCATGAACTTGAGAGGCACGGAATAGGCTTTCGGTGGAACAAGATAGCCATCGGCAATCGCTTGATCCAGGTCATAGTAGTCCGTTGGGACACCGCTTTCCAAGCCGAACAAGGCATAGGTGTCACGATCAACCTCATCCCGAGGGGTTGCGGTCAAACCGACCAACAGGCTGTCGAAGTATTTGAATATTTCACCATACTTCTGATACACACTCCGGTGGGCTTCATCGACAATAATCATGTCAAACATGCCTGTGCCGTATTTTCGTGTCCCATCAGCATTCATCTCGTCAATCAGGCCCATCATGGTTTGATAGGTGGAGAGATAAACACGGCCATTCTGGGTTTTGCTTTCCACCAAATTGACAGGGGCTGCATCCTTAAGATTGGCTTTAAAGGCATTGGTTGCCTGTACCACCAATGAGGTACGATCCGCAAGGAACAGTACCTTTTGCACCACATTGGCTTTCATTAGCACATCGACCAGGGCAATCGCGGTACGGGTTTTACCTGTCCCTGTTGCCATGATCAGCAAGCCTGCGCGTTCTTTACGCTGAATCGCAGCAAGCATGGCTTTGATGGCACGAGTCTGATAGTAGCGTTCAACAATCTCGTGATTGATTGGAAAGCTGCTAAGATCAGGATTGTTTTTACGTCTTTCGATCAGACGATGCAATTCTGCCTGTGTATAGAAACCATGCACCAGACGCGGTGGGCCACCTTGGACATCATTCCAGATCCGGGTGCGATAACCATTGGTATAGAAAATAACAGGGCGTTGTCCGGTCTGCTTCTCTAAACAGTCAGCATACAGTTTGGCTTGTTGTTGACCAATATCTGGATCGGTAGATGTACGTTTGGCTTCCAGCACTGCCAAAGGCAAGCCGTTGCTATCGTAAAGTACATAATCAACAGCGCCTTTACCTGATGCACTTGGCATTCCTATAACTGGGACTTCTTCTCGCACTGATGTGCCAATTTCCCAGCCTGCTTCTTCAAGTAGGAGGTCGATCTTAAGCTTTCGTGTTTCGTCTTCTTTATAATCGGTATGGTCTTGAACTTTGCTGTTGGCAAGTTTGGCTTGTTCGACATCTGCACGCTTTTGAGCAAGTTCAGCATCAATATCAGCAAGCAGTTTTTCACGATCTTCTAAACTTGCAGAAAGTTCGAAAAGTTTCTGTTCTCGCTCACGTAGAGCTTTATGCTGTTCTGCAAATTCTTTCTCTTTGGCTTCAGTTTCTTTTTGCAGTTGTTCTTTGTTGGCAGTGATTTGCTGGGTATTGTCAGCATTTGGAATTAGTTTTGGGTTAAATATAATCGACTGAGAACGGTCTTTTGAAGGTGAACCGTAGTTACGCTCAAACCAGACATACATCAAGAAAAGATGCTGAATGTGTCTTACCGTTTCTTCATTGGTGAGTTGTTTGAACTTTTTCCCATGTACAGCACTGTTGCCGACCATGCGGATGTTATCCATTTTGTCCCAAATATAGGGAGGAATTAAATCTTTAAACTTTAAATCGTTGAGTAGGTTATGCAGTGAAGCATCATAAGGTTGGGTGAGTTTTTTATCGTATTGATAAAGCCATAGCACAAGATTTTCCAGTGATGTTCTTGCTGCTGCTAGGGCAAATTGAGGGGAAATATAAACGAGCTTTTCAGCCTCTTTGGCAGTGACTGCCAAGCTTTTAAAATCAGGTTCTAAAAACTGAAAGTTGCTCATATACATACCCCTCTATAATTATATTTAATTAACTAAGACATCGTTTTTTTAATTACTTAGAAAAAATACATAGACCTAATATATCTGGCGATTCATACTGTGTAGTTAGTACCGCTGAATAGCCTTTTGCCTTAAACATTTCTGTTAATTTGGTTGCATTCTCTAATCGTTTTTCTGCTCCTAATTCCATTTTACAAGTCTCATATTCATAGATTAATGGTAATACCTGATCTTGGGGAATACAGTAAACATTATCTAGTTCTATATCTTTGGATATGACCTCTCCGTAGATAGCTGCAAATTCTTCGTTATCGGTCCAATATTCTCCACGCCCATAATCTCCTGCATCACTAGCATATTTATTATGAAGATAATCAGATTCCTTTTTTAATCCTCTATACATCTTCTTTCTAAATTTTCCGACTGTACCTTCTTCTGGAAACATAATTCCTCCTATTAATTATCACTATTGAAAAATTGGTTTTGTAATGAAATAAACAATTGATTTTGAATACTTAGTTGTTTATAAAGCTTTTGCTTTAGATCTTCAATACTTAATGCAATTTTAGACCACTTTTCCTGTAAATCTAAGGATGGAGTAATAATATTTAAGGAGTTTAACTCATCAAGAGTTATCCCCTTAACAGTTGCTCCTTTACCTAAAGAAATGATGTACTTTTTGATGAAAAGTAAGAAATACAATAGAAAATGTTGTAGTATTTTTCCATTATCTTTAATAAATAGCGCCTTAATATCCTGATTAATTGCTACATTTTCAGAAGTTAAAGCAATTTTACCTAGGCCCATTCGAGTGGGCATAATTAAAGTTCCTTTAGGAATTATATTAGTTGAACTATTATTAACCCCATTCATAGTTATTGATTCAATAGCATTACTAATAAACAAATTTTCTTTAAAATCTTTGACTGTCACCCAAGGTATGTCACCATTCCAATATTCTTCAACATTTCGACTCGGAGTACCACCACCTTTAATTGATACAAGATTGTTTAATTTTGATATTTTTAATCCTTTAGCATTACAGATAGGATCACCAAACATATCAATAAAGGTGGCTTGCAAAAGCTGATCTAACTTTTCAATCGCTTGCTGACGTTTTTGACATAACTCTTCTACTTTATCTAAAATTGAGGCAATTCGGCGTTGTTCTGCGATTGGTGGGAGAGGGATTTTCATTGCTTTTAATTGATCTAATGTAATTCCTTTAACCGTTGCACCTTTACCCATTGAGACAATATTTTCTTTATTCGACTCCAAAAAACGTAAAAGATATTTTACATCTAATGTTTCTTTATCTTTAACAAACACAGCTTTCAAATCTTGATTGATTGCAACATCAATTTCTGAAATCACAACCTTACCTAAAGCCATTCGAGTTGGAATAATTATTGTGCCTTTAGTGATCAAATTAGAAGCACTATTTTTTAAACCTAATTCACTAATAAACTCTTGAGTTTCTGTCAAAGTAATACCTTCGTTTAAATCTTTGACTGTTGCCCACGGAATCGAATTCGCCCAATATTCTTCAACATTTCTACTAGGTGTACCGCCACCTTTGAAATCAACTAATACTCCTAACTCTTTAAAAACTAAACTCACTTAAGTAACTCCTTAAGTGCAGCCATTCCTTTTAAAATATCCTGCTCAAGTACGTCTAAATCCGCCAAAATTTTACTTGGTGTTTCATATTCCACTTGCTCATACACCACTTCCTTATAACGGTTAATCGACAGGTCATAACCATTGGTAGCAATATCGGCTTTATCCACCAAGAAACTTTGCTCAGTGACTTTACGATCTGCTTCCGCTTCTAAATTCTTAAAACGAGCAATAATGTCAGGGATATTGTTATTTTCATGCTTAGACGCATCGAGTTCATTACGCTTATCATCCAGCGAATAACCATCTGCCTGCATATCATAGAACCAAACTTTGTCCGTACCGCCAGACATGGTTTTGGTGAAAATCATAATGGCTGTAGAAACCCCTGCATAAGGCTTAAACACACCTGATGGCATGGAGATAATCGCTTCAAGCTTTTGCTCTTCCACGATCTTTTGACGCAAATCTTTATGCGCTTTAGACGAACCAAATAACACACCATCAGGCACAATCACGGCAGCACGACCGCCTGTTTTTAATAAACGTAAGAATAAAGCTAAAAACAATAATTCAGTCTTTTTAGTTTTCACTACAGCTTGAATATTCTTGGCACAGCTTTCATTGTCCAAACTGCCCGCAAAAGGTGGATTGGCAAGAATCAGACTGTACTTACTTTCAATATGTGAATGTGCTTCACTTAAAGAATCACGATTTTCAATACTTGGGTTTTCTACACCGTGTAGCATCATGTTCATAGAACCAATACGAAGCATGGTGCTGTCAAAATCATAACCAAAGAAGGTTTCTTCACTAAAACGTTTCGCTGCTTCAGGATTGGCAAAAATCTCGGTGCTGTGATGTTCATTTAAATATTCACTTGCAGCGACAAGAAAGCCTGCTGTACCACATGCAGGGTCACAGATGGTATCGGTTGGCTTCGGTTGCATTAGTTCCACAATCATCTTGATAATATGGCGTGGGGTACGGAACTGACCATTTTGACCTGCTGACGCAATTTTACCGAGCATATATTCGTAAATATCACCCTTGGTATCTTTGTCATCCATTGGGACTTCAGCTAACAGATCAACCACTTTGGTTAACAGTGCAGGCGTAGGAATGGTAAAACGTGCATCCTTCATGTGATGACTATAGGTTGTGTCATCTTCTGCACCTAAGTTTTTAATGAATGGAAAAACCTCATTGGCAATAGTGCTATACAACGTCGCAGCATCACCCAAAGTAATAAACTTAGACCAACGTAAATGATCTTGCTCAGGAGTAAAAATAGGATGCTCTACGCTTTTCTTTAACCGATTGGCTTTCTTTTCTTTAGTGATCTGAATTTCATCAAGTCGGCGAATAAACAGCAAATAGGTCATCTGCTCCATGACCTCTAGAGGATTTGAAATACCACCACTCCAAAATGCGTTCCAAATCTGGTCAATTTTGCTTTTAATTTCGCCTGTAATCACTTAGATGACTCTCAAAATTTCTTTAAATCTATTGTCTTAAATTTGTAGGGGAAAAGCTATAAGACTTAAAGCATAACGACATTTTATGTCGTTTTGACCAACGTGTGATCTGTTTAAATTTCAATCGTCATGTTTAGATTTAAGAATAAATCATTGAAGTGAAAATTAAATATGGAATGGGTAAGCGTAATAGTTTCAATCCTAGGATTAAGCTGGGTTGTTTTTTGTTTCAAATGGCTGTTTTCAAGAGATTTTAGGGAAACTTTAAAAAGAAATGTTTTTAAGAATACTCGTGAAGAAACGGATGAATACAATAAATATGTGAGTGAACCATCAAAAGAGCACTGGCAATTACAGAATGCAACCAATCAATATTTAGGGACAGGAAAATTTCATTACAGCCTCATCATTAGAAGTTTCAAGAAAACGTGGGATTTTAGAGATAAAGTTCGAGACTTAAACTTTGCATGGTTTTTTATAGAGCAAAAAATTGAGAACGAAAATGCTGAACTGTTCTATACACGTAAAAAATCAACGATTGAATTTATTAAACAAGCGAATATCTTGATCTGTGTAATAGCTGCAATTTCATATTGTTGTGCAATTATTTTTGAATTGGTTTGGTTAGAAACTGCAATTAAAAACTGGAACTTTAGCAAAGAATCTTACGATCATTGGAGATTAATAGTCCTGACATTTTTTGTGATTTTTATTCCAATCTTCGCATATTGGGGAAGTAAAGCCAGTGTAGCTTTATCATTAAAGAATACTTTTGATATTCAAGAAAAAAATGCTGAAAATTAAGACTCTAATGTTGGTAACAGCTCTTGAGGATTAATCTTGAGTATTTCTGCAATTTCATAGAGCTTTTCAACCGTAATGTTTACTTCGCCACGCTCGATACGACCGACATAGCTACGGTCTATTCCACATTGAAGTGCTAAAGACTCTTGAGTAATTTGCAATTCTAATCTTTTACTGCGGATTAACTGACCAATTGCAATTGATAATTCTGTCATTTGAAACCAATTGTTCAAAAAACAGAAATATCACCAATTGAGGATTACATATCCACGGACTATAATCCTCTTTTGCTTTTTTAATGAAAATTCATATGTTTGACTTTTATCTACCACTTGAGAGTTACTTCGTAAAAATATTGCTAGAAAATAAAATTCAAAACTGGGAAGCAAAATTATTTTGGTTAAATATTGAACACTTAAATCAATTAGAAGATAAGACTTTAAGGCAGCAAATGTACAATGGACTCAGAGTTTTAACATCTAATGGTTTTTTAAGTGTTGAATATTCGAGATATAATGATAGAGTATTTTTATATAGTGAGACTATAAAATTATATGGGCTTAGAGAACAGGTTTTAGCTAAAAACTACAATAAACTAATTCAAAATGAAAAAAAATTAATTAACAAAGAATTAGAAGATTTTGAGCTTCAAAATAAATTTATTGATGAATTATATTTAAAATACCCTGAACTAGCTCCTCAGTATTTTAAGCTAAAAAATAAAATAAGTTTAAGCCAACAATATTCTGATGCTAAGCTTAAAGCTATTGAGGGTTTAATGGAATTAATTTAAAAGTATTTAAAACTTATACAAGATGTAAATATAAATTTTATAAATAAAAAACTTCTTGAAATTAATAATTTTTGCATATATTTTTCTTCCAGATTCTTCTGTGAATTATTTTTTATGAATACACCTGAACAAATTCGAAATAATTTTTTTAAAGATGGATATTCTATTTCTCAGTGGGCTAAAGATAACAACTTTCCAGTAGATTTAGTCTACAAAGTCTTAAGTAATAATCGTATTCCATCTAGAGGAAAAAGCCATGAAATTGCAATAAAATTAGGTATGAAGGAGAAAAATATATGAATTAATTCAAGTAACTTTTTTAATTGCAGAAAGTATAAAGACCCATGCGGTAACATGAGTCTTTATAGGTTTGTCTTTTACTTGGATGTGCAAGACAAATTCATTCTAAAAGACATTGGTTATTTTATCAATGTTCAGGGTGCTTTCTGCCTCATTTTTTATTTTAGAGGTATGTTATGCGTATAGAAACTGATAAAATTCGACAAACTGTTAGGCTGTTAAATCTACAACATAGCCAAAGGGACATATCTAAAAAAGTTGGCATTTCTAGAGATTCTGTCAAAACAATTCGTGACAAGTTAGAACTTTTTCCAATTTTAAATAGTGAACTCAATTTATTTACAAATACAGAGTTACTTGATTATTTTGAGCTTTCTCATGTCATAAATTATCCAACTCGAAAAATCTACCCTAACTTTGATTACATCAGTCAAGAAATTAAAAAACGAGATATAACGCTAGAGTTACTTTGGCAAGAATATATTTGTCAGTATGAAAATGGTCTTTCATACTCTCGCTTCTGTGAGGTATTTAGAAAATTTCAGAAGAAGCGGCATGCTTCAATGCGGCAAAATTTCAAAAGTGGAGAAGCTTTACTCGTCGACTTTTGTGGCCGTACAATGGAAGTAATCTCACCAGTGGATGGTTTAAGAAGCCGTGTCCAAGTATTTGTTGGTGTCTTAGGAGCATCTACCTATACTTTTGCTTATGCTGTTCCCAGTCAAAAAGTGGAACATTGGCTTCAATGTTTTATTAAAACATTTGAACACATCGGTGGTGTGCCAAACACGATAATCACAGACAACCTTAAAGCAGCTGTGATTAAAAATAATAAATCAGGTTTAGAATTTCAAAAAGATTTTGAAGACTTGGCTGAATATTATGATTTTGCCATTATGCCAACACGTCCTCGTCACCCGAAAGATAAAGGGTTAGCTGAAGTAAGTGTGCAAATTGTTCAACGCTCCATATTAGCATCCTTACGGAATCAAAATTTTTTTTCTATTGAAGAATTAAATCTAGCGATTCAGGAAAAAATGGATGTCATCAATAAAAAAGTGACTAGACGTTTTACCATCAGTCGATATGAGCAATTTTTAACATTAGATAGTAAAGATTTGAGTCCATTACCCGTTTACCCATATGAACTTTGCACATGGAAGCGAAATGTTCGTGTGAGTGAGTTCTATCGAGTTGAATATAGAACAAATCAATATTCTGTTCCGTACACTCACATACATTTGCATGTAGATCTCAAAATTACCGGAACAGCCCTACATATTTTTTATGAACGTGAAAAAATTGCCGAACATGTTCTAAATAGTGGCACTCATAAAGACATTTGTGTTGATGAACATATGTCACCAGAACATCTCGCTCAAAAAGGATTATCAAAGGATGAAATTATATTTTGGGCAAATCGTGCGGGCTCCAACACTTCAAAGTATGTTCATCACATCCTAAACCAAAAACGAGATCTTGCACAAAGTATTAAATCACTTAATAAATTTAGAAAATGGGTAGTCGAAAATCAAATGTCGCACTGTCTTGAAAATGCCTGTAATTTTGCAATGCAACGACAAATTTATACTCTAGACCGACTGCGTACTATCATTGCCAACAATACATATCACTTAGAGCAAACTATTGATGCATTACCTTCTAGATCAACATCACACACAAATATTCGTGGAATTGATTACTATTTAAATCATTCTGGAGCTTCTCATGCTTAAAATATCAGTTAAAAATAAGCTAGAGCAACTGAAGCTACTGGGATTTCTACGTACAGCAGAAAGCTCTTTAGATCAAGTGATCACAAATAATATGGGTTTTGAGGACTTCTTAGATTTTTGTTTGGACGCAGAATTGAATGATCGCAGCAATCGACGAATTGAACGGCTATTTACAGTTGCAAAACTTCGCTATCCAAGTGCTAGGTTAGAGCATCTTGACTATGATCCTGAACGAAAACTTAAAAAATCTGATATTAGTCGTTATGCAAATTGTGAGTGGATTGCTAATTATCGCGGACTCATCATTTCAGGGGCAACTGGCGTTGGAAAATCATGGTTAGCTTGTGCATTAGGTGCTGAGGCATGTCATCGTAGTTATAGTGTTATGTACTTCAATGCAGTAAGTCTGTTCGATGAAATCGGGACTGCCATATCTTTAGGCGAGATTAAAAATTTCAAGAAAAAAATATGCTCTACCAAATTACTTATTATTGATGATTTTGGATTGGGAGGATTTAATCAAGCATTAGCTCCTTCATTTCTTGAAATTATTGACAAACAATCTCAAAGTGGAGGCCTATTAATTACCAGTCAAGTTCCAAAAAAATTATGGTTTGAACAATTCCACGATCCAACTATTGCTGATGCTGTGATGGATAGAATTTTACATAGATCCTATGAGTTAGAGATTAAAGGAAGATCTTACAGAGAAAAAATTTACGCCAATAAAGATAATAACTAGTTTTTTTTAACTAAAGTGGCCTACTAGGAATAAGAATGACTGGTATGCCACATACAGGAATGAGTGGCTGACTTATCCAGTAATTTGCAATCAAGAGAGCCTAAAGCGGTATTTAATGAAAAATATGCACGGAAAGGTTCAATATATAAGGAATATGAAGCTGGTATTTTGCTCGACAATACTGCTATTGATATTTTAGTCAAAGAAACGCTAACGATGATTGAAGAACTTGTGATTAAGCAAGCAAAGGGTTATATGTGTGTAGACACAGTTGAAGTGGATTATAACGATAGCTATAAAATGATGCGAATTAAGCAGCCAAAGCTACAAAGTCAAGTGAATTCAGAACATCAAACAGTTTATGCTATTTATTATGAAGTTGTCTAATGAGGAGGTTATATGCAGATTATTATTGAATATGAATCCTCTTGGAGAAACTCTTTTTTGTCAGATGAAAAAGAAGAAGGGGATTTAAAACGTAGTTTTGTTGCAACGTCAAAACAGTTACCAAAAAACTTCAAAGAAGTTGGAATTACTCATAATACAGTTATGGGAATTTTAAATCGTCTTATTGGTGAGCAAAAGAAATTATTCAAGGCTCGGCAAAGAGATGACTATTTTTTTAAAGAAATAGAATCTAAAGTTACTTTTTTTGATAAATCAGAAGAAACATCAGAAATTGTTTATTTGAGAAATGTAAGTAAAGACAGTGAAGATCCCAAAGCTTTTACAGGTATTGTTAAGGCTGCAGATCTATCGTTCACCTCTGATTATTCATTGTTTTTATGGGGTGTACTTTTTCTGGAACTAGATGAAATCATCAAGTTTGTATTGAACGATGAAAGAATTGATTTATTAAAGTTTGAGCAAAGAATTCATCCCATAGATATAAAAAATCGTTTATCAAGTTTTAGTGGGACTGTAAATATCGAAGGGGAAATTTCTAGACTGATTGAGAAATTTGAAAAAAATCTTATTGATTTTGAAATGAAAAATTTAGAAGAGAAGATAAATATATCTACTATTTATGCTTTGCTTATTTATTGGCAACTCAATCAGCTTAGAAAGCAATATGATGTTAGTTCTGTTTTATCACCACAAGGGAAATTAACAGGTATTTCTTTATCTGGGATTTTTACTGAAAAAGATTTCATGGCTCGATATTCATCGGGAGGTAAAAAAAAATCATGGGGTTCACCATTTCTACTTCCTTCAAAGAAATTTTCAGAGCCAACTAAAATGCTTACAAAAGCTAATAAAGGTCAGTTAGAAATCCACTTAAATATTTCCAAAGATCAAGCTCGAGATTTGGAAGAAAAGATTGAAAATGCGGGTGTATCTTCCTTTTACTTAGGTAAAAAAGGGCTTGCGTATGTTACAGATATTCGATGAGGTCATTTGAATGAAATATTATATTGAACTGACTTTAATCAAAACTGATGATTTTTCACCTTATGAACTATGGTCACGTATTTATACTCAGTTGCATATTGCTTTGGCTGAAATAAAAGATACAAATAATAAAGTCAATATTGGAGTTTCATTTCCTCAATATCGCTTTCATGCTGAAAAAGGTATTGGATTTTTAGGTGAAAAATTACGTTTGTTTGCCC
This sequence comes from Acinetobacter sp. ME22, assembly GCF_022012315.1. Taxonomy (NCBI): domain Bacteria; kingdom Pseudomonadati; phylum Pseudomonadota; class Gammaproteobacteria; order Moraxellales; family Moraxellaceae; genus Acinetobacter; species Acinetobacter sp. ME22. Next base: position 432,226 of record NZ_JAKLTL010000002.1, read on the forward strand.
TATCTGAAAATAGTTTAGAGCAGTTAAATATTCGTAAGTGGTTAGAACGCTTGGTTGACTATGTTCATGTCAGTTCTATACGCGAAGTGCCTGAGAGTAAAGTCACAGGTTATGCCATTTATAGGCGTAAGCAATTTAAAACTAATGCTGAGCGTTTGGCACGTCATCGTGTAAAACGTGGTGATATTGGCTTTGATGAAGCACTCGCTCGGTATAGCCATGTCGTGAAGACCACTAACTTACCGTATATTGAGATGCTGAGTTTAAGCACTTCAGATGAACAGGATAAAAAACGATTTAAATTGTTCATTGAAAAGCAGCCTGCTGAAAAATCTGAAACTCAGGTTTTTAGTACTTATGGATTAAGTTCAGAAGCATCTGTACCCGAATTTTAACCCAATATTTTTTGACTCTTTAACAGTTTAATAAAATCAATAAGTTATAGTAGTGAGTAAAAACTTGGGTCTTTTGCTAGATTTTAGGTTTAACTCACTGTTATGGCTTTATTTTTTGTGATAATTTTATAGTTCACTGCCATGTAGGCAGCTTAGAAATGCTACTGGTGAATCTACAGATTTAGAACTCAGTTCACTGCCATGTAGGCAGCTTAGAAAAAGAAACAGCATAAGAACGATGAACAAAAGAAGTTCACTGCCATGTAGGCAGCTTAGAAAAAAGTGAAGACACGAATAACATAGTTTTCTATGTTCACTGCCATGTAGGCAGCTTAGAAATGACCGCAAAATTGCAATTTGCACTTGCGGTTGTTCACTGCCATGTAGGCAGCATATTCGAATTTAGTGATGATATAGGGCAGTTATATCGAAAATATGATCAAATTATAGAAAGTTTGTTACTTTAAATTCACAGTGAACAGGGGCAAAAAAAATTATGATATGTACATAAAGCAGCAAAATTATTGGGGGTATGAGATATGGATCACATTTTGGTTGAATTACTTCAAACCATTAAACATGAGAAACAAGGCTGTGAGCCAAAAGTATATGATATGGGGACATTATTAAAAGTTATTCATGATGCTCATGATACATATTTGGTCACGGCAGATGATGAACTCTTTTCATTTTCATTGCGTAAAGTCGATGAAGGCATCGTTTGGGTAAAAGTTTAAAGCCTTAAATATCATCTTAATAATTGAAAGCCCTTTGTTATTACAAAGGGCTTTTTTTATATCTAAGGATTTTAAGTCTTAGATTGTCAACAATTCAAAAAAATTAGATTAAAAAATAACCCAAATTTTCGTCTTATAGCACCTTAGTCGTAGAATGTGATTTATATTGTTGACAATATATTGTTTTTTGCTAAAAAATAGGCATGATTTAGTGATCTTCAATAAGAATTGTCAACACTATGCAAAATTTGTCAGAAAACCCTATCGAAAAGGGTTACCAAACGCTCACAGACCAGATTTTTTATAAAATCCAGTCGGCGATTATTTGTGGTGAACTTGCCGCAGGAAGCAAGATTTCTGAACCTGAACTTGCGCGTGTTTATGGCATTAGTCGAGGCCCTTTGCGTGAAGCGATTCATCGCCTAGAAGGACAAAAACTGGTTGAACGGACTGCCCATGTCGGTGCGCGTGTGGTGTCACTCTCTCATCAGCAGTTGCATGAACTCTATCAGATTCGTGAAAACCTTGAAGGTCTCGCTTGTCGTCTTGCTGCACAGCATATTGATAAAAAACAGATTCTAATTCTAAGAGATATTTTAAAGCGTCACGCTGAAGATGATGCATTTAAAGCGGGTAAGGGATATTTTTTGCAGGAAGGTGAAGATGACTTTCACTATTGCATCATTAAAACCAGTGGTAACAAGACCTTAGAAAAAATGCTGTGTGATGAGTTATATCACCTGATTCGTATGTACCGTATTCAATTTTCCAAAACGCCAAATCGCCCGCATCAGGCCTTTAACGAACATATTCGTATTTTAGATGCGATTGCTGATGGCGATGCCGAACTTGCCGAATTGTTGATGCGCCGTCATATCGCTGCATCTTATAAAAATATTGAATCCAACTGGATTCAAGCTCAAGGAGAAAAACATGTCTAATTTATCTGCGGGTCAGCGTTTCCGCGATGCTGTTGCGGCTGAAAAACCGTTACAGGTCGTCGGTACGATCAACGCCAACCACGCCTTACTGGCAAAACGTGCAGGCTATAAAGCCATCTATTTATCAGGAGGTGGGGTCGCCGCAGGCTCATTAGGTTTGCCCGATTTAGGCATTAGTAACTTGGACGATGTGTTGACCGATGTTCGCCGTATCACCGATGTGTGTGATTTACCGTTATTGGTTGATGCAGACACAGGCTTTGGCGCTTCAGCATTTAACATTGCACGTACCACCAAATCGTTAATCAAGTTTGGTGCAGCAGCCATGCACATTGAAGATCAGGTTGGGGCAAAACGCTGTGGACACCGCCCAAACAAGGCGATTGTTTCACAACAGGAAATGGTCGATCGCATTAAAGCCGCAGTTGATGCGCGTGGCGATGACAAGTTTGTAATTATGGCGCGTACCGATGCTTTGGCGGTTGAAGGCTTGCAAGCTGCTATTGATCGTGCTGGGGCATATATTGAAGCAGGTGCAGATATGCTGTTCCCTGAAGCGATTACTGAACTGTCGATGTACAAACAATTTGCCGATGCTGTACACGTACCGATCTTAGCCAATATTACCGAATTTGGTTCTACGCCTTTATTTACCACAGAAGAACTGGCTTCTGCCGATGTCAGTATCGCGTTGTATCCACTGTCAGCATTCCGTGCCATGAACAAAGCGGCTGAAAATGTGTATCAGACTTTGCGTCAAGAGGGCACACAGAAAAATGTGGTTGATACCATGCAAACCCGTCAGGAGTTGTATGACCGTATTAACTACCATCAGTTTGAACAGTATTTAGATGCCTCATTCGCTAAAAATAAATAAGCATCTGACACTCAAATTGACCCCCTAATTTTTACAACAAGATCAAACAGACAAAAGGAAACTGTCATGAATACACAAGTTGAAAAAACAGAATTTAAACCAAAAAAATCAGTGGCGCTCAGCGGTCAAGTCGCTGGCACCACCGCGCTATGTACGGTAGGACGTAGCGGAAATGACTTGCATTACCGTGGTTATGACATTTTAGACTTGGCGGTACATTGCCAGTTTGAAGAAGTTGCGTATTTACTGGTGCATGGCAAACTGCCAAATACTGCGGAATTGAGTGCTTATAAAGCCAAGCTCAAGGCATTGCGTGGTTTGCCAGCAGGTTTAAAAACTGCTTTGGAACAATTGCCACCGTCGGCGCACCCGATGGATGTGATGCGTACAGGTGTTTCAGTGCTTGGTTGTTTAACGCCAGAACATGAAGACCACAACTATGCAGGTGCACGCGATATTGCTGACAAACTCATGGCGAGTTTGGGTTCAATGTTGCTGTATTGGTATCACTTTAGTCATAACGGCAAACGCATTGAAGTGGAAACCGATGATGACTCGATTGGCGCGCACTTCCTGCACTTATTGCATGGTGAAAAGCCGTGTGAGCAGTGGATTCAAGCCATGCATACCTCTTTGATTTTGTATGCTGAGCATGAATTTAATGCATCGACATTTACCTCGCGTGTGATTGCAGGCACAGGCTCAGACATTTACTCGACGATTTCAGGTGCGATTGGTGCATTGCGTGGGCCAAAACACGGTGGTGCAAACGAAGTCGCCTTTGTGATTCAACAGCGTTACAACTCTGCCGATGAAGCTGAAGCCGATATTCGTAAACGTGTTGAAAACAAAGAAGTGGTGATTGGTTTTGGTCACCCTGTTTACACCATTGCTGACCCACGTAACGAAGTGATCAAGCAAGTGGCGCTTGAATTGGCAGATGCTCAAGAAAACAAAAAAATGTATTTGATTGCGGAACGTTTAGAAGCCGTGATGAAAGAAGTGAAAAACATGTTCCCGAACCTCGACTGGTTCAGCGCGGTGAGCTACCACTTGATGGGTGTTCCAACAGCAATGTTCACGCCATTATTCGTGATTGCGCGTACCGCAGGTTGGTCAGCACACGTGATTGAACAGCGTCAAGACGGCAAAATTATCCGTCCAAGCGCGAACTACACAGGTCCTGAAAACCTCGAATTTAAACCATTAGCAGAGCGTGTTTAATGAATAGCCAATATCGTAAGACATTGCCAGGCACATCATTAGCTTACTATGATGTACGCCAAGCCGTTGAAGATATTCAGCCTGGTGCTTATGCGACATTGCCATATACCTCTAAAGTGTTGGCAGAACAGTTGGTTCGTCGCGCAGATGCAGAAAACTTAACTGCATACTTAACACAATTGATTGAACGCCGTCAGGATCTGGATTTTCCTTGGTTTCCTGCGCGCGTGGTTTGTCATGACATTTTAGGTCAAACCGCACTGGTTGACCTTGCAGGTCTGCGTGATGCGATTGCTGATAAAGGCGGTGACCCATCTAAAGTCAATCCAGTCGTGCCGACTCAGCTCATTGTCGATCACTCTTTAGCTGTGGAATATGGCGGTTTTGACCCAGATGCATTTGCCAAAAACCGTGCGGTGGAAGACCGTCGTAATGAAGACCGTTTTCACTTTATTGAGTGGACAAAAACTGCCTTTAAAAATGTCGATGTGATTCCTGCGGGCAACGGCATCATGCATCAGATCAACTTGGAAAAAATGTCACCAGTAATCCAAGTGCGTGACGGCGTGGCATTTCCAGATACTTGTGTCGGTACAGATTCGCATACACCACATACCGATGCTTTAGGTGTGATTTCGGTCGGTGTCGGTGGCTTGGAAGCTGAAAACGTGATGTTGGGTCGCGCTTCTTGGATGCGTCTGCCCGACATTATTGGGGTTGAGCTAACAGGTCAACGTCAAGCAGGCATTACTGCGACGGACATCGTGCTTGCCTTGACGGAATTCTTGCGTAAAGAACGTGTGGTTGGTGGCTATCTCGAATTTTTCGGTGAAGGTGCAGACAGCATGTCAGTGGGAGATCGTGCCACGATTTCCAACATGACTCCTGAATATGGTGCAACCGCAGCCATGTTCTATATCGACCAAAATACCATTGATTACTTACGCCTGACTGGTCGTGAAGATGCTCAAGTTGAATTGGTTGAAACCTATGCCAAACATGTCGGTTTATGGTCAAGCAGTTTGAAACAAGCCGAATATCCACGTGTTTTACGTTTTGACTTGTCGAAAGTGACGCGTAATATTGCAGGGCCATCGAATCCGCATGCACGTGTTTCTACCGCTGATTTGAAAGAAAAAGGCATTGCGGGTGTGGTTGAACAGCGTACCGATGGTTTAATGCCTGATGGTGCAATCATCATTGCAGCGATTACCTCATGTACCAATACTTCAAACCCACGCAATACAGTTGCCGCAGGTTTGTTAGCACGTAAAGCCAATGAATTGGGTTTAACCCGTAAACCGTGGGTGAAATCGTCTTTTGCCCCAGGTTCTAAAGCGGCTGCGTTGTATTTAGAAGAAGCAGGCGTATTGCACGATCTTGAAAAGCTCGGTTTTGGTATTGTGGCGTATGCGTGTACCACTTGTAACGGTATGTCGGGTGCTCTTGATCCGAAGATTCAGCAAGAAATTATAGACCGTGACTTGTATGCCACAGCAGTACTTTCGGGTAACCGTAACTTCGATGGTCGTATTCACCCATATGCAAAACAGGCATTCTTGGCATCTCCACCGCTTGTTGTGGCGTATGCAATTGCAGGGACCATGCGTTTTGACATCGAAAAAGATGCACTGGGCACAGACAAAGACGGTAATCCAATTTACCTGAAAGATATTTGGCCAAGTGATGCTGAAATTGATGCACTGGTTAAAGAAGCGGTGAAGCCTGAACAATTCCGTAAAGTCTACATTCCAATGTTTGACTTGGGCGAAGTTGAGCAAGCCAAAAGCCCGCTTTATGACTGGCGTCCGAAAAGTACCTACATTCGCCGTCCGCCGTACTGGGAAGGTGCTTTGGCTGCACCACGGACTTTGGCAAATATGCGTCCGTTGGCAATTTTGGGCGATAACATTACCACAGACCATTTATCACCATCCAATGCGATTTTGATGGACTCTGCGGCAGGCGAATATCTGCACAAAATGGGTGTGCCTGAAGAAGACTTTAACTCATACGCAACCCACCGTGGCGATCACTTAACGGCGCAACGAGCGACATTTGCCAACCCGAAACTGTTTAATGAAATGGTACGCCGTTCTGACGGTACGGTGAAACAAGGTTCGAAAGCACGTGTTGAGCCTGAAGGTGAAGTGATGCGGATGTGGGAAGCGATTGAAACTTACATGAACCGTAAGCAACCGTTGATCATCATCGCAGGGGCGGACTATGGTCAAGGTTCTAGCCGTGACTGGGCTGCTAAAGGTGTACGACTTGCGGGTGTTGAAGCGATTGTGGCGGAAGGTTTTGAGCGTATTCACCGTACTAACTTGGTGGGTATGGGCGTGTTGCCATTGCAGTTTAAAGCAGGTGTAAACCGCAATACTTTGAAGCTCGATGGTACTGAGCTATACAGCGTGATTGGTCGTATTGCGCCACGTTCTGACTTGACCTTGGTGATTGAGCGTTCAACGGCAGATGGGCAAAATGAAGTTGTGGAAGTGCCTGTGACTTGCCGTTTAGATACCGAAGAAGAAGTGTCTGTGTATGATGCAGGTGGTGTGTTGCAGCGTTTTGCTCAGGACTTTTTGGAAGGTCAAGAGTAGAAAGAGCCATTGACTGCTTAATTAAAAGTGTTTGAAATTGTTTGAGAAAAGCCCTATCTTTTGATAGGGCTTTTATACTTGAGAATAATATGCAAGACGAAATAATTCAAAATCTTGTTTCTGAATTGATTAAGCAATTTACTGTACCAATATTGAATGGCTTAAATAAACTCACTAAAGATGCTAATAATAAAATTCAGGTTTCACTAAATTTATGTTTTTCAGGATATTTGGAACGAAATTATGAAAGATACTCAAAGATAAAAACTCTTTTGTATAGAGAAAAACCAGTAAACATAAAAGATTTTTATATCAGAACTGATCTTAAAATTCAGAAAAAAGTAGTAGAAGAGAGTCAATTTATAAATGAAATAGAAGTAAATAAGAGATTAATAATTCAAGGTGGTGCTGGAAGTGGAAAATCTACATTTTGTAAAAGTCTTTTTATTGAGCTAATTGAAAAGCCAATTGGAATTTTTCCAATTTTTATAGAGTTAAGGCATCTAAATAATCAGCCTGATAAATCAATATATAATTTTATATTGAATTCAATGATAGCTATAAATCCATCTTTCAATAAAGAACAATTGGACTATGCACTTAAGTTAGGAAAAGTTTTAGCTATTTTAGATGGTTTTGATGAGATCAATAGAGAAGATCGAGAGGATGTAGAAAGAGAAATACTAAATTTGTCGAATAATTATCATGGGATTAGAATATTAATCTCTAGCAGGTTTGATACTAGATTTACTTCATGGGAAGAGTTTTACCAATATACAATTCTGGAGTTGGATAAAAACAAAGCTTTAAGTCTTATTAATAGATTAGATTATGATAGGCAGGTCAAACAGTCTTTTTTAAAAGAATTAGATAACAGGCTATATGACTCTCATAGAAGTTTTGCTTCCAACCCTTTGTTGCTGACTATGATGCTGTTAACTTATGAACAAATAGCAGAAATACCAAATAAATTACATTTGTTTTATGAGCAGGCTTTTTTAACTTTATTTAATAAACATGATTCATTAAAAAGCATGTATAAAAGAAAATCATTTTGCGGCTTACCATTAGATGACTTTAAGCGTTGTTTAGAAGCTTTTTGTATACTTAGCTATTGTGATAAATTGTACTATTTTGAAGAAAATCAGATAAAAAAATATTTAGATAACTCTATATTAATTTCAAGTGCATCAACCCAATCTGAAGATTTTTTAAGTGATTTAATTGGTTCTGTTTGTATCTTGCAAAGAGATGGATTGGGATTTAATTTCACTCATAGATCTTTTCAGGAGTATTTCTCAGCACTATTTTTAGTAAATAGATCTAGTACTAGGAAGTATGATTTGTTTGAGAAAATATTTAATATAAGTAGGCAAGATAATGTTATTAATATGGTCAATGATATAAATCCATCTTTATTGGAGAAAGAATGGATTATTCCAAAAACTGAAAAGATAGTTTCTGATATTGATAGTATTTTAGGCTATAAAAATTATGAGCTTATCATCTTGCAAAAAATGTATTCATCTATTTCTGTACATTATGATGAGGATGATAATGAAGAATTAATAGTTTTTGGGGTTGGTGGAGTAGAAAAATATAATGTTTTTTGTAGTCTAGTGAGAGGAGTTTATCAAGAAAATTATAAAATATACTCCTGTAATAAAAAAGCTCGTAGTAATGATGCAAAATATTTTGAAGAACAACTGATAGAGCATATCAGAAAAAATGGAGATATAGATTTAGAAAACTTAAATAGAATTGACCCATATGTTTTTGAATTAATTAAAAAATCTAATATAGTTGATGGAATTGTTGAACAGTTAGGTTTTCTTAAATTTCAGGCTTCTCTATTGAAAAATAGTCATGCTAAGCAAGACTTAGATATCGTATCCTTTATTTTGAATTAAGACTAAATATTTTATGGGATGATTATGATTGAAAGTCTGAAACATTGTGGAATGATTGTTAATCTAAAATTTATATGTTTTTTGATTTATGAAAGAAGTCTCTTGTTATCTTTGGAACTTTAATTGATTGATAATAGACTTCTTTTATAGTTACTTAATCATTTTTAAATTGCAAAATGATAAACTTAAAAAAGTTTATCATTTAATCACGAAGCCCCAACCTCACGGGGCTTATTTGTATCAAAATTTAAGACTTTAGGCTGAGTTACAAAACTCTTAATTGCAAATTTCGCAACAAAGAAAAGCAAAAATAAAAATTCAAGATATTGAAAAATAAAAGTAATATTAAAAATAAAACAAGAAAATTTGGTGAAACTTCCATTTTTAATCATTTATTCAAATTATATGCTCATTTATATTTAAAATAATGTATAGACAGGTTTTTTGTTTTGCCTATACTTTGATCACCATTTCTAAAACCTATGGAGAACAAAAATGGTTATTGCTGGCTCTCAACCTGGAACAGGCTTCTATTTTTGTGTCCAATGCGGACATCGCGCTTACTTAGAAATTGGTACAGATCGTTTACCTCCGTGTACCAAATGCCTAGGCACCCAATTTAACGATAAAATTGCTTAAGGCTACACAACATTAAAAACAGTTACCTTCTGTTTTTAAACATAAAGCCCGATTCATCAATCGGGCTTTTTACATTTGAGCTTATAAGGTTTTATATGCCGAAAAGTGTGAAGGTTGTTTCTATCGCATGTCTTTAATGATCGGCATTAAATAAGAGCTTTAAGTTATCTTTAAATAAACAGTCCAGTTCTAGCACATCATTCGGATTTAAAATTCGGTTGTGAATCATACCTGTCCACATCGGGCTAACAATCAACAAAGCAAACTGTTTTGCAGAAGTTTGTGCAGGCAATTCATTTCGCGAAATGGCAAGTTCAACCAACTGTTGTAATTCATGCTGAATCGGGAAAAAGATTTTCTGACAGTAAGTATTGAGAATACTCGGAAAATTTTGACCTTCACGTAAAATTAACAACGCCATGTCAGCACGACCTGTCGACTCTAGCGTTAAAACACTCGGGACGATTTGCCTGCAAATAAAATCATAAACAGTCTCATGATCTTGAATTTCATGCGCTTTGATCGGGCGAAAAGACTCATTCAGAAAGGCATCAATCACACCTTCAAAAAGCTGCTCTTTGGTTTCAAAGTAAGAATAAATTGTACCTTTGCCAAGTTCTGCACGCTTGGCGATCTCGGAAATCTTGCTACGGGCAAACCCTTCTTGAATAAAGTGGTGCAATGCGGCTTCGAGAATTTTATGACGAGTTTCCTGTGTTTTTTCAATGCTTGGGCCGCGTGTTCTTGGTTTTTCCATACTTTATTCAACCATCGTCTTAACCGAAATAGCCTAACATAAATTGACCTAGGGGTCACTTTTTACTAAAATCGACCTAAAAGTCATTTTTGGTTAAGCCAATGCAAACACCAAAATCCAGTGTGCAATATGCCATTATCAGTCTAGCGTTATGTCTTGCGGCATTAAGCACCGCACTGGCAAGCCCGTTATATGCTCTTTATGAACGCACATGGGAGATTAGCACCTCACAAGTCGGTTATGTATTTATTGCTTACATGCTTGGCGTGGTGTTTTCGCTGCTGTTTTTAAACAAGCTCAATGCAATTTATAGCTATAAGCAAATTATTGTGTTTAGCCTTGGCTTGAGCATCGTTGGTCTATTTTTATCTGCTTCCGCTGGGTCAGTTTGGCTGTTAGGCATTTCCCGATTTCTGATTGGGATTTCATCTGGGTTGATTACCACAGCGGCCATGGTGGGCTTGAAAGATCAGTATCCTTTTAAAAACCGCATGCTGTCAGAAAAACTGACTTCAATGATTACCATTTTAGGTTTTGCTTTAGGGCCGTTGCTTGGTGGTGTATTGGCTGATCATACGTCACAGCCTTTGGTCGACCCATATCGAATTATTGCGCTGTTTTCGGTTGTGGTTTTAGTCAGTGTGTTTTGGGTTCGACCAAAAACAATCTTACCACGTCAGCAGAAGATAGCGGATTTATTCAAAGTTGAAGGTTTGGTTTTACCTCAAACAGCATCAAGCAAACTGTTTTTGATATGTAGTATTACTGCGCTCTGTAGCTTTGCGGCATTTAGTTTATATGCGGCATTGGCAGGGACATTTATACACGAATTGCCTATTCGCTCATCTGCAACCCTAACAGGTGTATCGATTTCTATCATTTTATTTGTCTCGGTCTTGAGTCAGGTTTGGTGTAAATCATACAAAGAAATCAATGTGTTGTACTGGGGTCTGGCTGCACTAATGATGGGTACAGTCAGTTTGGTGATGGCGGAAATTGGGCACAATGTGTGGTTTTTGCTGCTGAGTATTTTATTGACAGGAATTGGGCACGGCTTCTCACTCAGTGCAGCTTATTATTTTATGGGCAAAATAATCGACCGTGAGAAAAATCCGCTGATCTTTTCCAGTTTTCTGTTTATTGCTTATCAGGGCACGATCTGGCCCGTGATATTTTCCAGTTATCTCATTGAATATGTCGGGTTGGTACAGACGCTATTGTTCATTGCGGTGGTGTTGATGGTTACGATTATCTGGTTGGTTTATCAAATCAAATTGAAGCTTGAGCCATTATTGGCTTGTCACAAGTAAATTGGGAGAAACAGGGACGAAAGATATAAAAAGGATGAACGACCTTCTTGCTCTAAAGGAAGAAGGTCAAATGAGGGAGAAAATAATTAGATATGGATCAGGTTAATAATCGAGGCGATGTGGTTTGCAGTGTTGATGAGAGCAGGTGCAAGTTCTTCAATACGTTTGGCATTTAAGCGCACAGAAGGGCCTGCAATACTGACCGTGGCAAAAGGTTTGCCTGTTTGAGGGTTGAGAACAATTCTCGCCATTGAAGACATACCAAGTTCATAGGTGTCATTAATCAGACCATAACCGCGTTGTCGTGAGGCTTGTACCATCTGCTCAAGTTCAGCAAGGTTTTTAGGCGTGTTCGGCCCGAAGCTTTTGGCTTTTTCAAAACCTTCACGTTCAACTAGCCGCGAGAAATCTTCCGCTTCAAGTGCAGATAGATAGGCTAAACCACAGGCAGAAGCTGGCAAATAGGCTACATTGCCCGAATCAGGGTCGTATTTCAGACCAGACTTTGCGCCTTGAGCTTTGCCAATCCAGATAATTTTTTCATCTTCAATCAGACCTAAACGCACCAACTCAGACGAGGTTTCTGCAAGTTCGTTGAGATAAGGCTGGAAGGTTTCAGTAATTGAGCGAGAAGACAGGTAGCTCAAGCCCATTGAGGCAATTTTAAGGGTGAGTTTGTAGTGCTGTGAAACTTCGTCTTGGTAGATATAACCCATGTCTTTCATCGCAGTCAGAATGCGATGCATGGCAGATTTGGGAATATCCAGTTCAACCGAAAGATCACTGAGCGCACGTCCATGCACTTCTTTTAATAACGCTTCAAGGATGAGTAAAGAACGATCGTTATTGCTGAGCATAAAAATCCTAATATTATTTTTTGGAACAGTGTTCCAAAAATGAATAAAACCAATTATAGTACCTGTAGATTTTATCCGAAATGCAAATGAGGTAAATCGATTCGTCAAGAAAAGGTGGTTTCTTGGCTTTAAAAATTCATAACCTGAATGAAAACAACAAAACCAGTCGTGCGATGGAAAACGCATATTTTTACTGGTGACACTCAAGGGAGTAAGTGCATGACTCAACAGGTGAATTTAAGGGAGTTTATCGATGAAAATCGGATTTCTCCGCTGCAAAGATTAGTTATTTTTCTATGTTTAATGATCATCATTGTCGATGGTATTGATATTTCAGTGATGGGCTTTGTTGCTCCTGTACTCAAACATGAATGGGGCATCACGACCAGTGACCTTGCTCCTGTAATGAGTGCGGCATTGATTGGTCTGGCTGTCGGTGCAGTGGTCTCAGGCCCTCTTGCAGATAAATTTGGACGTAAAAAACTGCTGATTACCAACTTGGTTGGTTTTGGAATATTTACTTTACTGGCTGCGCTTTCGAGCCATGTCAATGAGTTGATGATCTATCGTTTTATCGCTGGCCTGTTTATGGGGGGTGTAATGCCTCAAGCCGTGACTTTGGTAACGGATTACTCATCCATGAAAGTGAATGCCCGTTTAGTGACGATTATTTTGAGTGGTTTTACCATTGGTGCGGCAATTGGTGGCTTCCTTGCGGCATGGGTGATTCCACATTTTAGCTGGCATGCCATGATGATTATTGGTGGGATTTTACCTTTAATTTTGGCAACGATTGCAGTTTTCAAATTGCCAGAATCCATTGGTTATAAAGTTCTCAAGCACCATCCGAAAGCAGAAATTGATGCCATTATTCATCAGATTGCACCAGATTTTGATACCAGCAATAAGGTCTTTGTTTTACCGCAACCTAAAACAGATACCGTAGATAACCCTGTTAAAACCGTACTCAGCCCATTTTACTTACTCGGTAGCTTTTTACTGTGGTGGAGCTATGCATCGGGTCTGTTCGTTGTTTACTTGCTTGGTAGTTGGTTGCCGATGATGAGTCACGAATTTGGTTTTAGCATCAGTGAAGCATCTGTGATTACTGCCATTTACCAACTCGGTGGGCCTGTGGGATGTATTGTGTGCGGTTATGTCATGGATAAGATCAGCCCGCACTTTGGTTTAGCCATTTCTTATGGACTGGCTGTGATTTTCATGGTGTTTGTGGGTGAAGTGGGACATAACTTTATGCTGTACAGCACGATGTGCTTTTTCATTGGGATGTGGATGAATGGTGCGAATGCAGGCATGAACAGCGTTTCAAGTTCTTTCTATCCAGTATTTGCCCGTGCAACAGGTAATAGCTGGATGCACGGTATCGGACGCTTGGGTGCTGTGGGCAGTGCTTTTGCGGGGGCTTATTTTCTCAGTTTAGGTTGGGCAGCCAGTAAAATTTTCCTGATTTTATGTTTGCCTACTGTCGGTATTATTCTCGCCCTGTGCATTATGAAACTGGCATATTCACCTAAAAAAATGCGTCAACAAGAACTGAATAAAGTTCAAATCTAAAATTTTCTAAGTCTAAGATTTTCAAGGAGATTGAATAATGGATATTCAATTGAACGGCTCAACTCGTCTCTATTTTGTGGTCGGACACCCGATTGTACAAGTGAAATCACCTGAAGGTGTGACTATGGAACTGTCAAAAAAAGGCTTGAATGCACTGGTTGCCCCTGCCGATGTTGCCCCTCAACATTTTGCCAGTTTTGTTCAGCAAAACCTGTATTTGAACAATACCGATGGACTGATTGTGACTGTGCCACACAAGATTTCAGCTTTGAGTTGTTGTCAGAAACTCACGCCACGTGCGCAGTTTATTGGAGCTGTCAACACCATTCGTCGCTGTGAAGAGGGTTGGGAGGGAGACATGCTCGATGGTAAAGGTATGGTGCAGGCGATTCGTAACCAGTCAATTGAACTGAAAGATAAGCGTGCCATTTTGGCGGGTGCAGGGGGCGCAGGTAAAGCCATTGCTTATGAACTGCTGCTTGCAGATGTGGCTGAACTGGCAATTTTTGATGTCGATCAAACCCGTCAACAACAACTGGTCGAGCAGTTGCAACAATTGGGTAAAGGCAAAGTAACAGCACATGACAACGACCCGACAGGTTTTGATGTCGTGGTGAATGCAACCCCGATGGGAATGAATGGTGATCCATCAGCAGCATTTCAGTTAGACAAACTGGCTGCCAGCATGTCGGTGGCAGATGTGGTGACTAAACCCGAAAATACGCCGTTTATTCAGCAGGCTGAAGCTTTGGGTTGTACCGCAGTGAAGGGGACAGACATGTTTATGCAGGTACGTGACCTGATGGTGGCGTACTTACTGAAAAGTGAACAGGAGCAACAGGATGCCGCGTGAATACTCACTCTCTTTTTTGACAGTGGCAGATGTTAGCCCTGTAGAAGCCGTCAAGATTGCAGCACAGTGTGGCTATGCAGCAGTGGGCTTACGCCTGCTGCCTGCGGCACCCAATGAAGCTGACTATCCGATATTGACCCAGAGTCAACTGATTCGCGAAACCCGTGCAGTCTTGAAGGATACAGGGGTGCGCGTGGTAGATGTTGAAATTGTACGAATCACACCAGACTTTGATTCAAAAAAATATCTGCAATTTTTAGACGTGGCACAGCAGCTTGGCGCTCAACATATTTTAGTGGCAGGCAATGACCCTGAGCAGGAGCGCCTGATTCAACACTTTGCCGAATTTTGCGAACTGAGCAAACGCTATGGTTTGAGTTGTGATCTGGAATTTATGCCGTGGACTCATGTCAAAAACTTGGCGCAAGCCGAGCAAATCGTGTCGGCATCGGGACAGGACAATGCTGCGGTTTTGATTGATGCGCTGCATTTTGCCCGTTCCGATTCAACGCTTGAACAGGTGAAAGCGCTGAGTCCAGCACGTCTGAACTATGTCCAGCTCTGTGATGCACTGGCTGAGTATGATCCGAGTGATGAAGGGCTGATTAAGATTGCCCGAGGCAATCGTTTGGTGCCAGGTCAGGGTGAGCTTGATCTGGTAGGGCTAATTCGCGCCTTGCCTGAGAACTTAATGTTCGCTGCGGAAGTACCAAATCAGGCTTTGGCAGCACGACCTGCACTGGAACGTGCGCAAATCAATTTTAATGCCATACAGCAACTTGTTGCGCAAGCCCAGCAGGACGCTGTTGCGGGGTAACTCTTATGAATGCGACAACCCAATACTCATTGCAAATGCCATTGCTCCCGATCCGCAAACAATACGAATGTGATGTGCTGGTCATTGGTTCGGGAGCGGGCGGGCTGTCTAGTGCGGTTACGGCTGCACATGACGGGCTGAAAGTGATTGTGGCGGAAAAAGCCAGTGTGTTTGGTGGTACCTCAGCCGTTTCGGGGGGCTGGTTATGGATTCCTAATACGCCACATGCTGAGCGTAAAGGACAGGCTGAACCGATTGCTGCACCCAAGCAATATTTAAAGAATGTTTTGGGTGAACAGTATGATGAAATCAAAATTCATACTTATCTCACTCAAGCACCGAAAATGGTCGAGTTCTTCGAAAAAAACACGGAGGTGAAATTCGAGATCGGTCGTGCAGTGCCTGATTTCTTTGATGTATCAGGGTCACGTGTTGGGTGGCGTTCAATAGTGGCTGCACCGTATGATGGTCGTCTGCTAGGTCAGCATTTGCATGTGTTGCGTCCAGCGATTCCTGAAACCACTTTGTGGGGAATGGGAATTGCTTCGGGCGCTGACATGAAGCACTTCATTAATACTTTTAGTGCCATTTCTTCCTTTGTTTATGCAACCAAACGTGTATTACGACATTTTATTGATCTGATTCTCAGAAAGCGTTCAACCCAGATTGTGAACGGCAATGCACTGGTGGCACGTTTACTCAAGTCAGCATTTGATCAACAGGTCGAGCTTTTGGCAAACCATGCCATGACTGAACTGGTTTGTGTGAATGGTCGGGTGACGGGTGCATACTTTGCCACCCCGACAGGTATCGTCAAAATCACGGCCAAGCATGGTGTGGTTTTGGCAACGGGTGGTTTTCCGCATGATGAACAGCGCAAACGCAGTCTATTTAAGCATGTGGCAGAAGGTACACCACATCACTCGGCAGCACCTGAAACCAATACTGGCGATGGCTTAAATGCTGCCGAAGCCATCGGTGCGGAAGTTGAACAGCATTTGCCGTGGTCGGGTGCATGGGCACCTGTTTCTCTCATACCACGTTTAGATGGAACCTTAGGACGATTTCCACATCTGGTCGAACGTGGCAAGCCAGGGCTGATCGCCGTTTTAGCCAATGGGCGCCGTTTTACCAATGAAGGCGATTCTTATCCAGCCTTTATCAAAAGTTTGTTTCAGCAGACTGCATCAGGTGAGCAGGCACATTGCTGGTTAATCTGTGATCATCAATTTATCCGCCGTTATGGCTTGGGGGCGGTCAAACCATTTCCGATTTCCATGCAAAGCTGGCTGGATAACGGTTATTTGAAGTGTGGTGAGAATTTACAAGTGCTAGCAAATGCATGTGGGATTGATCCTGTGCAATTCCAGCAAACCGTAGCGCAATACAATCTGCATGCCCGAAATGGGCAAGACCCTGAATTTCAACGTGGCACAACACCGTACCAAAAAGCACAAGGCGATGCTGATTACAAACCAAATCCTTGTATTGCTCCGATTGAGAGCGGGCCATTTTATGCGGTGGAAGTGGTACCCGGCAGTCTGGGGACGTTTGCTGGATTAATCACGGATGAATCTGCACGTGTGCTGCACAAACAAACCCGACAACCCATTGAGGGCTTATATGCTGCGGGCAATGACCTGAACAGCATTATGGGTGGGCAATATCCAAGTGGCGGAATTACCTTAGGGCCAGCCATGACTTTTGGCTATTTGGCAGCGAAGAAAATTGTAGAACACGCTCAGGCTGCTGCTCCATTGGAAGTGTCATAGCAACAGATTTAAGGAGAAATCAAAATGGATAAACAGGTTGATTTATTGGTGATTGGTGGTGGTGCGGCAGGCATGTCGGCTGCGCTGTTTGCCAAATTAAATGGATTGGAAGTGCTGCTCTGTGAAAAGGCAGGGCAAGTGGGCGGCACATCGGCAACCTCGGGAGGCACAGTTTGGGCACCGGGGTCGCATCTGAGCGTACAGGCAGGCGTACCTGATGATGTAGAACAGGCGCGTATTTTTCTACAGTCCGTGGTTGGAAATCGCGGTGGCGAAGAATTACGCGAAGCATTTTTAGCATCTAGTGCCGACATGATTCGTGAACTTGATGAGAAAACCACAGTCAAACTGAATGCTTGTCTGGCACATCCAGATTACATTAAAAATCAGCCAGGTGAAGCATTGGGTGGACGAGCTTTAGCACCTGCTGAATTCGATGGTAGGGTTTTGGGGGGAGACTTTCAGTATGTCCGCCCACCACGTCCTGAATTTATGGGCTTAGGCGGGATGATGGTTAACCGCAGTGAACTGAATGCCTTACTGAATCCGCTGAGTAGCCTGCAAAACCTGATGACGACTTTTAAAGTGGTGCTGCCATATTTTCTGTCACGTCTACGCTTTTCACGCGGGACACGTTTGGTCATGGGGAATGCCTTGGTGGGTAGCCTGTTTTATAATTTAAAACAGCAGCATGTGCCTGTCTGGTTTAATTCACCGTTGCAAGAACTGCTACTGGAAAATGGCAAAGTGGTCGGCGCAAAAATCCAGACTGAGCAGGGGCTGCAAACCATTCGCACGCGTCAGGGGGTGGTACTGGCAACAGGTGGTGTCGGCTGGAATGCACAGCTCCGTGAGCAGTTATTTCCTAAAGCCATGCTGAAAGATTCTTTATCACCAACGTCAAATACAGGTGATGGCTTGACACAGGCGATGGCAGCAGGTGCAAAACTCGACCCGTCTGTAGACAGTAGTGTACTGTATTTTCCTTGCTCGATTCATACCCACGCCAATGGCTACAAAGCCATTTGGCCACATATCATTTTAGATCGAGCCAAACCAGGTGTGATCGCTGTCAATGACGATGGCAAGCGCTTTGTCAATGAATCCGACTCCTATCATGATTTTTGTATGGCGCAAATCCGCACAAATCAGGGCAAAGATAAAATCCAGTCTTATTTAATCTGTGATCATACTGCGATACAAAAATACGGTCTGGGTCTTGTTCTACCTGGTGCAAAACAGCTCAATTATTACTTAAAAAATAACTATCTATATTCAGCCAATACACTCGACGAACTGGCAAAAAAAGTCGGCATTCAACCCCAAGGTCTGGTGGATACCGTTCAGCGTTTTAATCATTTAGTAGAGCAAGGCGAAGACACCGATTTTGGCAAGGGGACTGGGGTTATGAACCGCTTTAACGGTGACCCAGAAGTGAAGCCAAATCCGTGTTTGGGCAAAGTCGAACAAGGGCCTTTTTACGCATTAGCCGTGACCCCGATGGACTGCGCCAGCAGTGGCGGTTTGGCTGGAGATATTTATGGTCGGGTTCTCGACCACAATAATCATGTCATTTCTGGGTTATTTGCCTGTGGAAATGATCTCAGTTCAATTTTTAAAGGCACATATCCTGGTCCAGGAACAACGCTTGGCCCAGCCATGGTCTTTGCGTGGCGAATTGCTCAATTTGCCGCAGGAAAACTTGTCGAACAACCAATATCAAACATGCAACAACGGAGATCCGCATGAAACTTTATCAACTTATCAATATCACCATTAAAATGGGAACAACGGCTGCTGTTGCGCAAGGCATTCAGAGTTTTTATCAGGATGCTGCTGCACAAGGTCGGCTCTTGGGGGTATTTTTTTCGGATATTGGTCAATTAAACCAAGTGGTGGTACTACGCAGTTATGCTTCCCAATCTGAGCTAGATACTGAGAATGCACGTTTAGCAGCGCAAGAGCAGTTATTTGGTGCGGCTGAAAATATCATTCGTTATTCGGTTGAAAACTTTGCAGGTTTTGACTTCTTGCCTGAGGTTGAACTTGGAGAATTTGGTCCCGTGTATGAAATTCGAACCTATGAGTTAAAACATGGTGGCGTACCACATGTTCTTGAGGCATGGAAAAATGCCGTGCCAACACGAACCGAATATTCAAAATTGACTGTAGCAATGTATGCACTGGATGGCACGCCACGTATTGTGAGTATCTGGCCGTATGCTTCTTTGAATCAGCGCTCTGAAGTACGTGCTAAAGCCGTAGCAGATGGAATCTGGCCACCAAAAGGTGGGCCACAGTGGTTGACACATGAAATGCAATCGATGATTGCTTTGCCAACAGCAATTTCGCCGTTGAAGTGATGATTAAAGATTGAATCTATTAAAAAAGCGAGTGGGAAATCACTCGCTTTTTTAGGTTTTTATTACAGTAAATCTAAATGCTTACATTTTAAATAGAATGAGGCGAGCAACCATCAACACTCAATCGCATTGACGGCTAAACCACCTTTCGAGGTTTCCTTATATTTCTCCGACATATCCTTGCCAGTTTCTTTCATAGTCTGAATCACTTTATCGAGCGAAATAAAATGCTCACCATCATCATGGAGTGCCATTTGTGCCGCATTAATGGCTTTCACCGCTGCAATTGCATTGCGTTCGATACATGGAATTTGGACTAAGCCTCCAACAGGGTCACAGGTTAAACCTAAGTTATGCTCCAGACCGATTTCCGCAGCATGTTCCACTTGAGCAGGTGTGCCATCTAAAATTTCGGCTAGACCTGCTGATGCCATTGAACAGGCTGAACCGACTTCACCCTGACAGCCGACTTCCGCACCTGAAATAGAAGCCTGTAACTTACATAAAATACCGACTGCTGCCGCACTCAAGAAGAAACGTACAATTTTATCTTCGGACAAATCTTGTGAAAAAGTCACGTAATAATACAAAACCGCAGGAATAATGCCTGCTGCACCGTTAGTCGGTGCAGTCACCACACGACCACCTGCGGCATTTTCTTCATTGACTGCCAGTGCAAATAAGTTCACCCATTCCATTGCGGTAAAAGTCGTATCAATCAGGTTCGAATTTTTCTTTTGAATCAGTTGTTGATGAATTTTTTTGGCACGGCGTTTAACATTCAGCCCACCAGGAAGAATGCCTTCATTGTGTAGACCATTTTGAATACAGGTTTGCATCACCTGCCAAATATGCATAATTTTTCTGCGAATCTCAGCTTCACTACGCCAGCTTTTTTCATTTTCAAGCATCAGTTGGCTGACGCTTAAATTATGCTGTTTGCAGAGTGCCAATAATTGTTTGGTTGTGCGAAATGGATAAGGAATTTCGGTTGTATCATCAACAACATTGCCTTGTAGGGTTTGGCTTTCATCCACAATAAAACCACCACCTACGGAGTAATAGGTATTTTCATATACTGTCTGACCTTGTGCATCGTATGCCGTCAAGGTCATGGCATTGGGGTGGTAAGCCAATGGTTCATCAATAAAAATCACATCTTGAGCATAATCAAACGAAACTTGGTGTTCAGTACAGAGCTTTAAATTTTTTTGTTCTAATGCGGTTTTGAGTAAGTTCTCAGTCTGTTGAGTATCGATACTTTCTGGTTCAAATCCCATGAGTCCTAAAATGGTGGCTTTATCTGTGCTATGTCCAATCCCTGTAGATGACAGCGAGCCAAATAACTGTATTTTGAGTTTATTTACACTAGAAAGCTGTTGCTGGGTTTCGAGATGTTGACGAAATATATGGGCAGCACGCATTGGGCCTACGGTATGCGAACTCGATGGCCCAACACCAACTTTAAATAAATCAAATACACTGAGTGCCATAGTTATGTCCTTATAACAAAAGGGAGAAAAATGCTTAAAAATAAAATCTTAGCGTGAAAAAATCACAATACTAAACTTATGTGGCAATCACTAATATTATATTTATCTTAAATTTAATTCTTGATCTGAATGCTAAATTTTAGAGCAGAAATATCATTTGAAGCTTTCGGTTTCTTTCATGGTTTCCAACAGCGCTTTTGTTTTTTGCTTGAGTAAAGTTGAAACATCTTTCAATGCGGATTAAGTGCAGTAATCAGGATTTATGCAAGAAGTCTTTGAGATGAGAGTCGAAAAAACATTGTAAAAAGCGTACATTAGCCACATCGTAAAACGAAGCCTAAACCGATTATCATGATTTGGATTTTATTTACCGTAATGGCTGCATTTATGCAGGCGTGGCGCAATGCGTTTCAAAAGCAGCTCAGCACTACGGTAGATGTTTATGGCACAACCCTTGCCAGATTCTTATTTTCTCCAGTCTTTGCAATCAGCTACCTGATTTTTCTATATCATCAGCATCCGATGAGCACTCAAGTTCATTTGAGTCATCAGTTTTGGGTTTATATCTTAATCGCAGGGGTTAGCCAAATTTATGCAACTGCACTAATGGTGAAGTTATTTCAGCAAAGAAATTATGCCATCGGGATTGGCCTTGCCAAAAGTGAGGCAATTTTAGCCGCGATTATCGGTGTCATTTGTTTAAATGAACATCTCAGCGCTTGGGGTTGGGTGGGTGTTGTAATTGGCGCAATCGCGGTTTTTTTATTGAGTAAAGGCAGTCATCGTCGTGAACTCTCCATCAAAACTATATTGATTGGTTTAGGGAGTGGCTTATGTTTTGCGATTACTTCGCTCTTGGTTCGTCAGGCAAGTCTAGAACTGACAATGCTGCCTTTTTTGCATCGAGCAGCTTGGGTGCTGTGCTGTCTGATTAGTTTTCAATGCGTGATTATGCTGTTGTATCTGGGAATTTTTAGCCGAAAAACCCTGTACAACATGTGGCAACGGGTTGGACTGACATTTCGAGTGAGTGTCAGTAGCTTTTTAGCATCGCTCGGCTGGTTTAGTGCCATGAGTATGCAGTCTGTCGGGATTGTGAAAACGCTGGGACAGATTGAAATTTTATTCAGTTTGTTGATTTCGGCATTTTTCTTTAAAGAAAAATTGGCAGGTTCAGATCATTTAGGTTTGGCTTTGGTGATCGTTGCAGCAATTATGGTGATTTGGGCATAACAATCGAAAAGTCACAGTCAATGGTCATGACGAAGTCGTACTTTTAGTTCTCATTTGCATCGGAACTTAATTTTATTATGGTAAAAAAATGATAAATAGACCCTAATTTTGTAATTAAAATGCGATTAATTTTTATAATATAGAAATATTTTCCCTTATCTTTTAAATTTACGGTAAAAATTATCAAAATAAATCAAAAAATCTCTGACTAAGAAAAACAATCCCACCCTGAACTCCCTAAACTATATCTCAAGGGTGTGAAGGGGATCGAAAAGAGTAGCATGCACCAAAGCGTATAACGCAAGTGTGTACTCACCCAAAAGGTCTCGATTCGGCTTAGGACGCTATAAATCAAGAGTTTATAGGCATAAGGTCATCACTTACAAAGTCATGGTTGTTGAAGTTATTCCCCTGACACCCTAAAAATTTCTATGATTTCAAAATCTTCAAAATCTTCAAAATCTTCAAAATCTTCAAAATCTTCAAAATCTTCAAAATCTTCAAAATCTTCAAAATCTTCAAAATCTTCAAAAAATTTCTATTGTTTAAAAATAACTGGATTAAAAAATTATTGTCTGATGGCTAATTCATAGCTCAGTTACAAAAATATTGACCAAAATCAGCCTATAAAATGCCTAGTGAAAAACAATGATCGTTTGTATTTGTGTTTAATTTTTAGTCAATCTAATTAATCTTCAGGTAAAGTCTAATAATTATTCTTTTTTCTAAATAATGGCATCATGAAATTTTATAGTTGGATCGTATAAAGTAGAAAAAGTCATTACGACTATCGCATGGCTTTTTTTTGAGAAGAAAAACAGTAGATTAGAAAACAGCCATTTTTTGTCTAAAGATTAGACACTGCAAGGCTAAAATAGTTTGCTATTCAAAGGATTGGAATATGAAATTTTTAAAAAATAGCCTTGTTGCTATCGCGGTTTCTCTCAGTTTAAGTCAAGTTCATGCTGTAGATTTGGATGCTGGAGATTATGACTATGCACCAAGCGGTACCAATTTAGCCATTTTGTATTATCAACATGCCACGCGTGATGCACTTTATAGTGGAAGCGATAAGGTTGCAGGGAATTATGATCTAACCTCTGATGTGGGTATTGCACGTTATGTGCATTATACCGATGTTGCAGGCATCCATATTGCCCCGCAAATCTTGATTCCATTTGGACGCCTAGATGCCAGTAAGGATATTTCCGATCTTGGTTCAACTAGTGGCTTAGGTGATATTATCTTAGCCAATACTTTCTTTTTATATAATGATGCCAGCACACATTCAACCTTTGGCATTACCCCGTATCTGTTTTTACCGACAGGCGAGTATTCATCAAGTAAAGCTTTAAACTTAGGGGAAAATCGTTATAAATTGAATATTCAGGCTGCTTATACCACACGTCTAGCACCAAAGTTGGCTTGGGATGTCTCTGCCGATATGACAGTTTATGGTAAAAATACCGATGCTGCGGGTGGAGATATCAAGCAGAATATTGGTTATCAGGTACAAACCAATACACGTTATTTCTTGAATGATAAAGTCGATTTGCGTGCAGGAATTTCCTATAGCAATGCGGGTGATGTTAAACAGGCGGGTATTACCACCGATGCCATGAAACAAACTAAATTTTGGTTGGGTACAGGGATTAGCCCAACACCAACAACTCAACTGATCGTGGCATATGGACGTGACATTAAGGTTGAAAATGGCTTTAAAGAAGATAATCGTATTAACTTAAGATTTTTAAAGGCATTTTGATTTAAGTAATTAAGATATATCGTTAATTTTCTGTTCAAAAGTGGTCTGTATTTTTAGGAACTTTCGGTTTATGCTCATGGTATCTACCTTGTCGGAGAGATACCATGAGTTATGAGTTTCTACGGCACGTTTTACAATACGCCACTTTAATCAATTACATTATTCTTATTTTTTGGTTTTTGATGTTGGTATTTGCACGACCATTTTTAAAACGTGTACATACACAGTGGTTTCATTTGTCAGATAATCAATTTGACATGATTAACTATGCAGGGATTGCGATTTATAAAATCTTGGTGATTGTATTTAATCTGGTTCCTTTATTGGCACTCTATATGGTTGGACACCCATAAGATACAGAGAGTTGGATGTTTGCCATAAAACGGTCAAATCTTGCTATCATGATGGGCATAAGATTAAAAACATCAGTATATTATGGATACTCGAATTCCACTTCATTATTGCGCGGTATGTAAAAAACAATTTCCTTTAAAAGCACTTGTGCCAAGTGATGCGATTCGTGATGTGATTACAACGGAAATCCGTAAGGATTATCCTGAGTGGTCATCAAAGAGTTTTATTTGCCATTCCGATTTAACGCATTATCGTATTCAATATGTTCATTCTTTACTGAGATCTGAAAAAGGCGAGTTGACCGATCTAGAGCGAGAGGTCATTAGCAGTATGCAGTATCATGAATTGATCAGTAAGAACATTGAAACGGAGTTCGATCAAAATTGGACATTTGGTGAAAAGCTTGCCGATAAAATTGCCAGTTTTGGAGGGAGTTGGTCATTTTTGATTCTTTTTGGGCTTTTTTTGATCATTTGGATTGTGATGAATACGGTGGTTTTTATCGTTCATCCTATTGATCCTTATCCATTTATTTTGCTAAATTTAGTATTGTCCTGTTTAGCCGCGATTCAAGCGCCCATCATTATGATGAGCCAAAATCGGCAAGAAGCCAAAGATCGCTTGCGTTCTCAACATGACTATCAAATTAATCTCAAGGCGGAATTAGAAATTCGCCATTTACATGAAAAAATAGATCATTTGCTTTCACATCAATGGGAACGACTGGCACAAATTCAAGAAATTCAATTGGACTTGTTGACTGAAATGAATAAAAAACACTAGATAGGATGTCGCTATGTGTTTAACACTCATTAGAATTTTATATATGCCTGCACAAAGGTTATTGCAGGCGAACGATCTGCCTCGCCTGTGTCGGCTTGCGCCACGCTGTCGAAATTATTGTGCAGTTCTTTGTGTTGTGGCATTTTTGTTGGCAGTGGCCATTTTAGTGATATATCGCCAATTGCCTTTTGTGCTTGTACCAAAATTAATATTGGGTTGTTTTATTGTCTTTGTTTTGAGCGCCATGTTTGCTTCGCGGTTTGGAAGGTTGTGCAATGCAGAAATCAATCCTGAATATGCAGTACAAATTGCCAATATGGTCGAACAAAATACGCAATGTGCCGCTTATTTGACTCAAGTTCGTCAGCAAAATCGTCCATTTACCCGTCTAGATTTAGAACAAATGTCGAAATTGTATTTATATCGCCGTAGATAATAATATTGACAGGGTATATGGGCATTGCTATGTTGCCCACCTGTACACGTTTGTGAAAATCCCCATGCCTGTCGATCCTTCATTTGTTTATTGCCCACCTCAAGATCCCTTACATATTGTTTATGAAGATGCTGATTTATTGATTATTCATAAATTAGCAGGTTTACTTTCGGTTATGGGGCGTTTGCCTGAGCATCAAGATAGTGCTTATTTACGCGTTTTGGCAATATATCCGCAGGCTAAAGTCACACATCGTTTAGACATGGCAACCTCTGGCCTACTGATTTTTGCTAAACATCGCGATGCAGAAGTAGCGATGAGTAAATTGTTTCAGGCACGTCAGGTGACAAAACACTATATTGCTTTGGTACAGGGGCAGATTCAGCCTCAAGGTTCAGTTGATGTCCCTCTCATCACCGATTGGCCAAATCGTCCGAGACAAATGGTCAGCTTTGAGTTTGGTAAAACAGCCAAAACACTTTTTGAACGCATCAACTACAATGCTGAAACCAATATCAGTCGTGTTAAGTTGACACCTATTACAGGACGTTCACATCAACTGCGTGTGCACATGGCACACATTGGGCATCCTATTATGGGCGATGAGCTGTATCATCCTGAACCTAAAAGATTTACTTTGCCTCGTATGGCATTGCATGCCTCGTATCTAGCATTTCAGCAGCCTTTAACTCGTCAGAATATTGAACTGGATTTACCAGCCTCATTTTAGATGCTAAATATGTATCAAATTGTTAAATTGTCGACAATATTTTTTATTGAATATATCGTAAAATTGCAATAAAAATGAGCTAAGCTGTATTTTATAACAACAGCTAGCTCACGATAAGGACACAACAATGACACGCGATTATCAACAATTTCCTGACAACGACAATGGCAATCTCTTGTGGCAAATGTTTGAAGATGGTAGTGACCTCAATGAACCCTATGAGGTTGAATTTACCATTGTCTTTGAACAGCAGCAGCATGCCGATCAATGTGCGCTACATTTACTGCACCAAGAACAAAAAATCTCATTATATCAAGAGGATCAGCAAGAAGATCAAATTCATTTATGGGTGCTCAATATTCATATTAATATGATTTTAGAGCATGATGACTTGGTCGATTTAGAGGAATGGTTGGGGCGTATTGCT
The DNA here is from genome assembly GCF_022012315.1 of Acinetobacter sp. ME22. Classification (NCBI taxonomy): domain Bacteria; kingdom Pseudomonadati; phylum Pseudomonadota; class Gammaproteobacteria; order Moraxellales; family Moraxellaceae; genus Acinetobacter; species Acinetobacter sp. ME22. Next base: position 459,077 of record NZ_JAKLTL010000002.1, read on the forward strand.
GAACAATTCTCTGGTCGTTATGACGGTTGGGGCTGTATGAGTTATCTATTTGATTATGAAGATGACGAAGAAGCATGATTTGACTGAAGATTACTTGCTTTAAAAAGGTCTAAGTTGATGATCAACTTGGGCTTTTTTTATGGCAAAAATAATATTGAAAAAAGGCTGGTTTTTACCGAGTTCCCCCATAGTCGAATAGAATTGTCGACAATTTGACTTCATAATATTGTCTAGACTCATGCAAGGTGAGTTATTTTTACAATATAGAAGATAGGAAAATAAGGAAATGGCTGCTCAGAAACAAATGACAATTCCAGCAACATATATGCGTGGTGGAACCAGTAAAGGCGTGTTCTTTAACCTGAAGGATCTACCCGAAGCAGCTCAAGTGGCAGGTGAAGCACGCGATAAAATTTTATTACGTGTGATCGGCAGCCCAGACCCTTATGCAAAACAAATTGATGGCATGGGGGGCGCAACTTCCAGTACCAGTAAAACGGTGATTGTTGCCAAAAGCCAACAGCCTGAGCATGATGTCGATTATTTATTTGGACAGGTGGCTATAGACCAAGCTTTTGTCGACTGGAGCGGTAATTGTGGCAATTTATCTGCGGCAGTGGGGCCATATGCGATTCATCAAGGTTTGGTGGATGCCAGTCGAATTCCTGAAAATGGCATTTGTACAGTTCGGATTTGGCAGGTCAATATTCAGCAAACCATTATTGCTCATGTGCCGATTGTAGATGGTCAAGTTCAGGAATTGGGTGACTTTGAACTGGATGGTGTGACATTTCCTGCGGCAGAAATTGCACTGGCATTTTGCGAAGCAGTTGACCCTGAAGCAACGACAGGCATTTTCCCGACAGGAAAACTCAAAGAACAGCTTGATGTTCCAGATGTTGGCTCATTTGAAGTCACCATGATTCAGGCGGGTATTCCAACGGTCTTTTTACATGCTGAGGATTTGGGTTACACAGGTACAGAACTACAAGAAGCAATTAATAGTGATGCTCAAGCACTTACTAAACTTGAAAAAATTCGTGCATATGCTTCACTCAAAATGGGCTTAATTACTGATTTGTCAGAAGCTGAAACCCGTCAGCATACGCCTAAAATTGCTTTTGCAGCACAGGCACAAGATTATGTGAGTTCGAGTGGAAAGACTGTCAATGCATCTCAGATTGATATTGTGGTACGTGCTATGTCGATGGGGAAATTGCATCATGCCATGATGGGAACGGCAGCGATTGCCATTGCAGCAGCAGCTTGTGTTCCCGGAACGATTGTTTATGAAAAGAGAAGCTCAAAAACAGGCAATAAAGTCTGTTTTGGTCATCCATCTGGAACATTGACTGTTGGTGCGGAAATGGTCGAACACAATGGCGTCTGGCAAATGCAGCAAGCGATTATGAGCCGTAGTGCTCGTATTTTAATGAAAGGTGAAGTCTATTTGCCAGCCAATACTTTTTAGAGATTTGTTTTAAGTCTTGATAGGCTGAAATCATCTAAAAATAAAAAAGCAGGAAGTTGTCCATTTAAACAACATCCTGCTTGTTGGGAGCCATTATTTACTTGCGGTTGCCTGATATAAACCATGCTGAATTAAGTGTAAGCGTAAAATACGACGTAATTCTAAAACAGCTTCAGGCGTTTCTTGTATAGAGTGACCACCGTGAATAATTTTCTCAGATGCAGCGCCTGCCAGATGGGCGCTACTATAAGGAACGACACCATCAGTAATTTTTGCGGGATTATTACTTTTGGTATCATTTCCAATAATAGAATGGAAAACAAAACCTTTTGGTGGATTCACATTTTCAGTCAAAGCAATAAATTTAGATTTATAGCTTAAATCACTTGGGCCATTTTGAATAATACCTTGATTGAGTTCTTTGAGGGTATTTTTAATACTGAGATCACCTTGCAATGTATCGCCTATAGCGCCAATAAATACACTCGGTACACGAATAATTCGTCGAGCCATTTTGGTAAACCATAAATCCGCAAAAGCTGTACCACGATTGGGTGAAGATAAGAAAATTGCTCGATCGAAGTTGGTAATAGGTTGAATATTCAGGCGTTCTTTTACAATTGGATCATTTTTATATTTACGAAATAGATTGCCTTTATTCAAGGTTTTAAATGCAGCATCACTCAGATCAGCATTGCTCACCAATAAACGTGCAATAATTCCGCCCATAGAATGTCCAATTAAAACCGCATCCGTAGCAGCAGGCGCTTTGGGATTAATTAAATCGAAAGATTGTTTTAATAAGGCATAAATCTGAAAACGACTTTCCATGATGGGCATATTGGTTGAGTAAAAAACCTGCCAGACCTGATAATGCTCACGTAAAACAGGATCTCCCATGATGTCGTTGGTTAGACGAATCCAAGCTTCGGGACTACTGGCTAAACCATGAACCAGTACAATCACTTTCTTATTTGGATTAAAAGGCTCAAGCATATATAAATGTGGCATTGCCAAATTCTGATCTCGATCAATCAGAGTTAAATAGGCTGATTTTCCCAGATTATTTTGTGCCAGCCATAAACCATAAGGTGCAGAAAAATTGGCAGCCAATGGGTAAGAGTGCTTTTCTATGTCAATACGATCATAGCGATAGGGGTCATGAACTTTGACCATCATGGGTGCATCGTTGAGTAAATCTTTTAAACTGGTATTTGCTGCGGGTTCAATGGTGATGGTCGTTGCCAAATAACGTGGGGCACGAATGTTGGGATTTTGTCCATTTTTAAATTTGTAGTTGAGAGGATCAATAATATATTTATTTTCCTCATCCGTTTTTTGTTTGGGTAAAATGACAACAAATTCAGAGCCAAAACCATCACGGCGGTTGATGGAGCGTAGACCTGAAAAGTTCAGGTTATAACTTGAGAGATAACTTTCAATTGGCTGATTTGCCAAATCGGGATAATCACTGAAATCTAAACGATAGTCACTATTGCCAATCTGGACGCTAGGTAGCAAATGTTTTTGTTCATCAATACTTTGAGCGGGATAAGCCGAAGCAAGTTTGGCGATTGCCTGATTATAAAAATCTCGAATCTGGACTTGGCGGTTGTCAAAAATACGTTGTTGCGGCTCACGGTTAGAGTGAAATAAATACGCATAACTATAGCGAATACTGCGATCAAGCATCGCTCCTTCTTGTTGAATGCAGTCCGTATGTAGTTTTTGCTGATGTTGATGTTTTTCCGATGGGGTTTCTTCGGCTTTGGGATGGCTTTTACATGCAGATGAATTTTCGAGTTGTTTCGCTTTAGCAAGATATAACTCACTTGCGGTAGAAAACAATTGTTCTTGTGGAATCTGTGGAATTTGTTGTAGATCAGCCAAGCAGGCAGTGGGATCATCCATACAGCTTTTGGCTTCCCGACCTGTCATAGAAAGGACATTTAAACTGGCTTCACTGAGTTTGTCACGCGTTAAAATACTGTCACGTTCATTGGAAATGGTGACATTGAATGCCTGCTGCTTGACGTTGACCACTTGGCAGCCACTGACCAGTAGGCTTGCAACAAGGGCAAAAAGAAAGAATGTCGTTTTGAATTTCACATGCATAACGGCTAAATCTATAACAGATTAGGGAATATAAAGAAGCATACGAAATTGTTGGTATTTTTCAATGTAAAAAATATTAAAAAGGCGACTATTTTAGTCGCCTTTTTTAAATCATCTCAGTTTTAGTAGCGACCTTGCTTCATTGCAGTAAGGTTTTCCCAAACATTGGTGCGACCTTGTTTTTGGATTTCCATCGTTAAACGATCAACAACCTGAGTTTCTTCAGGATATTTGACTTTGTAGTTGTTGAGTGTGGTTAGCGCATTTTTACGCTGCTCAAGGAATAAATAGTTATTTACAGCAGATAGATAAGCTTCTTGTACGTTTGCTTTCATGGCTTTATCTAAATAAGGAATCGCTTCACGTTGACCACCCCCTTCAGACAGCGAAAAGCCAAACCAGAAGTTTGTAGTTGGATCATTTGGACTCATTTTTAATAAGCGTTGTGCATATTTGAGTGATTTAGTGGTGAATTGAGTTCCCATGTCGAGGTTGCGCGCCATCACACTGACCTTAAATGCACGAATGAGCACATCGTAAGAGGCATTGTCATTAGCGGCGAGGGTATCTAGTTGAACGCTAATTTCTCGTAATTTAGATTCAAAACCACGACGTTCATTACGGTCTGTAAATTGAGGTGGGTAGTGGCGGGCTTTACCTTCAACCAATTGCAAAAAGTCATCAATCTGAGTGACATCGAGTTCATCTTGACCTGCTAATGGCACATATTTCATGCTCGCCTGTTTGCTATTGAGTGTCGGTACAATAAGGCGGTTTGTATCAAAAGTTGCTGTTTTACTTGGGTCGGTATGGCTCGTCGCAATCATTTTAGTGACAGGCGCTGCCGCAGCTTGTTTAAGGTCGACTTCGAAGGCTGGAGGCGTAGTGTAGTTAAATGGATTTAATGCATAAAACGCAGGGCTAACATCGGGTTCATTAAACACAATCGGGTCATTGTTGTGAGAATTATTATTTTTTACAGCAACGGAACTACATGCTGAGAGAAATGTTGCGGTCATCAACATGGTTGCTATAGGTTTTAATCTCATCTTGGTATTCCAATCTAATTGAGGTAAACATGTGTCAGCAGTCTAAAAAAAACCAAAACAGCATACAAGCGCAAGCATGTAACAGTATGCTATTTCTTGGGTTTAAGTCTGTGACTCACATTCACGGCGCACTTCTTCAATGATTTTTAACTCTTCAGCACTGTACGGTTGCTGTTCAGTTTGTTGCTTTTTAAATGTCGGATCAAGCAGTGACAGGCGTTGGCAAAGGGTATTCATGCGCTGCTCATTGCTTTGCATACGATCCATTAACACACGGATACCTTCCAAAATTGGGTCGGTCTGGTCTTGAGATGCTGCATAAGCTTGGAAGCCAATTTGTTGTGCATAGTCGCGACGACGTTCGTCTTCAACATTCTTGTCTTTATCTTTATAGATATAACGGGCAGGGTTACCAACAGCCGTGACACCTTCAGGCACTTCTTTGGTGACCACTGCGTTTGAACCGACTTTGGCATTTTTATGCACAGTGAATGGCCCTAAAATTTTTGCGCCAGCCCCAATAATTACACCATCTTCAAGCGTTGGGTGACGTTTGCCTTTATTCCATGTTGTACCGCCGAGCGTAACCCCATGATACAGGGTGACATCATCACCAATTTCAGCAGTTTCACCAATCACTACACCCATACCGTGATCAATAAAAAAACGGCGACCAATTTTTGCTCCTGGATGAATCTCAATCCCTGTCACAAAACGGCTAAAAGAGGATAAAGCACGCGCACTGCCTTTACAGTTTTTCTTCCAGAGTTCATGTGCCATGCGGTGCATGATCAAGGCATGAATCCCCGGGTAAGTGGTCAGGACTTCTAAGGTGTTACGTGCAGCTGGATCTCGAGCAAAAACAGCATTTATATCTTCTTTGAGCTGCTTAAACATGGGGTTGATCCTCCTTATCTGTTGATTTTTTCCATTTGCCTTGGCTGAGTGCTTGTACACGGGTAAAAATCCCACGTAACAAGTTATATTCCATACGATCGAGTTGAATTCTGCCGAATAAACGGCGTAAGCGTAAAGGAAGCAGCCTTGGATTATTTAGATCTAAAAACTCAATTTCTTCAAGCATTTTTTCTAAGTGCGGATAAAATTGTTGCATCTGTTGCTGAGTCACCAATGGCTCATCCCAGTGCATATCAATCTGATTATTGACAGGCATGCTTTGTTCATCAGGATTATCTTGCTGTTCATAGGCGAGTGTTGCCATGCGCAGTTCATAACAGATAATTTGAATGGCTTGGGCCACATTTAACACGCCATATTCAGTATTGACAGGAATGGTGACGTGGAAGTTCGCCAGTGCGAGTTCTTCATTGGTCAGACCACGATCTTCACGTCCGAAAATAATTGCAACTTCTTGCTGCTGATGAACAACAGCCTGTAATGCTTTTTCACTTGCAGGACGAACATCTAGCAATGGCCAAGGAATGGTACGACTGCGCGCACTGGTGCCAAAGACTAAATGACAGTCGGCAATGGCTTGTTCAAGTGTTTCAACAATCTCAATCTGTTCAATCAGATCTGTTGCACCCGCGGCTAAAGCATCAATATCGGGATGAGGATAGGTCTTTGGTGCAACCAGAACCAGTTTGCTTAAGCCCATGGTCTTCATGGCACGTAAAGCACTACCAATATTGGCAGGCAAAGTGGTGTTGACCATGACAATACGTACATGGTTTAAATGCGATGACACCATCGCATTATCAAAAGTTTTCATAGTTATTCCAAGATCTTACGAATATTGATTGACTTCAGCTTGATATAAATCAAGAGCTTCATCCATGCTCATGTCGGCAGGTGGTGGTGGGACATTCACCACTTGAGCTTCTTCAAGACTAATGGCTTTTGCTGCCTTAGACTTGACGTGGTATTCCACATAGAGGGCATCTTTCCCAAAATAATCCCGCAGTTTACGCAGTGCATCATCGGTTGGCGCAATTTTCCAGTGATCAGCGAAATGCAGCTCAGCCTGTGCATAGCTAAAATCGAGCTTGAGTACCACAGGAATGTGTTGATAGTCTGGCAATTGCTTAAACGGTTGCAATAATTGCTGTAAATCTGTCGATAGGCTTGGGCTAAAGCTGTGCTCGTCGAGCTTGACTTGAATGTTTTGTGCACGTTTTTGACGAACTTCGTTCAAATCAAAGGCTTTAGTTAAACGCGCCATTGGGCGTTCAAAGCCTTCACGCTCATAAATTTCACCTTCAATGATCACCACACGCTCATTTTGAATGACTTCTTTAAAGCGTTGGAAGCGTTCATGGTTACAACTGACTTCAATACGTGCAGTCCCGTCATCGAGTGTGACCATTATACGGTTCGGGAAGTTGGCAACATCCATCACTAAACCTGCAAACACGGTGGTTTGACCACGACGAGTTGGGCTAAGTTCACTGATTTTGCTTGGAATAAAGGCTTTTAACTCAGGGCGATAGACATCTATCGGGTGACCTGTTAGGTATAAACCGAGCGTATCTTTTTCACCTTTGAGACGAACTTCATCTGACCAAGGTTTGACGGGTTTTGCAGGCTTACGTTGAACTTCTTCAACTTCACCAAACAAATCCATAATGCCTGTTTCACGGTTTTGACGAGCCTGTTCAGCCGCTTGCACTGCTTCAGGAAGCTGAGCCATCAGACTCGAACGCTCAATGCCTAGACAATCCAGTGCGCCTGCACGAATTAGCGCTTCGAGAGTACGCTTATTGATTTTTTTCAGGTCAATGCGGTGACAGAAATCGAATAAATCCTGATAAGGGCCATCTTTTTCGCGTGAATCAATCACCGATTGCATGGCTTGCTCACCCACACCTTTAATTGCCCCTAGACCATAGACAATGGTGCGTTCTGCACTGGCATGGAAATGATACAGCGACATATTCACCGATGGTGGTAACACTTCAAGCCCGTTGGTACGGCAGTCGTCAATCAAGAACACCACGTTGTCGGTGTTCTGCATTTCCGATGACATGACCGCTGCCAAGAATTCAGCAGGGTAATGGGCTTTGAGCCATGCAGTATGGTAGGCAACCAATGCATACGCTGCGGCATGTGATTTGTTAAAACCGTAGCCTGCGAACTTTTCCATATAGTCGAAGATATGGTTGGCTGTGGCTTCATCAATCTCTTTTTTGGCTGCACCTTCAATGAAGATTTGGCGCTGTTTGACCATTTCTTCGGGTTTCTTTTTACCCATCGCACGGCGGAGCAAGTCTGCACCACCGAGCGTATAGCCCGCGCAGTACTGCGCTGCCTGCATGACCTGTTCCTGATACACCATAATGCCATAGGTCGGTTCGAGCACACCTTCTAACAAGGGGTGTAAATACTCAAACTCGCCGCCGTGCATACGGTGAATAAAGTCAGGAATCAGATCCATTGGCCCTGGGCGATATAAGGATACAAAGGCAATAATTTCTTCAAATTTGCTTGGGCGCGCTTCTTTAAGCATGCGCTTCATGCCGACGGATTCAAACTGGAACACCGCTGTGGTATTGGCTTCGGCAAAGATATCGTAGGCTTTCGGATCATCTAAAGCCACATGTGAAATCAGCAACTGATCGTCAGCAGCACGACGCTTGTTAATGTTCTGTACCGCATCTTCAATCACGGTCAGGTTACGTAAACCCAAAAAGTCGAATTTGACCAGACCTGCGGATTCCACGTCATCTTTATCGTACTGGGCGACGCGGTTTGTGCCATCGGCATCACAAAGTACCGCAGAGAAGTCGGTAATTTTTGTTGGTGCAATGACTACACCACCCGCATGTTTACCTGTATTTCGGGTAATCCCTTCGAGTTTGAGTGCCATTTCCCAGATTTCTGAGGCATCGTCATAGTCAGGGTTCGATGGATTGGTCACCACATCCTTGAGTTGTGGTTCCATCTCAATCGCAGTGGCTAGGTCTACACCGAGGGGTTTGGTCGGCACCATTTTGGAAATACGGTCAGCCAGACCATACGATTTTCCTAAAACACGCGCCACGTCACGAATCGCACCTTTAGCCGCCATCGTACCAAAAGTAGCAATTTGCGATACCGCATCACGTCCATAGTGACGAGCCACGTAGTCGATGACTCGGTCACGCCCTGCAATACAGAAGTCGACGTCAAAGTCGGGCATCGAAACACGTTCAGGGTTCAAGAATCGTTCGAAAAGCAAATCGTAACGCAGTGGGTCAAGGTCGGTAATTTTTAGACTAAATGCTACAAGGGAGCCTGCGCCTGAACCCCGTCCTGGGCCAACGGGAACGCCGTTATTTTTCGACCATTGAATGAAGTCCATGACGATCAGGAAGTAACCTGGGAAACCCATTTTTAGAATAATATCAATTTCATAGCGGATACGTTCATCATAGGGTTTACGAATTTCAGGCCAGTCTTCATCACGTTTGGCACTTGGATAAAGCTGTTCTAAGCGTTCTTCCAAGCCTTCTTTAGACAAATGTTCAAAATAACTGTCGATGGTGAAGCCATCAGGAATTGGGTAATCAGGCAAGAAGTATTTGCCTAAACGTAAGCTGACATTACAGCGTTTGGCAATCTGAACGGTGTTATCAATTGCGCTTGGAATGTCAGCAAACAGTTCAATCATTTGCTCGGCAGTTTTAAAGTACTGCTCTGTGCTATAAAAACGCGGACGGCGATCATCGGCTAAGACATAACCATCGGCAATACATACCCGCGCTTCGTGTGCTTCAAAATCTTCTTCAGTAATAAAGTGTACGTCATTGTGAGCGACAACACCGACCTGATATTTGGCCGCCAGTTTAATCGCTTCATTAATAAAATCTTCTTCGTTCGGGCGGTTGGTGCGCGTCAGCGCAAAGTAAACCCGATTACCAAATTTTTCATGCCATTCTTGAAACAGCGGTTCAGCTTTTTGCGGATTGGATGAACAAAGCAGTTGACCAACATCGCTATGTAAACCCAGCAGGACAATAATGCCTTCATGCTGATTGAGGATCCATTCTTTTTTGACACAAGGAATATCGAGTTGCTGACCTTCAATAAACCCTTGAGAAACCAGTTCAGTAATGCTACGCCAACCGTGATTGTCGATCGCAAGTAAGGTGGCTTTATGCTCGGCATCGTTCAGACGAATCGTGCTGCCTAATATTGGCTTAATGCCTTTGCCTAGACAGGATTTATAAAACTTGACTGCCGCATGTAGATTCGACAAATCAGTCAATGCCAAGGCAGGCATGTCTTGTTTTACCGCAGTTTTAATCAGATCAGGTATACGAACAATCGATTCGGTAATCGAAAATTCAGTATGAATACCAAGATGTACAAACTGCTGCATAAAAACGTCCTTCGCGAAAGCAAGGGCTATTTTAACATGCTATTTCTACAATTTAAGCCTGTAATTTTTCTTTGTGGAAAATCTATGCAGTTTTTACCAAAAAAATCCCGAAGCCAAAGACTTCGGGATCTATGCAATTGTTTATGAATTAGTATTCATAGAACATGCGCTGGATTTCTTTGGCATCTGTCGTTTTAGTGAGTGCTAAAGCAGTCAATAGGCGCGCTTTTTGCGGATTTAAATCATGTGCAACCACCCAGCCATATTTGTCATCGGGTTGTTCAGCATTGCGAAGCACAAAACCTTGCGGCACACGAGATGAACGAACGATTTGTACACCTTGAGACTGTAACTGGTTTAATGTTGGTACGATGTAGTTAGCAACTGAGCCGTTTCCTGTGCCTGCATGAATAATCGCTTTTGCACCTGCTTGCTGAAGCGCAAGATACGACTGAGGCAACATATTGTCTGAACCGTAAACAATACCAACTAAAGGTAAGCTGTCACCTTTAAGGGATTCGATATTGAATTCAGACGAGCTGTTATGACGTTTTGTAGTTTCGCGGAACCAGTACGGTTTACCTTCAACAACTGTACCCAATGCACCCCATTGACTAGCAAAAGCATTGGTGTGAATGTTGATGGTTTTGCTCACGTCACGTGCAGCAAAAATACTATCGTTCATCATCACCATAACGCCTTTGGCTTTTGCTGAATCAGAAGAAGCTAAAGCAACAGCGCTATATAAGTTCAATGGGCCATCAGCAGACATTGCTGTGCTTGGGCGCATAGAACCAACCAAAACAATCGGTTTGTCTGTATGTACCACGAGGCTTAAAAAGAAAGCAGTTTCTTCCATGGTGTCCGTACCATGAGTAATAACAATCCCGTTTACATCTGGTTTTTTCACCAAATCGTTGACTTGACGAGCAAGACTTAATAACTCTTTATCAGTGATGCTTTCAGACGCAATTTGTAAGGCTTGCACCCCACGTACATTGGCTAAATCTTGAACTTGAGGAACAGCATTAATCAGGGCATCAACAGGAACTTTTGCTGCAGTATAGGTTGCACTGTTGGTAGAGCTTGCACCAGCGCCAGCAATCGTACCGCCTGTTGCGACGACGACCACATTATTTTTTGCATAAACTGCAGAAACAGAGCAAGCAAGTAAGCCCATGGTTAAACCTAAAGCTTTAACGGTTTTAGTCAACATTCAAAATATCCTTATGAAGTAGCGAGAGTAAATAACTTTCAAACATCCTTGCTGTTAAGCAAAATACATACCATATTTTAAGTATGTTTGATCATGATTAAATAAAAAGCATCATTGAATGATATTTTGATGTGCAATGATGAATTAAAATCGACTTTTTATTTGTGGATTATAAATAGCATGAAATAATTTTAAAATCTATGAATTTATTGCCGTTTGATATTAATTTAATCAAAAATAATTGGTTTTTTATGGAAATAAATTTTAATTTTTTGAGATTTAATTTTCTCTATATGTAGGTATTTATTGATTAAAAATAAAGATATAAAACATAATTGTTTGATGTATTTTATAATAAAAATCTTGTTAAATGCTATTTTTTGTTGATGTGGTTCTCATATTTGCATTTATTTTGATGAATCGTTTTAACTCTGTTTTTAAATGAATCATATTAATCAGTGATGGATTTTTATATTTAAATTAAAGTCAAATAAAATTGTTGATGATTTAAAAAATTAAATAGATGGCTTTTATAAAATAAAAACCATCTATTCAAATTTTTTTTGATTAGCCTGTTATTTTTTCCTGAGATGAATGAATAATCGCCTGTTCGGGAATTTCTTCGCTTTCGGTTATTTTATCACCTTCAAGTTTGGCAACCACAGCAGTTGCAATACTGTTGCCGACAACATTGGTGGCTGTACGTCCCATATCAAGGAATTGATCAATTCCGAGCAATAATAAAATGCCTGCTTCTGGTAGGTGGAACATGGTCAATGTTGCTGAAATGACCACAATTGATGCACGAGAAACGCCAGCAATACCTTTACTCGTCACCATTAGCGTCAGCAAAATCAGGATTTGTTGTGTAAAACTCAGCTCAATGTTATAGGCTTGAGCGATAAATAGGACGGCAAATGTGGTGTACATCATTGAACCATCAAGGTTGAATGAATAGCCTAAAGGTAGTACAAAACTGGTGATTTTCTTTGGGACACCAAATTTGTTTAGAGCTTCCATGACTTTTGGATAAGCCGATTCACTGGATGCTGTGGCAAAAGCCAGTGTAACAGGCTCACGAATCAGTTTACCTAAACGGAAAATGTCTTTTTTAAGGACAATTGCACCAACACTGAACAGAATGATCCAAAGTAACAGTAAACCAAAATAGAATTCAGCAATTAAAACGCCGTAATCAACAATAAGACCCAAACCTTGTACTGTGATCGCTGATGAAATTGCAGCAAAGACAGCAATCGGTGCAAATGACATCACATAATCTGTAATGCGGAACATGACTTTACTGAGTTCTTCGGTCAAGCGAATAATCACAGATTCTTTGCCATGACTGACATACGCTAAGGCAGAACCAAAGAAAATGGAGAATACAAGAACTTGTAAAATATCATTATTTGCCATCGCTTCTGCAATACTGCGTGGGAAGACATGGGTCATGAATGATTGTAATGTAAAGCCAGATGTTGCTGGAAGTGTAGCATCAGCCATTTGTTGTGCAGTTGGTAAAGCTAAATTTAAGGCTGCACCGGGTTGAAGAAAATTGGCGAGTCCCATGCCAATAGACAGGGAAACAAATGAAGCGGTAATAAACCACGTCATTGATTTAAAAGTGATACTTCCTATCGATGAAGATTTCCCCATAGATACAATGCCAGAAATAATGGTGGCAAAGACCAGTGGTGCAATGATCATTTTGATCAGGCGTAAGAAAATATCCGTGACGATATTGAAATAAGATGCGATTTGCTTAAGTTGCTCACCTTGATTAAAGAAATGATGGCAGATCCAGCCAGTTAAAATTCCAAGTAAAATCGCAAGCACAATATACTTGAGTAGTTTCTTTTGATTCATGCGAACCTCTATCCATTAGGTTCAATCACCTGAAATACGGGGGCGATTGAAAGCTTTCCTTGATCAATTCAGTCTGCTTGATGGATTAAGTCCTAAATCCTTCTAAATGCTGACTGAAGCGAGTGTTGTAATTTTTTATGCAGGTGGATTGTTGCTCAAATTTGGGGCATTGTTAAATGCAAAAAAATGAAAGAGTATGCGTTTTTTTCATACAAATGACTGTACATGTTGAAAACATATGGAGTTTTGGGTGGGTGCGATAATAAAAAAACATGTTGAAAAAATGCATTTAGATTTGATGGTTTTTTATCTAAAACTTTGAAATTTATTTTATTTATTAGAGGAATTAAAAAGCAGTCTCTATAAAAAGACTGCTTTTTTACATCAAGGAAATAAAGCTTAACGTAATGTTGCCAAGAAGCGCCCAATACGGCGAATTGCTTCACGAAGTTCATTTTCTGCTGGCAAGAAAACGACACGGAAATGGTCTGGTGTTGGCCAGTTAAAACCTGTTCCTTGTACCAGTAGCACTTTTTCAGCACGTAACAGCTCAAGCATCAACTTTTCATCATCTTGAATTGGATAGACTGTTGGGTCTAGACGAGGGAAGCAGTACATCGCACCTTCAGGTTTAACACAGCTCACCCCCGGAATTTCATTCAGCATTTGCCATGCAATATTACGCTGTTCATACAGGCGACCATGTGGACGAATCAGGTCATTAATGGACTGATAACCGCCAAGTGCTGTTTGAATCGCATATTGTGCTTGATGGTTGGCGCAAAGACGCATTGAAGCCAACATATCTAGACCTTCAATATAGTCGGTTGCACGTGATTTATCACCTGTAATGACCATCCATCCTGCACGGAAACCTGCAATACGATACGCTTTAGACAAGCCATTAAATGAAATACACAGTTGATTACCTGCAAGCGATGCCAAGGCAACATGTTCAATACCGTCATAAACGATTTTGTCGTAAATTTCATCAGCAAATAAAATCAGGTCATATTTTTTAGCTAAAGCCACGATCTGCTGCAAAATATGACGTGGATACACCGAACCTGTTGGGTTGTTTGGGTTAATTACGACAATCCCGCGGGTATTTGCCGTAATTTTGCTTTCCATATCGGCAATATCAGGATACCAGCTATTTTCTTCATCACATTTATAATGAATGGCTGTACCGCCTGATAAGTTCACTGCAGCTGTCCAAAGAGGATAATCTGGCATTGGAACTAGCATTTCATCGCCGTCGTCAAGCAAACCTTGCATGGCCATGACAATCAGTTCAGATACACCATTACCGACATACACATCATTGACGTGCATGTTGAGAATGCCTTTTTGTTGGTAATACTGGCAAATCGCTTTACGTGCAGGGAAAATGCCGCGCGAGTCGGTATAGCCAATCGCATTCGGCAGATTTAAAGCAACATCATTAATAATTTCTTGAGGCGCTTCAAAGCCAAACGGGGCAGGGTTGCCAATATTGAGCTTGATAATCTTATGCCCTTGTTCTTCCATCTCATTGGCCGCTCGTAACACTGGTCCACGAATGTCATAGCAAACATGCTCAAGTTTTGATGACTTTTTAATTTCACGTGGGGTCTGGATGGTGTTCGTCATTTTGATGGTCTCGGAAGGAGTGGAGTTCACTTTTGCATAACGATATAAATAACTTTTAAATGTTTCAGTTGTTACTAGGTCAAGATCATGTTGATCTCGAAGTAAGCTAACAATTTTTTCATGCGTAAATCCTGCCTGCTGATACTGTTTGATCACAGGCAGCAGATTTTTAAAAATAACGCTCTTTTTTTGCGACATTTTTTAATCCTAAGCAAGAATGGCTGTAAGAGTAGCACTAATACTGCTTACAAAAAAGCATTTAATAAATTAATTTGCTCACTAATATTTTAAATTTTGCTCACCTTTTGCTTTTTAGTCATTTATACATGTTTTGTAATTTGTGAATTTAAGACTAGAAATTTTAGAATGAATGACGTAAATATAGGATTATCCTATTTTAAACAGCAAAATAGACAGGGATAGAATCATGGGAAAACTCAATAAAACACCGAGAGAATGGCAAAGAGAGTTATCGCCAGAAGAATATCGAATTACACGTCAGAAAGGGACAGAAGCCCCATTTACAGGAAAATACTGGAATACTAAACAGTCAGGAACTTATGTTTGCCGTTGTTGCGGTGAGCCATTGTTTGATTCGGAAGCCAAGTTCGACAGCGGTTGTGGTTGGCCAAGTTTTTATAAACCAATTAATAATAGTGCAATAGAAGAACACGATGATTTGAGCCACGGAATGGAGCGAGTTGAAATTGTGTGTCATCACTGCGATGCGCACTTGGGGCATGTTTTTGAAGATGGTCCTCAACCAACGGGTTTGCGCTACTGCATAAACTCAGCATCCTTAGACCTAAAAACACAAGAAAAAAGCGATGAGGAAACTTATCCATGACAAAGATATATCAACTAGAAGCAGAGCGCCTCGATGGTCATATTCAGTCTATGGCTGATTATGAAGGTAAGGTACTTTTAATAGTAAATACTGCCAGTAAATGTGGTTTTACACCTCAATTTGCTGGTTTGGAAAAACTCTATAAAAAGTATCAAGATCAAGGTTTTGTCGTTTTGGGTTTTCCTTGTAACCAATTTGGTGGGCAAGACCCTGCGAGCAATGATGAAATTGGAGCTTTCTGTCAGCGCAATTATGGGGCAAGTTTCCCGATGTTTGCCAAAATTGATGTGAAAGGCCCTGAAGCCCATGCAATTTTTAGACTATTGACACGCGAAGCCAAAGGTGTGCTTGGCAGTCAAAGCATTAAATGGAACTTTACCAAGTTTCTTGTTGGTCGAAATGGTGAAATTCTGAACCGTTATGCACCAACCACCAAACCAGAAAGCTTAGAGCAGGATATTGAACAAGCCCTTGCAGTTACCGAACTCGCTTGAGTTCTGGTCTGACCCTCGCATGCCCTATGTAGAAACACGGCGGGCATGCCAAAGCCGTATTTGCTATAAAGCACATAGTCATCCCACTTTATCGATTGGTGCTGTCGATGCAGGTCAAAGCCAATTTTATAGTGCCTTCACAGATGAAGTCTGTATCCGACAGGGGAGTCTAGTCGTCATTCCTGCACACATTGAGCATTCCTGTAATCCTTTGCCAGAACAGCACTGGAGTTACCAGATGTTGCATATCGATGCGGCTTGGTTAGAGCAACTCTCAATAGAAGCACATACTTCGTTGCTTGAAAGCATTGCAATACCACAATTGAGACCTTTCGTGCTGAATGACAAGGTACGTTATGACGCTTTTTGTCGAATGAATCAGACACTCTTTGATTCAAATACGCTGATGGTTGAAAAAGAACATGCCTTAATTGAGGGCTTAACGCAGCTCTTATTTCCTTATTTTGATTGGCAACAATTGCCGCAACAGGTTTATTTTCAAAAGCATTTAAAAATATTGATGGAATTTTGCCAGCAAGCACAAGGTTTTTTATCTTTGCAACAGCTTGCAGAAAGGATTGGAGTCAGCCGTTATGTGGTGATTCGTTTGTTTAAAGCACACTTGGGTTTAACGCCGCATGTGTATCAATTGAATCTTAAAATCCATCAGGCACGTCAGCATCTCAAGCAAGGTGCGCCAATTAGCTACTTGGCGACAGATTTAGGGTTTGCTGATCAAAGTCATTTTCATAAAGTCTTTAAAGCACATACAGGCGTTACCCCAAGACAATATCAGCATGGCTTTTCCCGCACTTTTTTACAATAAATAGAAATCACAATTTTCTAAGCTGCTATCACCTTATTTTTAGAGTGTGATATGAAGTTTTTTATTGCAATTGCGGTGACTCATTTTTTGGCTTTGCTTTCTCCTGGCCCAGATTTTTTCCTATTATTTACAACCTTGCTGCGCTATTCACGTCAGGCAGCTTATCAAGTTGCATGGGGAATTACTTTGGGAAATGCTCTGATTTTATTGGGGTTGATGCTTGCACTCAGTCAGTTGGGTCAATTGAATGCTCAGGTTTTTATGGGTTTACGTTATGTGGGCGCAGCATATCTGCTGTATTTGGCATATTTGTGCATACGCTATGCAAATCAACCCCTTGAACTAACATCATCTCCAAATTCAAAATCTCAAGACATCAGTGGATATTACTTATTGGGATTAGGACTACAATCGAGTTTACTTAATCCTAAAAACTGGATGTTTTATACCAGTCTAATGGTTTTGCTTGCAGAACAGCGTCATTTACTCAGTACATTGGGACTTTGTGTGTGGATGGTTGCCGTGGTGACGATTTGGAATCGGGGTCTAGTAGAATTGCTCACACATCCACGATATTTAAAAAAATTACAGCAATATACACGACATATTCATTATCTTTCAGGGATATGTTTTTTGGCTTTTGCGATGGTTTTGTTTTGGATGTAGAAAAGTGATTGATCTTTAATCCATCAAAAATGGGCTTGAAAGCCCATTTTTGATCAATGCCAAATTAAGCATCTAATTGTTCAAGGACATCATCTGAGAATTCAACGTTGGTATAAACGTTTTGAACGTCATCTAAATCTTCAAACATATCAATCATTTTTACGATTTTTTTCGCTTGATCGATGTCAGAAATTAAAGCTTTTGTTGAAGGGTTCATAACCACTTCAGCATTGTCAGATTTTAAACCTGCTGCTGCTAGCGCATCTTGAATGTCACCAAAAGTTTCTGGTGTGGTGATGACTAAAATTTCATCTTCTGCTACTTCAATATCTTCAGCGCCAGCTTCTAAAGCCACGTCCATGATTTTGTCTTCTAAAGACACATCTTCAAACGTAATTTCACCGCGTTTAGTAAACATATACGCCACTGAACCCGCAGTCCCTAAGTTACCATCTGTTTTAGAGAAACAATGGCGAACATCAGGTACGGTACGGTTTAAGTTATCTGTCATGGTTTCAACAATAACAGCAACACCGCCAACGCCATAACCTTCGTAAGTCACTTCTTTTAAATCAGCATTTTCTTCGCCACCAACACCGCGCTGAATTGCACGGTTGATCGTATCACGCGTCATATTTGCGACTAATGATTTCTCAACGACAGCACGTAAACGAGGGTTAGACGCCACATCACCACCGCCTAAACGGGCAGCTGTAACGATTTCACGAATAAATTTTGTGAATACTTTAGCGCGGCTCGCATCTTGTTTTGCTTTACGATGCTTAGTATTAGCCCACTTGGAATGACCCGCCATGCAAATATGCTCCTTAAAGATTGGTCTATGCCATATCAAAATGCAGAGATTCTACCACAACGCTGTTTTTTGAAAAATAGTGATTTCCTAAAACCCGACATTCTATAGGCTTTTTGCTGGAGGAATGACGATATCTAGACCAGTTAGACGCAAATACATTTCCTGAATTTGTTTCATATCTTGGTCGAAGTCATTTGGATAAATTTTACCAATAATCCCGCCTTGTTTGGTTTTTGCGTTGGCATACATCATAACAATCGGGACATTCGCTGCTTTAGCAATATGCCAAAAACCTGTACGGATGGGTTTGCGAGGTTCGCCATTTTTTGCACGAGTTCCTTCAGGGGCAATCACCAGATTAAATTTTTCGTGACTTTGGAACTGCTGCACCATTTGCTGAACAATATCTTGTTTAGCTTTACGGTCGACAGGAATCGCGCCAAATGATTTAAGCACAGGAGAAAGAGGGCCTTTAAATAGCTCTTTTTTAACAAGGGTATGCGTTTGAATCCCTAAAATTTGAAACATTGACCATGATAATATGCCATCCATGATGGAAGTATGTTCAAAGCCAATTAAAACTTGCTTATCTTCAAGAATGCCATCTTGAATATGATAAGTCCAACCTGAAAATTTAAAGGCGAGCTTTCCAAGTTGTTTTTTCATGAGATTACCTTGCATCTAAAATTGAATCGGGAATAAATGGCGATAAATGCCACAAAAGATGCAGGATTGTATGACTCAAATAACATTTCGACAAGTCAAAAACCTGTCTTCATACTTTAGTTATCTTGGTGATTAAACATATCATCATCAAATAGATGATTAGACTCAACAATTTTTTTTGCGATGTAATAAGATTCACGCATTCGAATGAGAATAATTTGCGAATGCATTTCAATTTCACCAAATTCAGAGCGTACCTGCACGTAATGTAACTGACCATATTCATCTCGTACCCGAGCTTGTGCAGTACTTTCAGGGCGGGCATTGCCATTGCAAATCGTGGCTAAGCGACCAATCAGGTTTTTTTGTTTGCGTTCAAATTGTGGGCGAATCACCTGATCAAGGCAGTGAATCATAAATACGGTAAAGAATAGGGCAATCACGAGTGTGGGGAGGAGTAAATAAACCACAGGAGCAAAGGTATTTTGATAAGCAAAAAAGAATAATTGCAGAAAATAACCCGCAAAACTGAAATTAATCAGAAAAAAAACCACAATCAGGATTTTAGAAAACTTTATTTCTAACAATGGTGTTTTAATCATATGTGGAATCAAATGCTTGAGTGAGGCAAATGGTCGTCCACCTAAGTAAAACCCGACAGTTTCGACCAGACTTAAAATCACCAATGCCATTACACTGGCGTGAAATGGCATGAGTTCAGCACTGGTCAAGAAAGTATGTAGACTCATCATGAACATCTCAAGATAAGTAAATACCGCCATCAGAATGGACTTGAATCGCTATTTTTTGTAGCGACTCACCCAGACATGGACCAGAGATACATTCACCTGTTTCGACGTTAAATAAAGCGCCATGCGTTGAACATTGAATATATTCCTGATCTTGGTCTAAGAACTGGTTTTCTAAAAACTCCAGTTCAACTTGCAAATGCGGACACAAATTTTTATATGCATAAAACATTCCATCACGTTGCGTAATAAAAAGCGTGCTACCTTCAGGGGTATCGAAAGCACGGGCTTCACGCTCAGGAACATCTTCAGTCATGCAAATTTTTTGAGTCATTATGCAAGATCCATTTCAATGTTTTGCTGTAGTCTAGCATATTTTTCAATCGCAAGACGTGGGCCAAATTGAGCAACCACTTCACTTGAAATTAACACAGCAAGTTCAGCGGCTTGCTCTAGGCTTGAGCCTTGATGAATCGCGTAAAGGAATGCACCTGCAAAGGCATCACCAGCACCATTGGTATCCACTGCTTTTACTGGACGACCTTCAATTTGAATTTGTTCGTTTTGGCTTGCAACCAATGCACCTTTTTCACCCAAAGTAATCACGACATTTTGGTTGTTTTCTAGCAAAACTGCCAGTGCTGCATCGATATCGGCTGTTTCGGTGAACATCAATGCTTCTTGCTCATTGCAGAACAGCAAATCAACACCATCAGCCAATAATTCTGTTAAGCCCGCACGTGCATATTGCACCATGGCTGGATCGGACAAAGATAAAGCGATTTTGACGCCATTTTCTTTGGCAATTTTGCGTGCTTGAGCAACAGCTTGGCGAGCTGTATCGCTAGTCGATAAATAACCTTCGATATACAGCCATTCAGCGTTTTGTAAAGCGCTATAGTCAATTTGATTGACAGAAAGTTCAGCGGTAATTCCCAAGTAAGTATGCATAGTACGTTCGGTATCTGGCGTAATCAGTACCATACACGTACCAGTAACACCTTCACTGATTGACTGCTGAGCAGTGAAAATACCTGCATCGTTTAAGCCATCTAAGTATAGTTGACCAAGTTCATCGTTACCTACGCGGCAACCATAAAATGCACGACCACCCAAAGCACTAAAAGCAACCGTTGTATTGGCTGCAGAACCACCACTTGCTTGACCTTTATAAACTTGAGAGGCTTGTAGGTTTTGATACAGCGCTGCTTGAGTATCACCATCGGTCAATTGCATGGTGCCTTTTTGCAAGTTTTGTGTAGCTAAGAAATCATCGGAAACCTGAAATTCTTGGTCAATTAGGGCATTACCAAGTGCAAAAAGGGCAATTTTTGACATGTGTGGGCTCATTGCAAGTTTTTAAGGCTAAACATTTTACACGAAGCCTAAACATTACAGTAGATAAGATGAATAAAATTCAGGTTTTATTCGAAATTTGATTATAAATATATAGGATGAGTTACTGACGTAATGATTTAAAATAGCCTAAGTTTTTTCGATCATTCCTCGTATAATCAATACCCTGTTGAAAATGTGTTTGCTCTTAATTTGGACTGATTCGTCCTGAAACTTTAAAATCTTTTGCTTTCACCCAGCCCTCTGTATCGACACCATTATTGCTGATATACATGACATACAGCCAAAGCTCATTCTCATTTTTAAATTCTTGGTAAGCAATCACAGAATCTTTAGGAATAATAAAGACATTCTTCATTTTGCATTGCTCAGAAGGTGCGGTATGAAAGTAGCTGCGATAACCTTTAGGCCCTTTGACTGTGTAACTATATTTTGTGCCATAGTTTGCACCATTATCATCAGCAATTTTGGCTAGCCGATCACAGTTCGGACTTGCATATAAGCTGCTTGAAATCAGACAAGAGATTGCGAATAGGTAAGATTTTTTCATTGTCATCTACACTTTGTATTTTTACATGGATTAAAGGGATTATTTTCGTTGTAGATTTGATCTGCGCTTGCAGCATAAAAACCAAAATACTCAAGTTTTTATATGAAAAGCGACAATATCTATCGCATAATAACAAAATATGATTGAAGATGATTTTTATTTAGGAGAGCACATGACTGTAGATGTCACTGAAACCATTACTCAAACTATTCATCCTGCGTTTCAGCTGTTACGTCAGCATCATGTTGAGGCTTTAGACATCGATGTTTATGAATATAAACACAAAGTAACGGGTGCTGTGCATTATCATCTTGCAAGTGAAAATGATGAAAATGTATTTCTAGTTGCATTCCGTACACAGCCGATGGATTCAAAGGGTGAAGCGCATATTTTAGAGCATACGGCGTTGTGTGGCTCAGAGCGTTTTCCTGTGCGTGACCCATTCTTTTTAATGATTCGCCGTTCGTTAAATACGTTCATGAACGCATTTACCTCAGCAGACTGGACAGCCTATCCATTTGCAACACAAAACAAGAAAGATTTTCAAAACTTGCTCTCAGTTTATTTGGATGCTGCATTTGCTGCGAATCTCAATCCGCTTGATTTTGCTCAAGAAGGGATTCGTGTAGAACTTGACGAGCAAGGCAAACCTGTATTTAAAGGTGTGGTATTTAACGAAATGAAAGGGGCGATGAGCTCACCTTCAGATCAGTTGTATCATCAATTGGCGCATCATTTATTCCCGACCACAACCTATCACTACAATTCGGGTGGTGAGCCAAAAGACATTCCAGATTTAACTTATGCCGAGTTACGTGAGTTTTATCAAACGCATTATCATCCGAGTAATGCGGTATTTATGACTTTTGGTAATCAAACCGCATACGAGTTGCAAGAGCAAATTCAAACTCAGGCATTGCATAAGTTCCAAGCGGGTAAAACCTTACATTCAACGCCTGAGCAACGCCTAGCAGCACCGATTGAAGTGACTGAAACCTATGCGGTGGATGCTGAAGATCTTAAAGACAAGACCTATCATGTGTTGGCGTGGTTGTTGCCACAAGCCAGTGACATCAAACTGCGTTTAGGTATGCGTTTGGTTGAAGGTGTTTTACTCGAAAACTCAGCTTCACCATTACGTCATTATTTAGAAACCTGTGGTTATGCTGATTCGACTGGCCCATTTATGGGTGTAGATGACAGCAATTTTGAAATGACTTTCTACTGTGCAGTTCAAGGTTCAGATCCTGAACATGCAGAAACCTTTAAAAATGGTGTATTGAAAGTTCTACAAGAGGTTGCATCTCAACCTGCTGATTCAGAAGTGGTCGATTCAATTTTACATCAGATTGAATTACATCAACGTGAAGTCGGTGGAGATGGTACGCCGTATGGTTTAAGTCTGATTTTAAATGGTTTAAGCAGCGCAATTCATCACAGTGACCCAGTGGATGTTTGGGATGTCGATGCTGCAATTGAATCGGTCAAAGAAGAACTCAAAGACCCAATGTGGTTGTCGAACCTGATTCAGACTTATTTGTTGGATAACCCTCATCGCGTGCAGTTAACGCTTGTTCCAGATGCGAATAAATCAGCAGAAGAACAGCAACAAGAACAGGCACGTTTAGATCAGATTGAGGCGAGCTTAACAGACGCTGACCGTGCTGAAATTATTGCCAATACTGAAGCACTCAACAAACGTCAGGAAACACCTGATAATTTGGAGTTATTGCCAAAAGTTGGTTTAGAAGATATTCCCGCGGAAATTCAGATTGTACAAGGCGAGCTACGTGAGATTATTAGCAATAATGATGACATGCCATTACATTTGTATCATGCAGGAACCAATGGTTTGTACTATCAACAAGTGATTGTTGAAATCCCAGACGCTGTAGTGCAGTCGCCGTATTTCAACTTGCTGTCTATTTTGGTTGGTGAAGTTGGTGCAGGTGAATATGACTATTTAGCTTTGCAACATGTACAAACTGCGGTAAGCGGTGGCTTGGGCATGGGTGCATCGTTACGTAGTGGCTTGAACGATAAAAATAAAATCAGTGCATTTTTAACCCTAACCACAAAATCTTTGGCAGATCGCCTCGATGCGATTGGTTTATTGAAACTGGCTTTTGAAAAACTGCGTTTCGATGAAAAAGACCGTATTTTAGAATTATTGCAACAGCGCAAAACACGTTGGCAGTCACGTTTGTCAGGTTCAGGGCACAGCTATGCTATGCAAATCGCATCGCGTCATATGAGTGCCTTGGCTGAGCGTGATTATTTTAATACAGGTTTAGGTGCGCTGAATTGGTTGGCTGAGTTGATTGAGCGCATTCAAAAAGATGAACAAGCCTATGCGGCATTCATTCAAGAGCTTAAAAATATTCACCAATTGTTGTTACAAGCGCCAAAACAGTTCCTGCTTGTTTGTGAAGATATGCATAGCCAACGACTGGTTGAGCATGTACAAGATGTATGGAACAAGGTTGAAGTTGAACATCAACCAATCGAGCTTCAGCAAGTCGTGCGTGAAAACTCAGCGCAAGATCAAGCTTGGTTAATTCAAAGTAATGTTCAGTTCTGTTCATCGGCTTATCAAGCAGTTGAAGTGTCACATCCAGATGCTGCTGTATTTATGGTCTTGGCAGGATATTTGCGTAATGGCTTCTTGCATAGCGCGATTCGTGAAAAAGGCGGTGCTTATGGTGGTGGTGCAAGCTACGATGGCAATGCCTGTGCGTTCCGTTTCTATAGTTACCGTGACCCTCGCTTAACTGAAACTTTCCAAGACTTTGAAGCCAGTTTAAATTGGCTCATGACAGCACCTCAGCAGCCACATCAACTTGAAGAAGCGATTCTTGGTTTAGTGGCAGGTATGGACAAACCAGGTTCTCCAGCAGGTGAAGCGATTAGTGCATGTTATGCTCTGTTGCATCAGCGTTCGCCAGCATTTAGAACTGAGTTGCGTGCACGTATTTTGGCAGTCACTTTGGACGATTTAAAACGTGTTGTGGCGCAATATTTGCTAAATCAAAAAGTGACTAAGGCTGTTGTAGCACCATTTGCAAAACGCGAACAGCTAGAGCAACTGGGTTTTGAAATTAAACAAGTGAATTAATTTGCTGGAGATTCAATCTATGCCGTTCAAACCTTTTGAACGTAAATCCCAAGTACTGCGATTTATTCCAGTGCTTGGCGGCAGTTTATTATGTTGTTCTGTAAGCTTTGCTGATGAAAAGACCACAGAAAGCTTTCATCCAAACAGCGGTCAGGCATGTGCAGGAATTATTGGTGATCCAGATCGCCTAGCCTGTTATGACAGTTACTTTAAGCCCAAAACAATGCAGGACAATGCGCCTGTGATGGCTGCTTCACAGACAGCAGCAACAGCCAATTTGGCAGTTTCTGCTCAGGCTGCGACTGATGCCAGTACCGCCAAGCAAGACAGTTTAAAAGATAAATTGTCACAGTCTTTGCACTTTATTTATTCGCACGATGCGCGTCAGCCACTCAATACACAAGACTCATTGTTAGATAGTCGTTGGGAATTGTCGGAAAAGAGCAAACTCGGTACATGGAATATTCGTGGATATAAACCTGTATATGTACTGCCTGTGTTTTGGACAAGTGACCGAAATGAACTTCCAAGCAGTCCAAATCCACTCAATACTGTAACAACACGTCAGGATTTAAATTCGACAGAAGCGAAGTTCCAGTTGTCATTAAAAACTAAAGCATGGGAAAACATCTTTGGGAATAATGGTGACTTGTGGTTAGGCTATACCCAGTCTTCGCGTTGGCAAGTGTATAACGAAGACAATTCACGACCATTTCGTGAAACCAATTATGAGCCTGAAGCAAGTTTAATGTTTAGAACTAATTACAACTTGTTGGGATTGGATGGGCGTTTATTTGGTATTACGTTGAATCATCAGTCTAATGGTCGGGCAGATCCATTTTCACGAAGCTGGAATCGGGTCATGCTGAACTTTGGATTAGAGCGTGGTAATTTTGCAGTGATGATTCGCCCTTGGTATCGTTTGCCTGAAGATGCGACCGATGATAACAACCCCGATATTGAAAACTATATAGGGCGAGGTGACATTACAGGTTTTTATCGTTGGAAAGACAATGATTTTTCCTTAATGTTACGTCATTCACTACGAACAGGCGATGCTTCACATGGCGCTGTACAGTTTGACTGGACTTTCCCGATTAAAGGCAAATTACGTGGACAAGTACAGTACTTTAATGGTTATGGAGAAAGTTTGATTGACTATAACCATCGTGCTAATTATATCGGTGTCGGTGTTTCACTAATGGATTGGTACTAAAGCGAAGACCATAAAAAACCATGCAAGGCAT